>CANCTD010000089.1 GCA_947380945.1 Comamonadaceae bacterium
GGTATGGGATTGGGCCCGATCACAAACACCACATCCAGGGCGGGTGCGCCAGCCAGGCTGTGCTGCGTCATCACCTGGATGCCGTCGCTGGACGCGACCAGCCCGCCGTCCACCGACAGCAGCACCGAGCGGTAGGCGGTGCGCCCCAGCACCTGGTTGGCCAGGCGCAGCGGATCGACGCAGGCGCTCAGTGCAATCAGGGAAAAGTTGGGGACGACCACCAGGCCAAAAACCAGCGATTGACGCGGCTGCGGAGCCGCGCGGCGCTGAGATGGGTCGGGGCTGGCGTTCATGGCGGGGTGAAAGCTCGGGAAGGATCAGTCGGGTGCGCTGACTGTAGCGCCCGCCTGCTCGGGGGGCCGATGGTTCGTTCCGAGTAGATGAATAAAAATATTCATAAAAATAAATATTGATTTAAATGGTTCATCTTGCTATCGTGTGCCTGCGTGGTGGTTTACAGCGCGCGGCAGTGGCAATTACCGTTTTTCAACCCCAACTTGGAGTAATGAGTATGAAATTCAAACACCTTGCAGCGCGCTTGGCGCTGTCGCTTTTCACGGCAGCCGGCGGCGCGGCGATGGCCGCAGATTGGGTAGTGGGTGCCAACGTAGGCAACGTGCCCTGGGAGTTTCAGGACGCCTCGGGCAAGATCGTGGGCTTTGAGATTGACCTGGTCAACGAAGTGGCCAAGCGCGCGGGCAAGACCGTGCAGATCGACAATATTCCTTTTAATGGATTGTTTCCCGCAGTGCAGTCCGGTCGTATCCATATTGCGGTCTCGTCCATCACCATCACCGCCAAGCGCTTGGAGTCGCTGGCATTTGCCCAACCCTACTACGATAGCGACCAGTCGCTTTCCGTGCTGAAAACCACCAAGATCGACAAGCTGGAAGACCTGGCCGGTAAAACGGTTGGCGTGGACACGGCGTCCACTGGCGATATTTACGCAACCGAGAACACCACCAAGCTCAAGATCGCCAAAATTTCCCGCTACGAGGGCCTAGCTCCCGCCATGCTGGACCTGGCGGCCGGCCGGATTGATGGCTACATCAGCGACATTCCTGCGGTGGAGTACTACATCAAGGACAAGCCCCAGTACCGGGTGGTCGCACGCATTCCCACCAATGAGCGCTACTCCTTTATGTTCGCCAAGAACTTTGCCGACGCTGCCAAGGTCAACGACATCCTGACCACCCTGAAGAAAGAAGGCTTTATCGCCGCCACCCACAAGAAGTGGTTTGGCAGCACGCCGCCTGACAGCTCGTCGACCGTCAAGGTCATGGACGTTCCCAAGCTCTGATACTTTTTTGCTCTTAGCGTCCACGCGCGCCTGCCTGGGCAGGCCGCGCGTGGACGTGCAGAATGGCCCGCATGAGCTTGCTTGATACCTTTTTTAACTGGGCCGTTTTTGTCGGCGCGCTCCCGGCCCTGCTCGAAGGCCTGGGAGTTACCGTCTTGCTCGGAGCGGTGAGCATCGTGGCGGGCACGGTGTCCGGTCTGGCCATGGCACTGCTGCGCCTTTATGGCCCTGCACCCTTGCGCTGGTTGGCCCGGGTGTATATCGATGCGTTCCGGTCTATCCCTTTGCTGGTTTTATTGGTGTTGGTGTACTACGCGCTGCCCTTTGTGGGTCTGCGCCTGTCTTCCTTTGTATCGGCGGCGTTGGCCATCAGCCTGGTCTCGTGCGCCTATGCCGCAGAAATATTCCGGGCCGGCATCCAGGCCGTGCCTAAAGGCCAGTTCGAGGCGGCACAGGCCATCGGCCTGGGATTTGCCGGCAGCATGCGTTATGTCATCCTTCCGCAGGCGCTGCGTATCGTGGTGCCGCCTCTGACCAGCAACTGCATCAACGTGCTCAAGGACACGGCGCTGGCCTCGGTGGTCGCCATGCCTGATTTGCTCAAGCAGGCAACCCAGGCGCAGGCACTGGCGGCCAACCCCACGCCACTGATTGGCGCTGCTGTGCTGTACCTTTTGCTGCTCTTGCCGCTGGTGCGCTTGGTGAGCTTTTTCGAAGCCCGCCACCCGAGCCGCTGAAAGCCTGCCCATGACGAATTCCCTGATTCAGATCGAACAACTGCGCAAGTCTTTTGGCGCGGTAGAAGTCCTGCACGGCATTGATCTGGACGTTCACGCGGGGGAAGTGCTGGTGGTGGTCGGCCCCTCAGGCTCGGGCAAGTCCACGCTGATCCGCTGCATCAACCTGCTGGAGGAATACCAAGGCGGTACGGTGCGGGTGGATGGCGTGCGGGTGCAAAAAGGCCCGCAGCTGGTCAAGGTGCGCACCGATGTGGGCATGGTGTTCCAGAGCTTCAACCTGTTTGCCCACCTGAGCGCGCTCGACAACGTGGCGCTGGGGCCGCTGCGCGTGCACCGGTTGGAGCGCAACGCAGCGCTGGCGCGGGCTACCGACGTGCTGGCCCAGGTCGGCATGGCCGAACACAGCCACAAATTCCCAGCCCAGCTTTCAGGTGGGCAGCAGCAGCGGGTTGCGATTGCCCGCGCGCTGGCGATGCAACCCAAGGTGCTGTTGTTTGACGAACCCACTTCGGCGCTGGACCCGGAGATGGTGGGCGAAGTGCTCGACGTGATGCAGCAACTCGCCAAGACCGGCGTGACCATGGTGATCGTTACCCACGAGATGGGCTTTGCCCGCCGCGTGGCGCACAGGGTGGTTTTTATGGAGGCCGGGCGCGTCGTCGAGCAAGGCGCGCCTAACCAGTTTTTTGGTGCGCCGCGCGAGGCGCGTACCCAGGCTTTCCTCAAAGCCGTTTTGCAACACTGAGACATTTCCATGACCGCTGCCACCCCAACTTTTGCCCTTGACCTGGCCGCCATCCGTGCCGAATTTCCGGCCTTGGCGCAGGACTTTGTTTTTCTGGACAACGCCGGTGGCTCGCAGGTGCTGGCCCGGGTGGCTGACCGGGTGCGCGACTATTTGCTCACCAGCAGCGTGCAGCTGGGCGCCAGTTATGCGCATTCGCAGGCCGCAGGGGCCAAGGTTTTGCAGGCACGCCAGTCGGTGGCCCGGCTGATCAACGCCGTCCACGACGAAGAGGTGGTGATGGGTGGCGCCACCACGGCGCTGATGTTCCAGCTCATTCAGGCCATCCTGCCGCAGGTGCGCCCCGGGGACGAAATCATCCTGACCAACACCGACCACGAGGCCAACATCGGCGCATGGCTACGCCTGAAGGCCGCCGGAGCTACGGTGCATTTCTGGAACATCAATCCCCAAACCCTGGAGCTGGACCTGGCCGATCTGGAGCGGCTGATTTCGCCGCGCACCACCTGGGTGGCCATGACGCACGCGTCCAATGTGCTGGGTACCGTCAACCCGGTGGCCGAGGTGGCGCAGCGCGTGCACCGTGTGGGCGCGCGCCTGTGCGTGGACGCGGTGGCCTATGCGCCGCACCGGCTGGTGGACGTGCAGGCCAGCGGCGCGGATGTCTATGTCTTTAGTTTCTACAAGGTGTTTGGCCCGCACTACGCCGTGCTGTGGGGGCGGCGCGAACTGCTGCTGCAACTCGCCAGCCTGAACCATTACTTCATCACGCCTGAGACCCTGCCCTACAAGTTGCAACCGGGCAATGTCAATTACGAGCTCTCGTATGGTTGCATAGGCATCAGTGATTACCTGGAAGCAGTGGGAACCGCGCTGGGCGCACAGGGCGATGCGCGCAGCCGCATGCAGCATGCCTTCGACGCCTTCGAACACCACGAAGACGCGCTGGCCGAGCAGCTGCTGGCCTATCTGCGCGGCAAGGCCGGGGTGCGCATTATTGGGCGCACGCACACGGGCGATGGCTTGCGCGTACCCACGGTCAGCTTTGTGGTGCGCGGCGCAATGAGCGAATCCATCGTCCTGCACACGGACCGCTTCGGCATCGGCATCCGCTTTGGCGACTTTTATGCCAAGCGCCTGATTGAAGCGCTTGGTCTGCACCAGCGCGGCGGCGTGGTGCGGGTATCGATTGCGCACTACAACACCCCGGCTGAAATGGAACATTTGATCCAGCATCTGGATGCGGCAATTGACGCGGCCATCGACACCGCTCCCGCCCTTGGTTGAACCCCGGAGACCGAGAGTGACTGATTCCACTGCAACCCTGATCCGCAACGGCCGCATCATCACCGCCAGCGACGATTACGTGGCCGACGTGCTGCTGCAAGGCGGCATCGTGCACACCATCGGCCAGGCGATTGAGGTCGGCCCCGATGTGCGCGTGGTGGACGCCACCGGCCTGTACGTGCTGCCCGGCGGCGTGGACACTCATGTGCACCTGGAAAACGTGATCGGCCCCACGATTACCGTCGACACCTTTGCCAGCGGCACCAAGGCAGCAGCCTTTGGCGGCACCACCACCATCGTGGACTTTGCGCTGCAAACCGAGCTTGACTCACCGCTGGGTGCAATCGCGCGGGCGCAGCGCAGCGCCGAGTCGCAGGTCAATGTGGACTACAGCCTGCATGTGATCGTGACCCGTGTGGACGAACAGGTCCTGAAGGACGTGCGCTACGCCATGCACCACGAGGGCGTGAGCAGCTTCAAGATGTTCATGGCCTACCCCGGCGTGATGATGGCCGACGACGCCTCCATCTTTCGCATGCTGCGCCAGGTGGGCGCCGATGGCGGCATGGTGGCGCTGCACGCCGAAAACGGCACGGTGATCGACCTGCTGATCAAGGAAGCCCTGGAAGCCGGCCACACCTCGCCGCGCTACCACGCGCTCACCCGCCCTTCGCTCATGGAGGGCGAGGCCACGCACCGCGGCATCCGCCTGGCCGAGCTGGCGAACGCCCCGATTTACTTTGTGCACGTGTCGAGCAACGACGCGCTCAAGCACATCGTGAGTGCGCGCGCCGAAGGCATTCCGGTGTTTGCCGAAACCTGCCCGCATTACCTGCTGTTTGACGACTCGGTCTACGACAACGACGACTTTGAGACCGCCAAATACGTGATGACGCCGCCGCTGCGCAAGCCCGACGACCAGAAGCACCTGTGGCGCGCGCTGCGCTACGACGACTTGCAGGTGATCGCCACCGACCACTGCCCGTTTTGCATGAAGGCCGACCACCTGGGCCTGCGCAGCTCCAAGCTGCGCGGCACGAAAAGTTTTGCGGAGATTCCCAACGGCGCGCCGGGTATCGAAACGCGGCTGGTCAGCCTTTTTGACATTGGCGTGGTGCAGGGCAAGCTCTCGCTCAACCGCTTTGTGGAACTCACCGCCACCACCCCGGCCAAGCTGTTTGGCCTGTTCCCCAAAAAAGGCACGATTGCCGTGGGCAGCGACGCCGACGTGGTGCTGTTCAACCCGGCAGTCACGCAAACCATCCACGCCAAACACCTGCACGGCAACTGCGACCACACGCTGCTGGAAGGCCGCCAGTTGCAAGGCCGGGTGGAAAAAGTGTTTTTGCGCGGCAAACTGATCGTGGATGGCCACGACTGGCACGGGCGCGAGGGCATGGGGCGCTACGTGCCGCGCGGTCAGGTGCGGGCGTTTTAGGCCATGGCCTTGGATAAAGCAGATAGGCCTGCCAAGCCGGCCACGCTCGAAGCGCTGCGTGCCCTTGTGGCCCAGCGAGGCGAACAACTCAGCCCGCGCATGCGCGATGCCGCGCATTACGCATTGGAGCATCCCAACGACCTGGCGCTGAGCCCATTGGCGGATTTGGCAAGGCATTCGCAGCTGTCGCCCGTGGCCTTTATCCGCATGGCGCAGGCACTGGGTTTCGATGGCTTTGCGGACCTGAAGCGCTTGTTTCGCGCACCCTTGCAGCAAACCGCCAAACCCAGCCACAGCGAGCGCATCCGCCATTACGGCGGCGAGCTCACCCTGGACCGTCCGCAGGACCCGGTGGCGGTGTTGCGTGCTTTTAGCCAGGCCAATATTGTTTCGCTGCAACATCTGCAGTCGGATGCCGACGCTTTGCCCCTCAAGCCTGCGATTGCAATGTTGCAGGGCGCGCGCTTGGTACATGTGATCGGACTGCGCCGCTCCTATGCGGTGGCGGCCTATCTGGCATATGCGCTCAACCGGGTCGGGCGCGGCGCAGTCCACATCACCGCGCAGGGCGGCATGGTGGTCGAGCAGGCCAGCGCGATGGGTTCGCAGGACCTGCTGGTGGCTATCAGCTTTCCACCGTATGCGGGCGATACGCTCAAAGTCTGTGAGCTGGCCAAGGCCAGCGGGTCCAAGGTGCTGGTGATCACCAATGGCGTGCTCAGCCCGCTGGGCCGCGTTGCCGATTTGCTGATTGAGGTGAACGACGCCGAGCTCAAAGGCTTTCGCTCGCTTACTTCAGCCCTGTGTGTGGTGCAGACGCTGGTGATGGGTATCGCCTTTGGTCAACGCCACCGCAACCGCAAAGCCGCCAGCGCCAAGCCCGGTCCTGACCTTGTTGACATCGATTGTTAAAACACCATGGCCTCCGCTGAACCTGTTTACCTGCCTGTCGAAGACCTGAATGCCCAGAGCTTCGCGCCGTTTGGGGACGTGATCGAGGCCCATGAAACGGCCCGCCAGTTCGCCATCAACCAGGGTTTTGCCACCCGCTTCCATGATTTGGCGCGCATCGACGCCGGTAAAGGGGAGGGGGTGCGGGTGCTGGTCAATATATTCCGCGCCATTCCACGCAGGTTGCCAATGCAGTTGCAGGTGATGGAGCGGCATCCCTTGGGCAGTCAGGCATTTGTAGCCCTGGCCGAGCGCCCGTTTCTGGTGGTGGTGGCTGCGCCGACGGAGGCGCTACTGCCACAGCAGATCCGCTGCTTTCTGGCCCGCCCCGGGCAGGGCGTGAATTACGCCCGCGGGGTCTGGCACCACCCGCTGATTGCGCTGGAATCCGCCAGCGATTTTCTGGTGATCGATCGCGGCGGACCGGAAGGCGAGCACAACCTCGATGAGATCGACATCGCGCACTGGGGTGTCTGGGCGGGGACTTAGGAGCGGCAAACCCATGCCTGGCCCGCATATTGCTATTCCTGCGCCATGCCTAATTTGCCCACTTTGGTCAGTACGACGCCGGTGAACTGCTGGAAATGCCGATTTTTCGCCACCAGCTGGGATCCCAAGCTGCCTTACAGCTGCAAATTGATGGGTTTCAAGTCACGCATGATGCCGGCGCAACAAATATTGGCCATGGATGGGCGGCCCTGCCAGGGCTTTGA
>CANCTD010000090.1 GCA_947380945.1 Comamonadaceae bacterium
TCAAGGATCCGGATAGCGTGGTCAGCAAAGCCATCGCCGAGCGCGGTGGCTACCAGCTCATGCCCGAGTGGGACACGCAGCCGGCAAACCACTATCTGCCCCGGCGGATCACGGCGCAGGCCAAGCCTGCCGCATCGGAGTAAGCCGCCATGCATCCCGCTTTTTCGATTTTGTTTTTCACCACCCTGGCTGGTGCAGCGCAAGGCCTGCTGGTGGCGCTGGCGCTGGCGCAGATTGCGGGTGTTGCCACGGACGGCAACCTGGTGCCGCGCGCGGTGGGTCTGGGTGTTGCGCTGCTGCTGGCCGGCCTGGCTGCATCTTTTTTGCATCTGGGCCACAAGATGCGCGCCTGGCGCGCGGTGCTGATGTGGCGCACGTCCTGGATGTCGCGCGAAGTTATCGTGATGCCGGCCTACATCGCCCTGGTTGTTCTGTGGTGGCTGGTTTTGTACACGGGGTCGGATAGCGCGCTAGCGCGTGCCTTGCCCTGGGCCATCGTGTTCGGGGCCCTTTTGCTCTGGTACTGCACCGCCATGATTTATGCGTGCCTTCGCTTCATCCAGGAATGGGCGCACTGGAGCACGGTGGCTAATTTCATCCTGATTGGTCTCACTTCGGGCGGGGTACTGGCCTGCGCCCTGGCGGCCTCTGTCGGAGAAGGCGCATTGCTCGCCGCCCTGGCACCGTGGACCACGCTGGCCACGCTGCTGGCCGCGCTAACCCGCTGGCACAGCCTGCGCCGCAACGCCGCGCTGCGCCCGGTCTCCACGCTGCAATCGGCCACCGGCATACAGGCCCGCAAACTGGTGCAAAAGTCCATGGGGATGTCGGCCGGTGCATTCAACACGCGTGAGTTCTTCCACGGTGCCAGCCAGCTTGCGCTGCGCAATGTGCGCTGGACTTTTGTGCTGGGTTTGTTTGTGCTGCCGCTGGGCCTGCAACTGTGTGCGCTCACCAGCGCCGCTACCTGGCCCTGGGCTTGGGCCGCGCTGCTGCAAGCCCCGTCGCTGATCGCTGAGCGCTGGGTTTTCTTTGCCCAGGCCAAGCATCCGCAGAACTTGTATTACCAGGTGGTGGGTTGAGGCGCTAGGGCCCGCCGCGGGCCGCGTGTCGAGCGACTCTCAGGGCTGCTGGGCCAGCGCTTTTTTGATGTCGCCGGTGATGCGGCTGCTTTGCGGCGTGGTGACGCTGGCGTAGCTGTCGATGAACTTGCCATCGCGCCCGATCAGGTATTTGTAGAAGTTCCAGCGCGGCGCGCTGCCGCCGGCCTTGATCAGCTCGGCAAACAAGGGGTTGGCCTCTTTGCCGCTGACCACGGTTTTGGCAAACATGGGGAATTTGACGCCGTAGGTGTTGAAACAAAAGTCGGCGATTTCCTTGGACTTGCCCGGCTCCTGCTCGCCGAAGTCATTGGACGGAAAGCCCAGCACGACCAGACCTTGGGCGGCGTAGTCGGCGTAGAGTTTTTCCAGGCCTTCGTACTGGGGCGTGAAGCCGCAGTAGCTGGCGGTGTTGACTACCAGAACCACTTTACCGGCGTACTGGCAGAGGTTTTGCGGCGCGTCGTCCTGCAGGCGGGGAAAGGTTTTATTCAGCAGGGCGGGACAATTTCCTGCTGTTTTGGCGGAATTTGCATTCGCTGATTGCGCCTGAGCCCCGCCGCACGCGAGCAGCAAGGACGCGAGCAGCGCCGCCAGCCGGGAGCGTGAAAAACCGAAACAGCCGGTCAAAGTCTTTCGCCTGTTCAGGTCATTTTCACGGCGATGAAAGCCAGCAAAAACATCAGCACACCACCCACGATAGGCAAAACAATGGGCAAAACCGGCACGATCTCTTCAATGGAGTCGGCTGCTTGGTGCTCGGTGGCGGAGGAAGAATGCTCAGACATGGTGCGTTTCCGTAGGAGGCTGCTAATCTTTTGATTTTAACCGGCAACGCGTGTCAACCAAACCCGGGGCTGGCGCGTGATGTTTCTGCGCGCTCACATTCAAGGGCGCGGCGCCACAGGCGGTCAAGCATCCGTTTGGGGCGCAAGCAATATGTCCAAGAAAGCTGGTTTATGCAAAAGCGCGTGATCGAGTTACCGGAAAAAGGCACTTACAAGTGGCAGCAGTTCAGCTATTGGTCCGATGAGTATCGCCAGACCCGCGCAGACCACTCTGCGTATATCGCGCTGAACTTTGCGGGTGCATTGGATGTTTGCAAAAACAAGTTCCAAAGTTTGATGCGCCACCACCAGCAACATGCCAACGATGCGCGCCATAACCGTGCCATCCAGCGTCTGCAAAACACCTTGAGCGCGGCAGCTGTCGCCTACGAGCGCAGCTTTCAGCCGCACTGAGCAGGCGGTGGCCCGCTCCAGGCCATTACCCGCGGGCGCGCACCACGCGCAACACCTCGCTGGCATACGCTTCCAGCTTTTTCACCCCCATACCGCTGATGCCCTGCAAGTCCTCGATGGATTGCGGGGCCCGGTGCGCAATGCTCGCCAGCGTCGCATCGTGGAAGATCACATAGGCTGGCAGGTTGTGCTCGCGCGCCACTTCGGCGCGCCAGGCCTTGAGCGCGTTAAAGCGTGCCAGCGCATCGTCACTCAGCGCGATCGGTGTCAAAGGCGTGCCCGAGGGCTTGGAGCCAGCGCTGGCCCCTGCACGACGGGTCGGCGTAGCGCTTGATTGCCGCAAGCGCACCGCGCTCTCGCCGCGCAGCACCGCACGCGAACCTTCGGTCAGTGCCAGGGTGTTGAAGGCCTCGGCGTCGACCCGCACCGCGCCCATGGCCAGCAACTGGCGCAGCACGCCGCGCAGCTGCGCCTCGCTGAAATCCGCGCCCAGTCCAAAAGTGCTGAGTTCGCGGTGGCCGTGTTGGGTGACCTTCTCTGTGACTTTGCCACGCAGGATGTCCATGAGGTGACCCGCGCCAAAGCGCATGCCGCTTTGCCGGTCTATGCGGTAAATCGTGGACAGCAGCATTTGCGCCGGTTTACTTGCGTCCCACATGGCCGGCGGCTCCAGGCAGTTGTCGCAATTGCCGCAGGGCGCGCTGTCCTGCCCGAAATAAGCCAGCAGCCGCACCCGGCGGCAGTCGCTGGCTTCGGCCAGGCCCAGCAGCGCGTCGAGCTTGCCGCGCAGCACCGACTTGAATTCTTCGGCTGCCGGGCTCTCATCAATCATGCGGCGCTGATTGACCACGTCTTGCAAGCCGTAGCACATCCAGGCATCGGCGGGCAGACCATCGCGCCCGGCGCGCCCGGTCTCCTGGTAATAGCCTTCGATGTTTTTGGGCATGTCCAGATGGGCGACAAAGCGCACATCGGGCTTGTCGATACCCATGCCAAATGCGATGGTGGCCACCATCACCACACCGTCTTCGCGCAAAAAACGGTTCTGGTTGTTCTGCCGTACCGCCGGGTCCAGGCCTGCGTGGTAGGGCAGCGCGTTGACACCGGCCTGGGCCAGCACGTCGGCGATGTTTTCGACTTTTTTACGCGATTGGCAATAGACCACGCCGGCCTCTTGCGGATGTTCGCGTTCGATGAAGCGCAGCAACTGCGTGGTGCTGTCGCTCTTTTCGACGATGCGGTAGCGGATGTTGGGGCGGTCGAAACTGCTGACAAAGGTACGGGCGTTTTCCAGTTGCAGCCGCTCCACGATGTCGGCGCGCGTGATCGCATCGGCTGTGGCGGTCAGCGCAATCCGTGGCACGCTTGCAAAACGTTCATGCAGTACGGTCAGCGCCCGGTATTCGGGACGGAAGTCGTGGCCCCACTGGCTCACGCAATGGACTTCGTCAATCGCAAACAGACTCAGCAGTCCGCGTTCGTGCAGCGAATCGAGCAGTGCCAGAAAACGCGGCGTGGTTACCCGCTCGGGCGCGGCATACAAGAGCGCGATGTCGCCGCGCAAAAGGCGCTGTTCGACCGCGTAGGCCTCTTCGCCGCTTTGGGTGGAATTCAAAAACTCAGCCTCTACGCCCGCCTCGTGGAGCGCGCCGACCTGGTCGTGCATCAATGCGATCAGCGGCGAGATCACCACGGCCGCGCCCCGTCCGGCGCGGTGGCTGGCAATCGCGGGCAGTTGGTAACACAGGCTTTTGCCGCCGCCGGTTGGCATCAGCACCAGCGCGTCACCGCCGCCGCTCACATGCGTGATGATGTCCTGCTGCGGGCCGCGAAACTGGGAGTAGCCGAAGACTTCGGAAAGTATGGAGAGGTGGGACACAGATGCGCGCAGCGGGTGGGTCGCGAGTGTAGCCCTGTCGATTACGGCAGCTTGTGGCCTATGCCGTTTTCAAAGCGCGCCGGTATTGCATGGCCTCGGCGACATGGCCGATTTGTGTGGCCTCGCTGCCCGCCAGATCGGCGATGGTGCGCGCGATTTTGAGGGTGCGGTGCGTGGCGCGTGCCGACCAACCCAGCTGCGTGGCTGCGGACTGCAAAAACTTGGATGCGGTGGCCTCGAGCTGGGTATGGGTATCGATGTCCCGTTCCGCCAGCTCCTGGTTGGGGCGGCCCTGGCGTTGCACGGCGCGGGCGTGCGCGGCGACGCAACGCTGGCGGATGCTTGCGCTGGACTCGCCGCTGGCGGCCAGCAGCAGCTCCTGCGGTGCCAGCGCAGGTACTTCCACATGCAGGTCGATGCGGTCCATCAAGGGCCCGCTGAGCTTGCCCTGGTAGCGCAGCACCTGGTCGGGCGTGCAGCGGCAGGGGCGCAGCGCGCTGCCCAGATAACCGCAAGGGCAGGGGTTCATGGCGGCGACCAGTTGAAAGCGCGCCGGAAACTCCGCCCGCCGTGCCGCACGCGCAATCGTGATGGTGCCGGTTTCCAAGGGCTCGCGCAGCGCCTCCAAAGCGCTGCGGGCAAATTCGGGGAACTCGTCCAGGAACAACACACCATTGTGTGCCATGGAAATCTCGCCCGGTCGTGGTGGCGAGCCGCCGCCCACCAGTGCCACGGCGCTGGCCGAATGGTGCGGGCTGCAGGTGGGGCGTTGGCCCCACTGAGCGAGCGAGAAGCGCCCGGCCAGACTGCTGATGGCCGCACTTTGCAGCGCCTGCGCGGTCGTCATCTCGGGCAGCAAGCCGGCAAAGCGCTGCGCCAGCATGGACTTGCCCGCGCCCGGTGACCCGATCAGCAGCAGGCTGTGGCCTCCGGCGGCGGCGATTTCGAGTGCGCGCTTGGCAGCTGCCTGGCCTTTGACATCGGCCAGGTCGGGCCCGTCTGCGGCCACGCGCGGGGCGACGCCGTGCAGGCGGCACCAACCCGCATCGTCAGCGCCCGGGTCCTTGGCGCTGCCCTCGGGCACAAATTGCCGCACCACATCGAGCAGATGCACCGCGCGATAGACCTCGGCACCCGGCACCAGGGCCGCTTCCTCGGCGCTGCCCGGCGGCAGCACCAGGCGGGTGCGTATGCCCGCCGTGTGCAAGGCCAGTCCCATGGCCAATGCGCCGCGCACCGGGCGCAAGGCCCCGCTAAGCGACAGTTCACCCGCAAACTCGTAGTCCGCCAGTTTCGTGCCGTCAATCTGCCCGCTGGCCGCCAGAATGCCCAGCGCGATCGGCAGGTCGAGCCGGCCCGAATCCTTGGGCAGGTCGGCCGGCGCGAGGTTGACCGTGATGCGCTTGTTGTGCGGGAATTCCAGCCCCGCGTTCTGGATGGCGCAGCGCACGCGTTCGCGCGCTTCCTTGACTTCCACGTCCGCCAGGCCGACCAGCGTGAAGCTGGGTAGGCCGTTGGCCAGATGGACTTCTACGGTGACTTGCGCCGCCTCCAAACCCAGCAGGGCGCGCCCCTGAACCCACGATAAAGCCATAAACCCCCCAAATTGGTGCAAAAAAGCAAAAAACCAATCCAACGGGAATTTATGCACTATATCGGTGCAATATGTGTTTATGTACAGTTATTTTATGCCGATTTTCGATCGAATTCGGGGCGATTTGGCCCAAATTCCGGCTGTGGGGCCTTTCTCGGCGTGGCACGCCTCCTGCTAAACCCCTTGGTCTCCCATTGTTTGGAGCGGCATCCGGCATGGGCCGGGCGTCAGCAAGCCCCTTTTCCACGAAACGAGGTCATCGATATGAAATTAGTCACAGCGGTTATCAAACCCTTCAAGCTCGACGAAGTGCGCGAAGCCTTGTCGGCCATCGGTGTGCAAGGCATCACCGTCACCGAGGTCAAAGGCTTTGGCCGCCAGAAAGGCCACACCGAGCTGTACCGCGGCGCGGAATACGTGGTCGATTTCCTGCCCAAGGTGAAGATCGAAGCGGCGGTGGACAGCCAGTTGCTGGACCGCGTGATCGAGGCCATTGAAGGTGCAGCGCGCACCGGAAAAATCGGCGACGGCAAGATTTTTGTGTACGACCTGGAGCAGGTGGTGCGCATCCGTACTGGCGAAACCGGCGCCGAAGCCCTGTAAGCGCCCGGCCACTATTGACACGCAATCGAAGGAAACACCATGAAAAAACTACTTTTGACATGTGCGATGGCCCTGGGGCTGTTTGCCCTGGCCCCCATGGCACCGGCCTTTGCCGAAGATGCTCCTGCTGCCGCAGCACCCGCCGCAGCGGCTGACGCTGCACCAGCAGCCGCCGCACCCGCTGCTGCACCCGCCGAAGCCGCAGCGCCTGCACTGCCTGCGCCGAACAAGGGCGATACCGCCTGGATGATGGTCTCCACCTTGCTGGTGATCATGATGGCCATTCCCGGCCTGGCATTGTTTTACGGCGGCCTGGTGCGCAGCAAGAACATGCTGTCCATCCTGATGCAGGTAATGGTCACCTTCTCGCTGATCGTGGTGCTGTGGTTCATTTACGGCTACAGCCTGGCGTTCACCGAGGGCAACGCATTCTTTGGCGGCTTTGACCGGCTGTTCATGAAGGGGACTTGGGACAACGTCGCGGGTACCTTCTCCAGCGCGGCCACCTTCAGCAAAGGCGTCTACATCCCTGAGTTGGTATTTGCCGCCTTCCAGGCCAGCTTTGCCGCCATTACCTGCACGCTGATCGTGGGCTCTTTTGCAGAGCGCATGAAGTTTTCTGCGGTGCTGGCCTTCTGCGTGCTGTGGTTCACCTTCAGCTATGCCCCGATTGCGCACATGGTCTGGTTCTGGATGGGGCCTGATGCCTACACCGGCGCCGAAGTGGTTGACGC
>CANCTD010000091.1 GCA_947380945.1 Comamonadaceae bacterium
ATCGTGGGCTCTTTTGCAGAGCGCATGAAG
Organism: Comamonadaceae bacterium; assembly: GCA_947380945.1. Lineage (GTDB taxonomy): Bacteria > Pseudomonadota > Gammaproteobacteria > Burkholderiales > Burkholderiaceae_C > Allorhodoferax. The sequence continues at coordinate 31 of CANCTD010000091.1, forward strand.
TTTTCTGCGGTGCTGGCCTTCTGCGTGCTGTGGTTCACCTTCAGCTATGCCCCGATTGCGCACATGGTCTGGTTCTGGATGGGGCCTGATGCCTACACCGGCGCCGAAGTGGTTGACGCAATGAATGCCAAAGCCGGCTACCTGTGGCAAATGGGTGCGCTGGACTTTGCCGGCGGTACCGTGGTGCATATCAACGCCGCCGTGGCCGGTCTGGTCGGCGCGTTCATGGTCGGCAAGCGCATTGGCTACGGCAAAGAAGCCATGGCCCCGCACAGCCTGACTTTGACCATGGTGGGCGCTGCGCTGCTGTGGGTGGGTTGGTTTGGTTTCAACGCCGGCTCGGCATTGGAAGCCAACGGATTTGCTGCACTGGCTTTCGTGAACACCTTCCTGGCAACCGCCGCTGCGGTCATAGCCTGGTGTATCGGTGAGGCGCTGATGCGCGGCAAGGCCTCCATGTTGGGCGCGGCCTCCGGCGCGGTAGCCGGTCTGGTGGCGATCACTCCGGCCTGCGGCAACGTGGGTATTGGCGGTGCGTTGGTGATCGGCTTCTTGTCTGGATTCGCCGGCCTGTGGGGTGTCAATGGTCTGAAGAAAATGCTTGGCGCAGACGACAGCTTGGACGTGTTCGGCGTGCACGGTGTCTGCGGCATCATGGGCGCAATACTGACCGGCGTTTTCAACTCGCCCAACCTGGGCGGCCCCAGCGCAGTCGCTGACTGGACCACGGTTGCCATGATCGCCCCCGACGCCTATGTGATCGGAACCCAGGTCTGGACCCAGACCAAAGCCGTGCTGATCACCGTGGTGTGGTCCGGCGTGGTATCGCTCATCGCCTACAAGATCGTGGACATGACCATCGGTCTGCGCGTGAACGAGGAAGACGAGCGCGAAGGCCTGGACATCAGCGCGCACGGCGAAACCGCGTACAGCCGCTGACCTTGCAACCCGGGCCTGGCCCCGGTTCGCACAAACCCGTTGCGGCGCAAGCTGCAGCGGGTTTTTTCTTGGCCGCGTGCACAATGCCCTCACCGCATTTGCCGAGCCGACCATGACCACAGAACCCGACCTGATACAGCCCGCGTGGAAACGCCTGGACCCCCACACCTGCCAACTGGGCGAATCGCCGTTCTGGCATCCGCTGGAGCACACTTTGTACTGGGTCGACATCGCCGGTAAACAGCTTTTGCGCATGCACGCAGGCGTCTTGCAAACCTGGGATATGCCGAGCGAACCCGGTTGCATTGCCCCTGCGCAAGGCGGCGGTTTGGTGATCGCCCTGCGCCATGGCGTTTTCCGCGCGCGCCAATGGGGCGGCGTTTTGGACTTGCTTGCCACCTTGCCCTATGACACGGCCACAGTGCGCGCCAACGATGGCAAGTGCGATGCGCTGGGGCGTTTTTGGGTCGGCACCGTGGACGAGGCGAAGACCCAGCGCGCCGCCGCGCTGTTCAGCGTGGATGCGCGCGACAGCACGCAGCCGCCGCACTTGGCCCGCCACCTGGGCGACGCTGTGACCGGCAACGGCCTGGGATTCAGCCCGGACCACAGCGTCGCTTACTGGGTGGACACCCCGACCCATGCGGTTTTCGCCTGGAACTTTGACTTGCAGACCAACACGCTGACCCGGCGGCGCAGCTTTGCGCAGTTCAGCGGCAAGCCCGCCGGTTGGCAATTCACCGACGCGACTTATGGCGGGCGGCCCGACGGCGCAGCGGTCGATGCACAAGGCAATTACTGGGTGGCGATGTATGAAGGCGCGCGCCTGTGCCAGTTTGCGCCGGACGGCCGTTTGCTGGCGCAGTACGCCACCCCCGCCCAGTGCCCGACCATGCCCTGTTTTGGCGGAGCGGACTTGCAAACCTTGTATCTCACCACCGTGCGCCATGGGCGTTCGGACGCCGAATTGGCACGCTACCCGGATGCCGGTTGCGTGTTTTCCATGCGCGCGCCGGTGCCGGGTTTAGCGGTCAACTTCTTTGCCGGCTGAGCCAGCGCGCTGCATCTGACGCGCCAAGACCTCGGCCGCTTGCAGCGCTTGCGGCGTGTCCACGTCGGTCACACAGCCGATGTCGTCTAGCGCCAGCATCCCCAGCCCACCGCGCGCCTTCCAGTTGCCAACCACCGCCGCCGCACCGCCGTCCCCGCGCAGCGCCAGCAGCTCCGCGCGTGCCGCCGCGCCAAAACCCACCGGGTGTCCGCGCGTTCCCTGGTAGTGCGGCAGCACCACCCCATGCAGGTGCAAAGCGTGCGCCACGGCGCGCAGGCTGTCGGCTTGGATCAAGGGTAAATCGGCGGGAAGGACTAGCCATCCAGCCGCATCCGCCGTGGCGGCAACGCCGCAGGCGATGCTGTCGCCCATGCCGGGTTGCAGCAGGTGCGCGGTATGCGCCGCTTCGACCACATGCCAGGGCAGACCGCTGTCCTGCGCTGCCTGCGTGACCCAGTCGCGCACCCGTTTGCCGAGCAATAGTTCTTGCAGCTTGTCGGTGCCTGCTGCGGCGCGAAAACGCGTGCTGCGGCCGGCGGCCAGAATCAAAACGGTGGGAAGCTGCGCGGGCATGTTCGGCATTATGGGTACCCGGGCGGGCCAATATTTCCAATGTGCCGTGTTCAAAAAATTCACACTGCGCAAAGGCTTGCTGCGCCGTGCAACCCGTACTATCCATGCATGGATACGTTTGACCCCGTTGACGCGCTGATTGAGCGCATCCGTTCTGCCGCAGCCGCGCAACACAAGCCGGTATTGCGCGTGCGCGGAGGCGGCAGCAAGGATTTTCACGGGGCCGCCTTGCAGGGCGACGTGCTGGACACCCGGCCCTTGAGCGGCATCGTCAATTACGACCCCAGCGAGCTGGTGGTCACGGTTCTCAGCGGCACGCCCTTGCGCGACCTGGAGTCCGCGCTGGCTGCCGCGCAGCAGCATCTGGCTTTTGAGCCGCCCCACTTCGGCAGCGCCACCACGGTTGGCGGCATGGTCGCCAGCGGCCTGAGCGGCCCGGGCCGCGCCACAGCCGGGGCGGTGCGCGACTTTGTGCTGGGCGCGCGCCTGGTCAACGGCCTGGGTGAACACCTGACGTTTGGCGGACAGGTCATCAAGAACGTAGCGGGTTACGACCTCAGCCGGCTGCTGTGCGGCTCCTGGGGTACCTTGGGTTTGGTCACCGAGGTCTCACTCAAAGTCCTGCCTGTGCCCCCGGCAGAGGCGACCCTGCATTGCACCGGCTTGGGGCAGGCGGCGGCACTCGCACTCTTGCACCGCTGGGGTTCGCAGCCCTTGCCGCTGAACGCCAGTTGCTGGTTGCACGACGACAGCAGCAGTCCCGCTGTGGACGTCTTGTATGTGCGCCTGCGCGGCGCTGCGGCTGCTGTGCACACGGCAATTCCCCGCATGTGCGCCGATGTGCAAGCCGCCGGTGGCAGGCCTGCGCAGATGGACAATGCCCAGGCGGCCTCGGATTGGAAGGCCTGCGCAGACCAGACCCTGCCATTTTTCACCTCGCCCCCCGGCCCCCACCATGCCTTGTGGCGCCTGAGCCTGCCGCAAACCACCCCCGTTCTGGACCTGCCCTATCCCGTTTTCGTGGAATGGCAGGGCGCACAGCGCTGGTTGTGGGCGCCGGCCAGTGCTGCACCGGTGTTGCGCCAGGCGGCCCAGGCCGCCGGCGGGCACGCCACCCTGTTCCGCACCAGCAGCGCGGGGGGCGAGGCCGATAAAGCGGTGGGTGTGTTCAGCCCGCTGCCGCCGGTACAGCGCCGTATTCAAACCGCGCTGCAACGCCAGTTTGACCCGCACGGCTTGTTCGCCACCGGCCGCATGGGCATCAGCGCCTAAACAGCATGCAAACCACGCTTTCCCCCGAATACGCCGGTACCCCTGACGGCCTGGCGGCTGAAAAAATCCTGCGCAGCTGCGTGCACTGCGGCTTTTGCACCGCCACCTGCCCGACCTACCAACTGCTGGGCGACGAGCTCGACGGGCCGCGCGGCCGCATTTACCTGATCAAACAGGTGCTCGAAGGTGCCGAGCCCACCCGCAAAACCCAGTTGCATCTGGACCGCTGCCTGACTTGCCGCAACTGCGAATCCACCTGCCCCAGCGGCGTCGAATACGGCCATCTGGTCGACATAGGGCGCAAACTGGTCGATGAGAAAGTGGCCCGCCCCGCCGGGGAAAAAGCCTTGCGCTGGGCGCTCAAAGAGGGTTTGCCCTCGCCGCTGTTCGCGCCCGCCATGCAACTGGGTCAGGCGCTGCGGCCCGTGCTGCCCCAGGCCTTGCAAGCCAAGGTGCCGGCCAAACAAGACGCGGGCACATGGCCCGCACGCACCCATGCGCGCAAGATGCTGATGCTTGCCGGTTGCGTGCAGCCCTCTATGGGTCCCAATATCAACAGCGCTACGGCGCGTGTGCTCGACGCCTGCGGCATACAGGCCGTGGTCGCCCCGCAAGCCGGGTGCTGCGGTGCGGTGAAGTTCCACCTGAATGACCACGACGGCGGTAAGGCGCAGATGCGCGCCAACATCGACGCCTGGTGGCCTTTGGTGGAAAGCGCGGCGGTCGAGGCCATTGTCATGAACGCCTCCGGCTGCGGCGTCATGGTCAAGGACTACGGCCACGCCTTGCAGGACGACCCGCGCTACGCCGAAAAAGCCGCGCGCATCAGCGCCCTGACCCGCGACCTGAGCGAGCTGCTGCCCGCGCTGCTGCCCGCCTTGCAAGCCGCCATCCGCCCCGAAGCCGCGCAGGCCGCCGGGCTGCAAGCCTTTCACCCGCCGTGCACGCTGCAGCACGGCCAAAAGCTCAAAGGCGGCGTGGAAACACACATGGCGGCGCTGGGCTTTGCGATCCGCGTGGCCAGTTGCGATGCCCATTTGTGCTGCGGCTCAGCCGGTACCTACAGCGTGCTGCAGCCCGCTATTTCTTACCAACTGCGCGACCGCAAACTCGGTAATCTGGCGGACATGAAGCCGCAAGGCATTTGCAGCGCCAACATCGGCTGCATCACCCACCTGCAAAGCGGTACCGATACGCCGGTACGGCATTGGGTTGAGGTGCTGGACGCTGCCCTGAACTAGCCCTGGGAACTGGCGCTATTGGGCATCTTGTCGTACGCTTGGGGTTCCACTACCCCTATGCGCCATGCGCCCCTCCGCTTTCCACCACACCGTCGGCAGCCAGACCTACCAATTTTCTGACTTCAGGACCTTGATGGCGCGGGCCACGCCCCTGCGATCGGGCGATCTGCTTGCTGGCGTGGCCGCGGGCAGCGCGCAGGAGCGGGTCGCGGCGCAGATGGCGCTGGCCGAAGTGCCGCTGACGCGGTTTTTGAGCGATGCGCTGGTTCCTTACGAAGACGACGAAATCACCCGGTTGATCGTCGATACGCATGATGCCGCCGCTTTCGCGCCGCTGCGGCATTTGACAGTGGGTGACTTTCGCAATTGGCTCTTAAGCGATGCGGCCGACAGCGCCACGCTGGCCGCTGTGGCCCCCGGCATCACGCCCGAAATGGCAGCAGCGGTGAGCAAGATCATGCGCAACCAGGACCTGATTCTGGTCGCCAAAAAATGCCGCGTGGTCACCGCCTTTCGCAACACCATAGGCCTGCCCGGGCGCATGGCCACACGCTTGCAGCCCAACCACCCGACCGACGACGCCACCGGGATTGCCGCCAGCATGCTCGACGGCTTGTTGTACGGCAGTGGTGACGCGGTAATCGGCATCAACCCGGCCACGGACAACGTGGCGCAGGTGGTGCAAATCGTCACCATGCTGGACGCGGTGATCAGCCGCTACAACATCCCCACGCAGTCCTGCGTGCTGACCCATGTCACCAACACCTTGCAGGCCATTGGGCAGGGCGCGCCGGTGGATTTGGTCTTTCAGTCCATAGGCGGCACCGAGGCCACCAACAGCAGCTTCGGCCTGAACCTGGCCTTGCTGGCCGAGGCGCGCAGTGCAGCGCTCTCGTTGGGGCGTGGAACGGTAGGCGACAACGTGATGTACTTTGAGACCGGACAGGGCAGCGCCCTGTCGGCCAACGCGCACCATGGCCTGGACCAGCAGACCTGCGAGGCACGTGCGTATGCGGTGGCGCGGCACTTCAAGCCTTTGCTGGTCAACACCGTGGTCGGCTTCATCGGGCCGGAATACTTGTTTGACGCCAAGCAAATCACCCGCGCCGGCTTGGAAGACCATTTTTGCGGCAAGCTGCTCGGCGTACCTATGGGCTGCGATGTTTGCTACACCAACCACGCCGAGGCCGACCAGAACGATATGGACGTGCTGCTCACGCTTCTGGGGGTGGCGGGCTGCAACTTTGTGATGGGCATTCCCGGCTCGGATGACATCATGCTCAATTACCAGACCACGTCTTTCCACGATGCGCTGTATGTGCGCCGGGTGCTGGGTTTGCGCCCTGCGCCCGAGTTCGAGGCCTGGCTGCAACGCATGCAAATTTTCCAAGAGCACCCGGATGGCGTGCGCCTGGGTGCCAGCCTGCCGGGCGCATTTGCCGACGCCTTGTTGCGATTGGGCTGAGCCATGACCGACCCCATCGCACCCATCGCCGTCGTCTCCGTCATCTCCGAGGCCCATGCCGTGGTGGCCAATCCCTGGGTGGCTTTGCGGCGCTTTACCGACGCGCGTATCGCCCTAGGCCGTGCCGGTGTGAGCCTGCCGACCCAGGCGCATTTGCAGTTTCAACTGGCCCACGCGCAGGCCCGCGACGCGGTGCACCACGCTCTGGATGTGCCGCAACTGGCGCAGGCGCTGCAAAGTGCCTGGCTGCCGGGTGCGCCACAGCCGCTGGTGCTGCAAAGCGCTGCAGCCAACCGCGCGCATTACCTGCAGCGGCCCGATTGGGGGCGCATGCTGGACGACGCATCCCGCAGCCGCTTGCAAGCGCTGCGCGAAGCCGATCACAGCGGGCTGCCGCGCCCTTTTGATCTGGCTTTGGTGGTGGCCGACGGCTTGTCGGCGGTCGCGGTGCAGCAAAACGCGCCGCCATTTCTGGCAGCGCTGCGCCACCAACTGGCGCTTTC
>CANCTD010000092.1 GCA_947380945.1 Comamonadaceae bacterium
ATCAAAGCCAAATACGGTGCCCGGGTGTCGGCCGCCCGGATTGCGCGTGACCTGGAGCACGCCAGCAAGTTTCAAATTCAGGTGACATCTGAAGGCGTACGCAAGTGGTTGCTGGGGCAGTCGATTCCCCGCGCCCAGACCGTGGCCCATTTGGAAGTCATGTTGGGCACCCATTTGGTCTTCGGGCATTCCGTGTCCCGATTTGCCGATATGAGCGAGGCCGAATTGTTGGCCTGCCGCGAACAAATCGATTTGGCCCTGAAGGCCAAAGCTGAGACTGAGACGGCTTAATCCGCCCGGTGCCAGGGCGGCTGGTCCCGGCGCGCGGCGCGCGCGCAAGGCGCACCACTGCGGTGCGCCCTACAATTCCCCTTTTCACATACTGCGGCGCAGCGCTGCCTTTTGACCCCTGCCCATGCCCAAGCCCAAGACCGCAGCCCCTGCTGAAGCCGTCCCCGAAGAGGCGGCTGCGCCAGGCGGGCAGGCCGCGCGGGTCATCAAAAAGTACCCCAACCGGCGTCTTTACGACACACGCACATCCAGCTACATCACGCTGACCGAAATCAAGCAGTTGGTGATGAACAGTGAGCCCTTCACGGTCCTGGACGCCAAGACCTCCGAGGACATCAGCCGCAGTATCCTGCTGCAAATCATCCTTGAGGAGGAAGCCGGCGGCTCGCCGATGTTCACCGCCCCGGTGTTGGAGAACATCATCCGCTTTTACGGCAACACCATGCAGGGTTTCATGGGCGGGTACTTGGAGAAAAATATGCAAGCCTTGATGGACTTGCAACGCACGGTGATCCCTGCAGCGATGACCAATCCCCTGGCAAACCCCTTGACCAGCCCCATGGGTAACAACGTTTTTCTGCAAATGCAGGAACACATGCAAAAGCAGACCGAGCAGTTTTTGTCGACTTTCACCCCCAAGCGCTGATTGCCTGCGGCATTCCGCGCCATTCTTTTTCCTATGTCCTCTCTTCAAGCCGAAGCTGCCTTGGCGCAGCAAGCCCCGCCCACCATCGGTTTTGTCAGCCTGGGCTGTCCCAAAGCGCTGACCGATTCCGAGCTGATCCTGACCCAGCTGAGTGCCGAGGGTTACCGGACCACCAAGACTTTTGCCGGCGCGGATTTGGTGATCGTGAACACCTGTGGCTTCATCGACGACGCGGTCCGGGAAAGCCTGGACACCATTGGCGAGGCCTTGGCCGAGAATGGTCGCGTGATCGTCACAGGCTGTCTCGGGGCCAAGACGGCGGGCGATGGCGGCAACCTGGTGCGCCAGATGCATCCCAAAGTGCTGGCCGTGACGGGGCCGCACGCCACGCAGGAAGTGATGGACGCGGTGCACCTGAACCTGCCCAAGCCGCACGACCCGTTTTTGGATCTGGTGCCCGCATCATTCGGCATTGCCGGTGTGAAGCTGACGCCCCGCCATTACGCGTACCTGAAAATCAGCGAAGGTTGTAACCACCGCTGTACTTTTTGCATCATCCCGTCCATGCGTGGCGATCTGGTATCCCGCCCGATTGGCGATGTGCTGAACGAGGCCCGCGCCCTGTTTGAAGGTGGCGTGAAAGAGCTGCTGGTCATCAGCCAGGACACCTCGGCCTACGGCGTGGATGTCCAATACCGGACCGGGTTTTGGGACGGTAAGCCAGTCAAGACCCGCATGCTGGATTTGGTGCAAAAGCTGGGTGAACTGGCGCAGCCTTTTGGCGCATGGGTGCGTTTGCACTACGTGTACCCGTATCCCAGTGTTGATGCAGTGGTGCCGCTGATGGCCTCAGGTCTGGTTTTGCCGTATCTGGATGTTCCGCTGCAGCACAGCCACCCCGACGTGCTCAAGCGCATGAAGCGCCCGGCCAGCGGCGAGCGCAACCTGGAGCGGATTGCCCAGTGGCGCAAGGAATGCCCTGAGATTGTGGTGCGAAGCACCTTTATCGCCGGCTTTCCGGGCGAGACCGAAGCCGAATTTCAAGACCTACTGGCTTTTGTGCGTGAAGCGCAGATTGACCGTGCGGGTTGTTTTGCCTACAGCGCGGTGGACGGCGCGCAGGCCAACCAGTTGGACGGCATGTTGCCCATCGAACTGCGCGAGGAGCGCCGTGCCCGCTTTATGGAAGTGGCCGAGCAGGTATCCACGGAAAAACTAAAAAAGCGGGTCGGTGCCAATATGCAGGTACTGGTCGACTCCGCACCCGGCCTTGGGAAAAAAGGCGGGGTGGGCCGCAGTTATGCGGATGCGCCCGAGATTGACGGCGTGGTGCGTTTGCTGCCGCCGGAAAAAGCCAGCAAGACCATGAAAACCGGAGAATTCACCCGCGCCCGCATTGTGGGGACGCAGGGACATGATTTGGTCGCATTGCCCGTGTAAGCTGTGCCGCTGGCGCCAGCGCACAGGCGCTAAAAAATGAAATCCCGGGAAATTTATCTGACAATGCGGCGAGTGTGCCGCGGTATTGATGGTGCCCAGGAAGGGACTCGAACCCCCACGAAGTTACTCGCTAGTACCTGAAACTAGTGCGTCTACCAATTCCGCCACCTGGGCTTTCAGGAAAGAGAGAGATTGTATCAAAACTACCCCCACCCCCCCAAACACCCTGGATGAAGTCGAAGGCGTTGTCCAGGGACACCGCGATGGACACGGATTTGTATCCCGCGATGACGGCGCGCCCGACATCTATTTGCCGCCTAACGAGATGCGGGCGGTGTTGCACAAAGACCGCGTCAAGGCACGCATTGTGCGCAGCGACCGCAAGGGGCGGCCCGAAGGTCGCGTGGTCGAAATCATCGAGCGCTCCGCGCAGCCCATCATTGGCCGCTTGCTGCATGAGGGCGGTGTCTGGTTGGTCGCACCCGAGGACAAGCGCTACGGACAGGACATCCTGATTCCTAAAGGTGCCACCGGTGTGGCCCGGGTGGGGCAGGTGGTGGTGGTGGAGCTGGTCGAGCCGCCAGCCCTGTTCGGACAACCGGTTGGGCGCATCAACGAGGTGCTGGGCGAGGTCGACGACCCCGGCATGGAAATCGAAATTGCGGTGCGCAAATACAGCGTGCCGCACGCGTTTTCGCCGGCCTGTTTGGCGCTGACGCGTACGCTGCCAGACAAAGTGCGGCAGGAGGATTGGGCTGACCGGGTGGATCTGACCGACATCGCACTGGTCACTATTGACGGCGAGGATGCACGCGATTTTGACGATGCGGTGTACTGTGAGCCAATCAGCAAGGGACGCGGAAAAAGCGCGGTCAAAGGCTGGCGCTTGCTGGTGGCGATTGCCGATGTAAGCCACTATGTGGAGAACGGTTCGGCCATTGATATCGACGCTTACGACCGCGCCACCAGCGTGTATTTTCCGCGCCGGGTGATTCCCATGCTGCCGGAAAAACTCTCCAACGGCCTGTGCTCGCTCAACCCGGAGGTCGAGCGCTTGTGCATGGTCTGCGATATGTTCATCAGCCTGGAAGGCGAAGTACAGGCCTACCAGTTTTACCCGGCCGTGATGTGGAGCCAGGCGCGCCTGACCTATACCGAAGTCGCCGCCATTCTGGGGAACACCCGCGGCCCCGAGGCCGCCCAGCGTAAAGCCTTGCTGCCCCATTTGTTGAACTTGCATGGGGTTTATCAGTCTTTGCTGACCTCGCGCCAAAAGCGCGGAGCCGTGGACTTTGAGACCACCGAGACCCAGATCGTGTGCGATGACAACGGGCGCATCGAAAAAATCGTGCCCCGCACCCGCAACGTGGCGCACCGCTTGATTGAGGAAGCCATGCTGGCCGCCAATGTCTGCAGCGCGGATTTCATTGCCGTGAGCAAACATCCCGGCCTGTTCCGCGTGCACGAGGGCCCGACGCCCGAGAAGAAGGAAATCCTGCGCAACTACCTCAAAGCCATAGGCCTGGGCTTGACCATCAGCGAGAACCCCAAGCCTGGCGAGTTCCAGCACATTGCCCAAGCCACCAAAGACCGGCCCGACGCCGCGCAAATCCATTCCATGCTGCTGCGCTCCATGCAGCAGGCGATTTACACGCCGCACAACAGCGGACATTTTGGTCTGGCATTTGACGCCTACACCCACTTCACCAGCCCGATCCGCCGCTACCCGGACCTGCTGGTGCACCGGGTGATCAAGGCGGTGCTGGAAAAAGGCAAGTACCGCCTGCCCGCGCTGCCCACGCCTGGCGAGGCGCACGCCAAACTGGCGCGGCGGCTCGAGAAAGGGCTGGCTTCCAAAGTCGCTGATCCCGCCATCAAACCGAAAAAGTCCAATGCCGAAGGCCAGGCCTGGGAAGCCGCCGGCCTGCATTGCAGCGCCAACGAGCGCCGCGCCGACGAGGCCAGCCGCGACGTCGAAGCCTGGCTGAAATGCAAATACATGCGCGAGCACCTGGGCGAGGAATACGGCGGCGTGGTCAGCTCCGCGACCAGCTTCGGTCTGTTTGTCACACTGGATGCGATGTATGTCGAGGGATTGGTGCACATCACCGAGCTCGGTGGCGAGTACTTCCGCTTTGATGAGGCGCGCCAGGAATTGCGTGGCGAGCGCACCGGCATGCGCTACGCCATTGGCACCCGGGTGCGCATACAGGTCAGCCGCGTGGACCTGGACGGCCGCAAGATTGATTTCCGGCTGGTGCCCGACGAACTCGCGGGTGCAGGAAGAATGCTGGCGGACAAGGGCGCTGAGCGCGGTGACCCGTCTGCGCGTACCGCGTCCAAGCGCGGCGCCGCCACCAAGGCGTCTGCCAAAGTACCGGGCAAGCGCACCGCCAGTGCCGCCCGTGCTGCTGCGCGGGGCAGCGATGCCGCTGCCGCCGCACCGGGCAAACGCGCAGCCCGCAAGGCCAGCGCCAAGCCCAGCAGCCGCAAAAAGCGCTAGTCCGAGTCCGCCGGTTCGGAGTCGGGTAGCGTGACCACGCTGCCCGGTGCCGCGCCCGACAGCCGCTTGAGCAGCAAGCGGTAGGTATCCAGGTCAAAAGCCAGCGGCGCGCCGTCGCTGCGCGCCCGCAAGGCCATTTCCAGATCAGCCTCGTCGTGCACGGTCGCCAGATGGCACCACTGGTCGAAAACGTGCACGTCGGTGCGTCCGCTCTGCGGATCGTGCTCACGCAGGGCGACGCGACCGGTAAAGGGCCAGGCCTGCAGCCGCTGCGCTTGCATGGCGAGTTGCAGGCGCAGGTGGTGCACGGCGGGGCTTTCGCGCCCTGCGCAAACGCCTTTGCACTGGCCTATCTGGCTGGCAAAGCACGGTCCCTTGCCCGACTCCAAACCCAGCGCCTGCGGGCACAGTCCGTGGTTCTGGGCGAGTTCGCGCAAGGCTTCCAGCGCTTGCCGTTTGCTGCGGTACACCCCGCAGAGTTGCGCCAGCCCGGTTCCGTCCACCTCGTCCATGCGTACCAGTTCCAGCAAGGGCCGGGTTACGGGCGCGTCGGCCAGGCGCCAGGCGACGAGTTGTTTTTCGTTGCGCAAGCGGCGGTTCAAGATGGGTTGGATGGTTTTGACCAAGCGGGACTCCAGCAGCAGGGCGCCCAGCTCGCCTGCAGTCTCGCGCCACTCCACACGGCGCACTTCCTGGACCAGCCGCATCTCCTTGGCCACCCGCGCCGAGGCCTGAAAGTGCGACAGCACCCGCTTGCGCATGGTGACGCTTTTGCCGATGTACAAGGGCAGCGTGCCTTCGCCGTACATCAGGTAGACGCCTGGCGTATCCGGGATGTCGTGCAGCGCGGTTTCGAGTTGCGGCGGCAGGCTGGCGCTGCCTTGGAGCAGTTGCTGCGCGGCCCGCTGCAAGGCCTCGTGGCCCAGTTCGGTGCGCGCCACTTCCAGCCAGGCCTGCACCACCTCGACGTCGCCCATGGCGCGGTGCCGCGCCAGGGTTTGCAAACCGTGGCGGGCCAGCAAGGCGTCCAGGCCGTGGCTTTTGAACTGCGGGTACAGCGCGCGCGACAGCCGCACTGTGCACAGGGTTTTGACCTGTAGCCGTCGCTCCAGCCGCTGCAGCTCGTTGACCAGAAAGCCGTGGTCAAAGCGCACGTTGTGGGCGACCAGCACCGCGCCATCTAGCAGCTCCAGCAACTGCCGCGCGACCTCCTCAAAGGCCGGGGCGGTGGCCACCATGGCGTCGCTGATGCCGGTCAGGCTTTGGATAAAGGGCGGAATGCGCACGCCCGGATTGACCAGCGTGCTCCAGCGCGCCACCTCGCTGCCGTTCTCGATGCGGACGGCGGCAATTTCGGTGATGCGGTCCACGGTCGCGTTGCCGCCGGTGGTCTCCAGGTCCAGCAGGACATAGCAGGGCAGCATGGGCGTGCGCCCCTAGATGTCGAGCGCGTGGAAGCCGAAATGGCCGGCGCTGCGGTCGGCAAAAAAGCGGCGCAGCGTTTCCTGCACCGTGTGAAAAGCCAGCTCGCCCCAGGGAATATCGGCCTCGTCGAAGAGCCGCGCCTCCATGGTCTCGGTTCCGGGGTCGAATACGGCGCTGGTCAGCTGCGCACGGTAGAACAAATGCACCTGCCCGACCCGGGCCACATTGATCAGCGAAAACAGTGGGCCCATCTCAAACTGCGCGCCGGCTTCTTCCACGGTTTCGCGGGCCGCGCCCTCAGCCGTCGTTTCCTGCAGTTCCATAAAGCCGGCCGGCAGCGTCCACTTGCCCTTGCGCGGCTCGATATTGCGCTTGCACAAGAGGATCTGATCGCCCCACACCGGAATCGTCCCCACCACATTCAGCGGGTTTTCGTAATGCACCAGGTGGCAGGTGCTGCAAACCGCCCGCTCTTTGGTGTCGCCGTCGTCGGGTAGGCGGTAGCGCGTGGACGCGCCGCAGGACTTGCAAAACTGGATAGGCGTGCGCATCAAAAATGCCGCAACTCAGACGCCGTCCAGCAGTAGCTGGAAATGCTCCACCAAGGGTGGACCGGCGAAAAACGGCCCCACGATGCCGCGCCACTGGGTAAAGGCCTCCGACTGCCGAAAACCTATCGTGTGGTCTTCCAGCGTGTCCCACTGGATTTGCAGCACATAGCGCTCAGGCGTTTCCATGCAATGGTGGACAGACGCCGTGCGGAAACC
>CANCTD010000093.1 GCA_947380945.1 Comamonadaceae bacterium
AATCCCATCTCGTCCAGCGCATGGGCCAGTTGCGCCACGCTGCGGTCGGTGTTGTGCAGCTTGTCCAGGCCGAACAGACCGATGCGGAAGGTCATGAAATCCGCCGGCTCATCGCATTGCAGGGGCACGCCGGCCGCGGTTTGCAGACCCAGGGCCAGGAACTTTTTGCTGTTGTGCACGCCGGGGTCGGTGGTGTAGCTGACCACGACACCGGGTGCCTGGAAACCGGCTGCGGCCACGCTGCGTATGCCACGGCCCTCCATCAGGACACGCACTTTGTTGCCCAGTTCCCATTGCTCCGCGCAGACTTTGTCGAAGCCGTAGTCCTGCGTCTCGTGCATGACTTCTTGCAGCCGTGTGAGCGCGTCGGTGGGCATGGTGGTGTGGTACATGTGGTTGCCGTTCTCATACGCCTCCATGACCTGCAGCCACTTTTTCAGGTCGCAGGCAAAGCTGCTGCTGCTGGTGCTGTCGATGGCGGTGCGGGCGCGCTCGCTGAGCATCACCATGGCGCAGCAGGGCGAGCCGCTCCAGCCTTTTTGGGGTGCGGTGACCAGCACGTCCACGCCGGTGGCCTGCATGTCGACCCAGATCGTGCCCGAGGCGATGCAATCCAGCACAAACAAACCGCCGACCGCGTGCGTGGCGTCGGCCACCGCGCGCAAATAGCTGTCGGGCAGGATCATGCCGGCCGAGGTTTCCACGTGGGGGGCAAACACCACCGCAGGCTTTTGCGCCAGGATGGTGGCGACCACTTCCTCTACCGGGCAGGGAACCCAGGGTGCCTGGCTGTCCGCGCTGGTGCGCCGGGCTTTGAGCACCGTGCTACTGGCGGGGATGTTGCCCATCTCAAAAATCTGCGTCCAGCGGTAGCTGAACCAGCCGTTGCGGATCACCAGCACGTTTTTGCCGGTGGCAAATTGGCGCGCGACCGATTCCATGCCGAAGGTGCCGCTGCCGGGTACCAGCACGCTGGAATGCGCGTGGTAGACGGTTTTGAGCATGCTGGAAATATCGCGCATCACGCCCTGGAAGCGCTGCGACATATGGTTGAGCGCGCGGTCGGTGTAGACCACCGAGAACTCCAGCAGCCCGTCCGGGTCGATGTGGGGAAGCAATGCGGGCATGGGTGTCTCCTGGGTAAATAGGTGGGCTTGCGCCAACGGGCGGCTTTAGGAACTGAACAAGAAATTCATCACGTCGCCGTCCTTGACCACGTATTCCTTGCCCTCGGCGCGCATCTTGCCAGCATCTTTGGCACCCTGCTCGCCGCGATAGGCAATAAAGTCTTCAAACGCAATGGTTTGGGCACGGATATAGCCCTTTTCAAAGTCGGTATGGATCACCCCGGCCGCCTGCGGCCCGGTGTCACCAACCCGTATGGTCCAGGCACGCACCTCTTTGACCCCGGCCGTGAAATAGGTTTGCAAGCCCAGCAGGCTGTAAGCCGAGCGGATCAGGCGATTCAGGCCGGGCTCACTCTGACCCAGCTCTTCCAGAAACATCTGGCGGTCTTCATCGCTCATCTCACTCATTTCCGCTTCCATCTTGGCGCAAATAGCGACAACCGGGGCCTTCTGGGCTGCTGCAAAAGTCTTCAGGCGTTCCAGCAGCGGGTTGTTGTCAAACCCGTCTTCGGCGACGTTGGCGACAAACATGGCCGGTTTGGCGGTGATGAGAAAGAATTGCTTGAGCAGCGGCAACTCTTCTTTGCTGAACTCCAGGCTGCGCACGGGCTGGGCCTGGTTCAGCGCGGCCTGGCACTTTTCCAAAATCGCCACCAGCTTGACCGACTCTTTGTCGCCCGAGCGCGCGGTTTTGGTCACCCGGTGCAGGGCTTTTTCCACCGCACCCAGATCCGCCAGGCAGAGCTCGGTCTGAATCACCTCGATATCGGCAATCGGGTCGACCTTGCCGGCCACGTGGATGACGTTGTCGTCCTCAAAGCAGCGCACCACGTTGATGGTGGCATCGGTTTCGCGGATGTGGGCCAAAAACTTGTTGCCCAATCCCTCGCCTGTGCTGGCACCGGCAACCAGGCCGGCGATGTCCACAAATTCCACAATCGCCGGCACCACGCGCTCGGGGACCACGATGGTTGAAAGCTGCGCCAGCCGGAGATCGGGCACTTCGACCACGCCCACATTGGGCTCAATCGTGCAAAAGGGGTAGTTTTCTGCGGCGATTCCGGCCTTGGTCAAGGCGTTGAACAGGGTGGACTTTCCGACATTGGGCAAGCCAACGATGCCGCACTTCAAACTCATGGGGGTCTTCCTTCAAAAGAAGCGCGGATTGTAGAGAGGGGATTGCCCCTGGCGTCCCGGGCAACGCTGGCCCGCCTCCTACAATGGTCCGATGTCCCGACCTTTTGATATTTGTGTGCGCGGTGCCGGCATTGTCGGGCGCGCCATGGCTTTGCAGCTGGCGGCCAAACGGCTGCGGGTTGCGCTGGTCGATGCGCCTGCGCAAGCCGCGTCGGACAGCACCCCGGGCCACAGCGACGTGCGCGCCTACGCGCTCAGTCCTGCGTCCCGCGCCTTACTAGAGTCCCTGCGCTGCTGGCCCGACGCCGCATTCGCCACACCGGTCAAAGCCATGGAGGTTGCGGGTGATGACGGCGGCATGCTGCATTTCGAAGCAGCCGGGCACGGGTCTGCCGCCTTGAATTGGATAGTGGATGTCCCTGCCCTCGAGACCCGCCTGGCCCAGGCCGTGGAATTCCAGGGCTTGATTGAGCGGGTGGACACGCCGCGCCCGGCGCCATTGACCGTGGTTTGTGAAGGACGGGCCAGCGCCAGCCGCGCAGGCTGGGGTCTGGTTTACGAGCAAAAGCCCTACGGGCAGCATGCGCTGGCCACCCGCGTGCGCAGCGATCGCCCGCACGGCGAAATCGCCCGCCAATGGTTTAACCGTGAGGGCGCGGCCACCGAGGTTCTGGCTTTGCTGCCTTTAGATGGTCCGCTTGGCTCTGCTTGCGCCGTGGTCTGGTCGGTCGCACCGGAGCGGGCCCAGGCTTTGCTGGATATGGATGCGCCGCAGTTGGAGGCGGCCCTGGATGCCGCCAGCCATGGCGCCCTGGGCGCTTTGCACCTGGTTGCGCAGCGCCAAACCTGGCCTCTGCAATGGGCGCTGGCCCAGCAATGGAGCGGGGCCATGCCTGCCGCAGACGGCGCGCCCGGTTGCACCTGGGTCCTGGCCGGCGACGCCGCCCACGCCGTGCACCCGCTGGCCGGGCAAGGCCTGAACCTGGGTTTGGGAGACGTGGCGGCGCTGGCGCGCCTGCTCGATGAGCGGCCCTATTGGCGGCCCCTGAGCGACGCCAAAATTTTACGGGCCTACGAGCGCGAACGCAAAACCGCGTTTGCGATGGTCGGCCACACCACCGACGCTTTGCAGCGCCTGTTTGACCATCCCCATCCGCTGGTCGCGCAGGCGCGCAACTGGGGCTTGCGCGGCTTTGACCGCAGCGCGGGCCTGAAACAGTGGGTCACCCGCCAGGCCATGGGTCTGGCCTGATTTTTTCGACGTCCCTCCATGCAAACCTCCTTATTCTTGCGCGCTGCTGCAGCGTTTTTACTGGTGTGTGCCGCCATGTGCGCGGGCGCACAAGAGGCCGCCATTCGCCAGGCTTTGGCCCAGCGCCTGCCGCAGCTCAAAGGCATTGAGGACATCAAACCGGCCGGCGTCAGCGGTCTGTACGAGGTGCGGGTCAACGGCAGCGATATTTACTACACCGACGCCAAGGGTGACTTCCTGATTGACGGGCAGATCATCGAGACCAAAACCCGGCGCAACCTCACCGAGGAGCGTATCGCCAAACTCACCGCCATCCCCTTTGACAGCCTGCCCCTCAAGGATGCATTCACCCTGGTGCGTGGCAACGGACAGCGCAAGATGGCGGTTTTTGAAGACCCCAACTGCGGCTACTGCAAGCGCTTTGAGCGCGATTTGCAAAAGGTCGACAACGTCACCGTGTACCTGTTTTTATACCCGGTGCTGGGGCCCGATTCGCTCAAAAAATCGCATGACATCTGGTGCGCCAGGGACCGGTCGGCAGCTTGGCAGGACTGGATGTTGCGCGAGCAGCCCGCTGGGGCAGCCAGCGCTTTGTGTGACACCGCAGCGGTCGCGCGCAATGTCGAACTGGGCCGCAAGCACAAGATCACGGGCACGCCGACTTTGCTCTTCGCCAACGGGGTGCGCATCCCCGGCGCAGTGGACAACGCCCGCGTGGAGCAGGCCTTGGCAGACGCCGCCAAGCTGTGATCCCCCATGGCTAAGCCCCGCCCGCTTGCGCTTGCCCCCGTCGCCTACCGCATCAGCGCAGCCGACCCCTCTGCCCACCACTGGCAGGTGGTGATGACGCTGCAGCACCCCGCCGCCGTCCAAGGCCTGCAGTTGCCGGTTTGGATTCCAGGCAGCTACATGGTGCGGGAGTTTTCCAAACACCTGCAAGACCTGTCCTGCAGCCAGGCGGGCCGCAGCTGCAGCCTCACGCAGATGGACAAAGCGCGCTGGGAGGTTCGCGCCGACCCCGGTCAGCCCCTGGAAATCCGCTACACCGTCTATGCCCTGGACAACTCGGTGCGCAGCGCCTGGCTGGACAGCGCGCGGGGGTTTTTCAACGCCACCAGCCTGTGCCTGATCGCGCAGGGATGCGATGCGCAGCCGCACACGCTGGAGCTCGTACCCCCTGCGGCGCATCCTTCCTGGCGGCTGGCAACCGGCCTGTCCGTGCAGCGGGTGGACAGCCGCGGATTCGGCGTGTACCAGGCCGCCGATTACGACGAGCTGGCCGATTGCCCGGTGGAAATGGGTGATTTTTGGCGCGCGGAGTTTGAGGCCTGCGGCGTTGTCCACCGCGTGGTTGTCGCCGGCGCCTTGCCTTCATTCGACCGCGAACGGCTGTTGCGTGACACGCAAAAAATTTGCGAAACAGCGATCCACTTCTGGCATGGCGCGTCCGCACAGGCGGTCGATGTGCCGTTTCGGCATTACACGTTTTTGCTCAATGCGGTCGACGACAACTACGGCGGTCTGGAACACCGCAACAGCACTGCGCTGATTGCCGCGCGGCGCGACCTGCCGCGTCTGGGCGAGCCCAAAACCAGCGAGGGCTACACCACGCTGTTGGGGCTGATCAGCCATGAATATTTCCACACCTGGAACGTCAAGCGCCTGCGCCCGGCCGCTTTTGCCCGTTACGACTACAGCCGCGAAAACTACACCGACTTGCTGTGGTTTTTTGAAGGCTTTACCAGCTACTACGACGATCTGCTGCTGCGCCGCGCCGGCTTGATCGACGACGCTGCGTATATGCGTCTGCTCAATAAAAGCATTAACCAGGTTTTGCAGGCACCGGGGCGCAAAGTGCAAAGCGTGGCCCAGGCCAGTTGGGATGCCTGGATCAAGTACTACCGGCAGGACGAAAACACGCCCAACGCCACCATCAGTTATTACCAAAAGGGCGCGCTGGTCGCTTTGTGCATCGATTTGACGCTGCGCCAACAAGGCGGTGCCACGCTGGACGACGTGATGCGCGCCCTGTGGCAACGCTGCCAGGGCGGGCCCATGGACGAGGCCGATGTGCTGGCCGTGTTGCACACACTCAGCGGCCGCTCATGGGCCAAGGAAATCCGGGCCTGGGTCCATGGGACGCGCGAATTGCCGCTGCGTCCCCTGTTGGCCTCGCAGGATGTGCAGGTGCACGAGGACCCGGCCCAGGCCGCCCAACGCCTGGGGCTGCGCGTGACGGAGACCGGCGGCGTGCTGCGCATCAAAACCGTGCTGCAGGGCGGCGCGGCGCAGCGTGCGGGTTTGTGCGCGGGTGACGAATGGCTGGGCGTGGAACTGGCCTCGGGCGGCTGGCGGCTGAGCAAGCTCGACGAACTGGGCGCGGTGCTCGGCCCGGCGCGCAGTTGCGTGGCCCTGGTCAGCCGGGACAAGCGCTTGTTGCGCCTGCCGCTGACTGTGCCGGCCAGCGTCACCACCTGGCGGCTGGCTGCGGGCAGCCGGGCCAAAGACGCCTGGCCCGCCTGAGCCGCCTTTGCGCAAACCCCATCCCAACTTTTGACTGGAGCTGCCATGCAGTACGAATGCATACAAACCCGCACCGAGGCTGACAAAGTCGCCATCGTCACCCTGAACCGTCCCAAGCAGCTCAACGCCCTGAACGATCAGCTGATGGACGAACTTGGTCACGCATTGCAAGCGTTTGACGCCGACCCGGCGCTGGGTTGCCTGGTCATCACCGGCAGCGAAAAGGCCTTTGCCGCCGGTGCCGACATCGGGGGCATGGCCACCTACAGCTTTGCGGATGTCTACAAAACGGACTACATCAGCCGCAACTGGGAGACCTTGCGCGGCATCCGCAAGCCGGTCATCGCCGCCGTGTCCGGCTTTGCGCTGGGCGGCGGCTGCGAGCTGGCGATGTTGTGCGACTTCATCATTGCCGCCGACAACGCCAAATTCGGCCAGCCCGAAATCAAGCTGGGCGTGATTCCGGGTGCCGGCGGTACGCAGCGCCTGCCGCGCGCCGTGGGCAAGGCCAAAGCAATGGACATGGTGCTGACCGGCCGCATGATGGACGCCGCCGAGGCCGAACGCGCCGGGCTGGTCAGCCGCGTGGTTCCGCTGGATAAGCTGATGGACGAAGCTCTGGCTGCCGCGCTGATGGTGTGCTCCTACTCGCAGGTCGCCACCATGGCGGCCAAGGAAAGCGTGAACCGCGCCTTTGAGGGCAGCCTGTCCGACGGTACGCATTTCGAGCGCCGCCTGTTCCACGCCTTGTTCGCCACGGCCGACCAGAAAGAAGGCATGGACGCTTTTCTGCACAAGCGCCCGGCGCAGTTCAGCCACCGCTGAGGCCCTCAACCGGGGCATCGGTGGCTGGCTATAATCGCGCCCCAGCGGTGATATAGCTCAGTTGGTTAGAGCGCAGCATTCATAATGCTGATGTCGGTGGTTCAAATCCACCTATCACCACCAAAATTCCCGCCAGGGGCAAAAAGCCTGTCAGTT
>CANCTD010000094.1 GCA_947380945.1 Comamonadaceae bacterium
CGCGCCGGTCCGCGCAAGGCCGGTGTGGTCTCCGCGCTGTGCTGGTGTGGCGGCATGCTGATTTCTGCACTGGGCGTGTACCTGCACCAGTTCTGGATGATGATTCTGGGCTCCGGTGTGATTGGCGGTATCGGGCTGGGGCTGGGTTATATCTCGCCGGTATCCACCTTGATCAAGTGGTTCCCCGACCGCCGTGGCATGGCCACCGGCATGGCCATCATGGGCTTTGGCGGCGGTGCCATGATCGGGTCGCCGCTGGCCAATGACCTGATGAAGCACTTTGCCACGCCGACGGACGTGGGCGTGATGCAGACCTTTGTCGTAATGGCTTTGGGCTACTTTGTATTCATGATGGCCGGCGCATTCGGTTACCGCGTGCCGGTCAGCGGTTGGAAGCCCGAGGGCTGGACGCCGCCGCCGGCCCAGGTCGACAACGCCATGATCACCCAGCGCCACGTGCATGTTTCCAAAGTCTGGGGCATCCCCCAGTTCTGGCTGATCTGGATGGTGTTGTGCATGAACGTGAGCGCGGGCATCGGCGTGCTGGGCATGGCCTCGCCCATGTTGCAGGAAGTCTTCGGCGGTTCCTTGGCTGGACTTCCCGGCAAATTCACCGAACTCGATAAGGACCAGCTGAAGTTGATTGCGACGGTGGCTGCAGGCTTTACCGCGCTTCTAAGTCTTTTCAATATTGGCGGACGGTTTTTCTGGGCCAGTCTGTCGGACAAGCTGGGCCGCAAACTGACCTACGTCGTGTTTTTTGTCCTGGGTGGACTGATGTACGCCAGCGTTCCGGGAAGTTCCAGTGCCGGCAATATTGTCTTGTTCGTAGGCGCGTTTTGCGTCATTCTCAGCATGTATGGCGGCGGCTTCGCGACGGTGCCTGCCTACCTGGCCGACATTTTTGGAACCCAGATGGTGGGGGCGATTCACGGCCGTCTGTTGACTGCTTGGGCAACCGCCGGCGTCCTCGGTCCGGTCGTGGTGAACTACATGCGGGAGTACCAACTCGGGTTGGGTATTCCGCGTGAACAGGTCTACAACCAGACCATGTACATTCTTGTGGGCATGTTGGTTGTGGGTCTCGTTTGCAATCTTTTGGTTCGCCCCTTGGATGACAAATGGTTTATGACCGATGAAGAATTGGCCGAGGAGCGGCGTCTGGCGCACGAGAAGGCGGCATTGGCGGCTGTGGTGCGTGAGGATGATGCGGTGGTCGACGATTCCGTTGCGCCTGTCGTAGTGGTCATGGCTTGGGCCGCGGTGGGGATTCCACTGGCCTGGGGTGTGTACCGCACGCTACAAAGCGTGGCGAAGTTTTTCGCCTGAGTCGTCTCCCCGCGCGCCGACCCTGCCCGTGCGGAGACCGCACCGGCAGGGTTTTTTGTATGAAGGTGTCGGGTTGCGCAACCCTGTGCAACGCGGCATCAAACAGTGAATGAATATGGCTATATCCAGCGCTTCTGTATCCGGTGTGACCTTGGGATCTGTGGAGGACATGCGCCAGCGCATCCGCAGCAAAAGCAAACTCAAGGGCCGCCAGCCGGATGACGCGGCACTTGATGAGGTGCGTGCGTTATTGGGCAGTGGCCCGCATCCGCGTGAACTGCTGATCGAGTATTTGCACCGCCTGCAGGACCACTACCGCTGTTTGCACGACCGCCACCTGGTGGCGCTGGCCAAGGAAATGCGCATCGGCATGGCCGAGGTGTTTGAGGTCGCGACTTTCTACCACCACTTCGAAGTTCTCAAGGGCGATGCGCAGCCCGCCGCGCTGACTGTGCGCGTCTGCGATGGCCTGAGCTGCGAGATGGCAGGTGCCCAAGATTTGCTGGCGCGTCTGCCCGAAATTCTGGGCCGTGACGATGTGCGCGTGATTGCCGCGCCGTGCATAGGCCGTTGCGAGCAGGCCCCCGCTGCGGTGGTGCACCAGAACCCGGTGCCCTTCGCCACCCTCGAAGCGCTGGCGCTGGCGGTGCAGGCGCATGCCAGCTCCCATGCGCCAGCCTCGGATGACGGCAGTTTTCAGGGTGCGGCTTTGGCAGAGCAGGCGGTTTCCCCTGATGCCGCTGCCGTTGAGGTCGCCCCTGCCTATGCCGGTCTCGATGCCTACCGTGCAGCCGGTGGATACGCGCTTGCGGCGGCCCTGGCTGAGGGCTCGCAGGATGCGGAGAGCGTGATAAAAGCCATGGAAGATTCCGGCCTGCGCGGCCTGGGCGGTGCCGGATTCCCGGCGGGCCGCAAATGGCGCATCGTGCGCGACCAGCCCGCGCCCAAGCTGATGGCGGTGAATATCGACGAGGGCGAGCCCGGCACCTTCAAGGACCGCACCTACCTGGAGCGTGATCCACACCGCTTTTTGGAAGGCATGTTGGTCGCTGCGCAGGTGGTCGGTATTGACGCCTGCTATATCTACCTGCGCGACGAATACCACGGCTGTCGCGCGATTCTGGAGCGCGAAGTCGCGCGCCTGCAAGCCAACCCGCCGTGCCCGCTACCCGCCATCTATATCCGCCGTGGTGCCGGTGCCTACATCTGCGGCGAAGAGTCGGCCATGATCGAGAGCATCGAGGGCAAGCGCGGTGAACCGCGCATGCGCCCGCCCTATATCGCCCAGGTCGGCTTGTTCGGCCGCCCGACGCTGGAGCACAACTTCGAGACCCTGTACTGGGTGCGCGACATTGTGCAAAAAGGCCCGCAGTGGTTCAGCAGCTTCGGGCGCAACGGACGCAAGGGCTTGCGCAGTTTCAGCGTCAGCGGCCGCGTCAAACAGCCCGGCGTCAAGCTGGCACCCGCAGGTATCTCGGTGCGGGAGTTGATCGACGAATACTGCGGCGGTATGGCCGACGGCCACCGCTTTTACGGCTACCTGCCCGGCGGCGCATCCGGCGGCATCCTGCCGGCCAGCATGGGCGACGTCCCGCTGGACTTTGACACCCTGCAGCCGCATGGCTGCTTCATCGGTTCGGCGGCGGTCATCGTGCTGGGCGACAAAGACCGGGCGCGCGATGCGGCGCTCAACATGATGCGTTTCTTCGCCCACGAGAGCTGCGGCCAATGCACGCCATGCCGCGTAGGTACCGACAAGGCCGCCACGCTGATGCAAGCGCCGGTCTGGGATAAGGCGACGCTGGAAGACCTCAACATTGTGATGACCGACGCCTCGATTTGCGGCCTTGGTCAGGCAGCGCCCAACCCGGTGCGCTGTGTTCAGAAATATTTTTCCCACGAGGTGGCCTGATATGAACGCACCCGCCAAGTTGTCCGAAGTGAGCCTGAAAACGGTGGAGTTCACGCTCGACCAAAAAACCATCCACGCCTTTGAGGGCGAGACGATTCTCAAAGCCGCCAAGCGTCACGGCGTGGACATCCCCCACCTTTGCTACAAGGACGGCTACCGCGCCGACGGCAACTGCCGCGCCTGTGTGGTCGAGATCAAGGGCGAGCGTACTTTGGCCCCGAGTTGCTGCCGTAGCGCGACCGCCGGCATGGAAGTGCAGTCCACCAGCGAACGCGCCGTTAAAAGCCAGAAGATGGTGCTGGAGATGCTGCTCTCCGATATGCCCGATACCGGCTACAAATGGAATGAGACCGACGCCTCGTCCCAGCACGGCGAGTTGAGCGATTGGGCCAAGCGCATGGACGTGCAGGTTCGCCCCGAACTCAAAGCCCTGCGCCGTGAACAACCCGCAACCGATATGTCCCACCCCGCGATGGCGGTGAACCTGGATGCCTGCATCCAGTGCAACCGCTGCGTGCGCGCCTGCCGTGAAGAGCAGGTCAACGACGTGATCGGCTATGCCATGCGCGGCGCACACAGCGAAATCGTGTTCGATCTGCACGACCCCATGGGCACCAGCACCTGTGTGGCCTGCGGCGAATGCGTGCAAGCCTGCCCCACCGGCGCGCTCATGCCAAAAACCCAAGTCGGCAGTCAGGTCGTGGACAAAAAGGTCGACTCGGTTTGCCCGTTCTGCGGCGTCGGCTGTCTGCTGACCTACAACGTCAAAGACAACAAAATCATCAGCGTCGACGGCCGCGACGGCCCGGCCAACCACAGCCGCTTGTGCGTCAAAGGCCGCTTCGGCTTTGACTATGCGGCCAGCCCGCAGCGACTGACGGTGCCGCTGATCCGCAAAGCCGGTGTCGGAAAAGACCCCGAGCAGCTCAACCACCTCAACCGCGATACCGCTGATTGGTCCGAGATCTTCCGCGAAGCGACCTGGGACGAAGCCATGGCCCTGGCCGCCGGCGGTCTCAAGGGCTTGCGCGACCAGCACGGACCCAAGTCGCTGGCCGGCTTCGGTTCAGCCAAGGGCAGCAACGAAGAGGCGTATCTGTTCCAAAAACTGGTGCGCACCGGCTTTGGCTCCAACAACGTAGACCACTGCACCCGCCTGTGCCACGCCTCCAGCGTGGCGGCATTGCTCGAAGGCGTGGGCTCCGGTGCGGTGAGCAACCAGGTCAACGATGTGGAGCACGCCGAGTTGATCCTGGTGATCGGCTCCAACCCCACGACCAACCACCCGGTCGCTGCCACCTGGATGAAAAACGCCGCCAAGCGCGGCGCAAAAATCGTGCTGGCCGACCCGCGTATCACCGACATCGGCCGCCACGCCTGGCGCACGCTGCAATTCAAAGCCGATACCGACGTGGCCATGCTCAATGCGCTGATCCACACGGTGATCGACGAAGGCCTGGCCAACGAAGAATTCATCGCTGCGCGCACCAGCAATTACGAGGCCTTGCGCGACAACGTCAAAGGCTACAGCCCCGAAGCCATGGCCCCGATTTGCGGCATCCCGGCCGAGACCTTGCGCGAAGTCGCCCGCGCTTTTGCCAAAGCCAAAGGCGCGATGATTCTGTGGGGCATGGGCATCAGCCAGCACGTGCACGGCACCGACAATGCGCGCTGCCTGATCGCGCTGGTCAGCGTCACCGGCCAGATCGGCAAACCCGGCTCCGGCCTGCACCCCTTGCGCGGTCAGAACAATGTGCAGGGCGCGTCCGACGCCGGCCTGATTCCCATGATGTTCCCCAACTACCAGCGCGTGGACAACGCCGCCGCGCACGCCTGGTTTGAGGATTTCTGGGGCACCAAGCTCGATGACAAGCCCGGTTACACCGTGGTCGAAATCATGCACAAAGCGCTGGCCCAGGACAGCGACCCGCACAAGATCCGCGGCATGTACATCATGGGCGAGAACCCCGCCATGAGCGACCCCGACCTCAACCACGCGCGCCATGCCCTGGCCAGCCTGGAGCACCTGGTGGTGCAAGACATCTTTATGACCGAGACCGCCTGGCTGGCCGATGTGGTGCTGCCTGCCACAGCCTGGCCTGAGAAGACCGGCACGGTAAGCAACACCGACCGCATGGTGCAACTCGGCAAGCAGGCGCTGAACGCCCCGGGGCAGGCGCGCGCGGATTTGTGGATCCTGCAAGACCTGGCCAAGCGCATGGGTTTGCCCTGGGATTACCAGGGCGCGCACGACGGCGTGGCCGCTGTGTACGACGAGATGCGCCGCGCCATGCACGCCGCGATCGCCGGCATCACCTGGGAGCGCTTGCAGCGCGAATCCAGCGTCACCTACCCCTGCCTGAGCGAGGACGCGCCGGGTACCCCCACGGTGTTCATCGAGAAATTCCCCACCGCCAGCGGTCGCGTCAAACTGGTGCCGGCCGACATCATCCCCGCCAACGAGCGGCCTGACGTCGAATACCCCTTCGTGCTCATCACCGGCCGCCAGCTCGAACACTGGCACACCGGCAGCATGACCCGCCGCGCCAAAGTGCTGGACGCCATTGAGCCCATGGCCACCGCATCCATGTGCGGCGCAGACCTCAAGGCGCACGGCATGGAGGCCGGCGACATCATCACCATCGCCTCGCGCCGGGGCGAAGTGGCCTTGCATGTGCGCCGCGACGACGGCACGCCGCAGGGCGCGGTGTTTGTGCCTTTCGCCTATTACGAGGCGGCGGCCAATGAGCTCACCAATTCCGCGCTGGACCCCTTCGGCAAAATTCCTGAGTTCAAGTACTGCGCGGTCGCTATTCGCAAGGGCGGCAGCACGCGCGAGAACGCCGGCTTTGGCGTCAACGATGCGTCGCTCACGCACTAAATGCCCACGGCAGATCTGCCGCGCCTGACGCAGGCGCTGGCGCCGCTCACGCGCGCGGTCGCGGTGGTTGACGAGCACGGCCAGACCCGGCAGCTCGACATTCCAGCCGAGCGCGCGCTCACAGTCTATGTGGACAAGCGCGAACTCGTCACCCTGATGACCCTGGGCGCGCACCCCGAGTGGCTGGTGCTGGGCTATTTGCTCAACCAGCGCCTGATCCAAGCCGCTACCGAGATCGAGTCCATCACCGTGGATTGGGAAGTCGGTGCCGCCGCTGTGAGAACCCGCCACGGCATTGCAGACCTGTCCGCAAAAACTGCCACACGCGTGGTCACCACCGGCTGCGGCCAGGGCAGCGTGTTCGGCGAGCTGATGGCGGACGTCGACAGCATCGCTTTACCCGAGGCCACGCTCACGCAAAGCGCTTTGTACGGCATCGTCAACACCATCCGCCTGCACGACAGCGTGTACAAGGCAGCCGGATCGGTGCACGGCTGCGCGCTGTTCCAGGCCGATACCTTGCTGATGTTTGTGGAAGATGTGGGCCGCCACAACGCCATCGATGCGATTGCCGGCTGGATGGCGCTGCAGCCCAGCGACAGCCCGCCCGGCAGTGCGCAGCAACGCAGCGGCCTGCGCGCCGACAACAAGGTTTTTTACACCACCGGCCGCCTGACCAGCGAGATGGTTATCAAGTCCGCGCAAATGGGCGTGCCCATCGTCATCTCCCGCAGCGGCATCACCCAGATGGGCCATGCCGTCGCGCAGCGGCTCAATTTGTGCGCCGTTGGACGTGCCACCAACAAGCGTTTTCTGTGCTTCAGTGCGCCGCAGCGGCTGGTGTGGGAGGCGGGGGTTGCGGG
>CANCTD010000095.1 GCA_947380945.1 Comamonadaceae bacterium
ACAGCAAGTCGTTGACACGCGCCGGGTTGCGCGCCGCCCAGGCCTTGATGCCAGGCCAGCTGGTGTCTGCGAGCAAGCCCTGCTCGGACAACCACTTACCCACGCTTTGGTAGGGCTGGCCGTTGCTGCCGGCAAACGCGAGGCGCGACTGGCGCAGGCTGCCGTCGCTTTGCCGGATCTGCATGCGCCCCGAGCCCTGGATTTGCAAGGCCAGGGCGTCCAAGGGGTCGGCCATGTATGCGATCACCCGGCCTTGCAGCGCGGCCTGGGCTTGCGCCAGGGTGTCGATCTCTTTGCGGCTGAACCACGGCTGGCCAGGGCGCAGCTGCGCCGGGGGCTGGTACAGCGGCACGGAAAAGGCCGGGCTGCGGCTGCGGCTGGCCTCAAACACCGGCTCGAAATAAGCCGTCAGCAAACCACGTGCTTCGCCCTGCGCGGACTCGACCCGGTAAGGCTGCAGGCGGCCTTGCATCCAGGCGCGCTTGTCAGCGTCCGGCGCAGACGCCAGCGCACGCGCCTCAGCACAGGGCGCAATCCAGGGCGCAGAGGCGCGCTGGCAACTGCGCATCCACGCGCTCCAAGCCTCACCCAGCGGATCCTCACGCCAGGCGGGCATATCGCTCCAAGCCACAGCCACCCAGCGGCTGCCGGGCTGGGTCATGGTGAGCGGCGGGGCAAGCGCTTCGGGGCCTGCAGCCCCAGCCGGCAGGGGCACCGGAGCTTGTGATACGGCGGCGGCCTGGGCAGGCGCAGCCACCTTCCCTACTGATGCACGCGGCACCGGCCGGGTCGCGCACCCCCACAGCAACACGCTGCCTACAATGGCCGCACACACACACCGGATCAGATGCATGTTGCTCTTACTGCTGGAAGCGCTGGGCGCGGGATTGCTGTTCATAGGCATCATCTGGTGGACCATGTTTGCCGGCCGGAACAAGGGCGAGCTACCGGCGCAGGACGCAGGCGGCGAACCGCCGCTCCAACCCACACCCGCTGCATCGGCGTCCGACGCGCAGCCACCCAAGCCAGGCTCCTGACGCACTGGCAAGCGCTTCACAGGGCCCGGTGTTGCAGCGCTGGCAACTGCGCGCGCACCGCTGCGAGCCGTCCCGCATCCATCTCCGCCAGCACCACGCCCGGCTCCTGCGCTTGCTGTGCCAGCACCGCGCCCCAGGGGTCGGCGACTAGGCTGTGGCCCCAGGTGCGCCGCCCGTTTTCATGCACCCCGCCCTGGGCGGCGGCGGCCACAAAACACAGGTTTTCCACCGCCCGTGCGCGCAGCAGCACATCCCAATGCGCCTGGCCTGTGGTGAAGGTGAACGCACTGGGCACCAGCAGCAGATCCGCGCCCTGCGCCGCATAGGCGCGGTACAACTCGGCAAAGCGCAGGTCGTAGCACACGCTCAAACCCACACGCCAGCGGTGCCCGTCGCGCGAGGGCAGATCAAAGGCCACGGGCTGCGCGCCCGCCACCAGAACCCGGGATTCGTCATAGGCCTCACGCCCGTTGTCAAAGCGAAACAAATGGACCTTGTCGTAACGCGCCACGCAACGCCCCTGCGGATCAAAAACCAGGCTGCTGTTGTAAACCCGGTCCGGCTGCGCGGTCGACAAGGGCAGCGTGCCGCCAACAATCCAGAGCCCATGTGTGTGCGCCTGCTCGGCCAGAAACGCCTGAATACGGCCCTCGCCAAAGCGCTCCTGGATGGCCAGCTTGTCGGTATCGCGCCGGCCCATGGTGCAAAAGTATTCGGGCAATACGGCCAACTCGGCACCTTGTTGCGCCGCCTGCGCCAGCAGCACAGCGGCCGCTTGCAGGTTGTCGTCCAGCGCGGTGCCGGACACCATTTGGATTGCGGCGATATGCATGCGGCCTCCTCGCTTTCAGGGCAGGGGTTTGCCGGTGCGGCGGTCCATCTTGGTCACCCGGGGCGCTTGCCAACTCCCTTCGACCAAAAGCTCCTGCGTATTGGCGTCTTGTATGGGCTGGCGCAGCAGCGTGCTGGCCACCAAGGTGTACAGCCCGGCCACGGGATTGGCTAAAGCCGTGAGCAGCGTGGCTGCACTGGTATCGAGCTGGGGGATCACCAGCACCTTGATGCTCTGGGTTTCGCGGGCGATGTCGGTGCTGCCGTCCATCAGCACCGTCGCCACCGCCCCGGCCATTTGCAAGTTGCTGGAACGGGCAATGCCCTGCTCAATCACAACATCGCCGCGCACATGGTTGAACTCAAAGCCGTCGCTGAACACGTCCCGGAAATCCAGCAACAAACGCCGGGGCAGCGACTGCAGGCTCAAAATCCCCAGCAACTTGGCTGCGCCGGGGTCGGCCCGCAAAAACTGGCCCTTGGCAATGTCCAGGTTAAACCGCCCTGACATGCTGGGGTAGTCCGGGTTCAGGGGCGGCGCGCCCCAGCCGACTTTGCCCTCGATCTTGCCGCTGCCCGCCCGCACCACATTGGCCATGCCAAAGCGCGCCAGCAGCGCACCGGAATCGGCAATATCCAGCGTGAAATTGAGCTCGGTGCGCCGTCCGTCCGCGCCCGTCTTACGCACCGGGACCGGGGCCGCAGCGCCAGGTGCAGTCGCGCTCAGACTGCTCACCGCTCCCCACACGCCATTGGCGCGGAAGGTGGCCTCGGGCACGCTGAGCTGCAACTGCTGCAAACGCCATTCGGCCTTGCCAGGTGCCGAACCCACATTCACAGCGGTAGCCTGCATGCGTCCCAGCTTCTTGCCGTACATCTCCAGTGCGTCAACCACCACGTCCATGGCCGGCAGGCTGGTGGCCGGGGCGTCCAGCAGGTTCTGCACATCATTGGCCGCATTCGCCTCCAGCGCAAGGCGGCTCAAACGGGCGTACAGCCGCGAACCGCCGCTGGCGCTGGCCATGCTGAACTCCAGCTTGCCTGCCAGCTGGGCTGCATCCACATCCAGCCGCCACAGCGTACCTTCACGCCGCCCACTCAGGTTCAGCCGCTCCACATGCCGCGCACCCCAAAGCAATTGCTTGGCCTGCAGCTTGACGGTGCTGGGCAGGTAGCTGCTGTCACCACCTGCTTTGGTGTCCTGCGCGGGCATCCATTTGTCCCACAGGCGCAGCCAGGGGTCCACGTCCAACACCGCCACATCCACGGTCGCGGCAAGCCCTTGCGCCGGCATGACGGGCGCAGTCTCGGTCTCGCCCAGCGCCACAACGCCGCGCAGCAGACGCGCCTCTGCGCCGCTGGTGTCGCGCTGCAATTGCAACTGCGCCACGCGCCCCAGGCTCAGGCGTATGGTGTCGGTGCGCGGCGGTGCTTTGGATACTGCGTCGCCGCCCGGGCTGCTCCAGTCCAGGCGCAGCGGCATGGCCGCCTGCGCGGGCTTGCCCAGCGGGGCCGGGAGGTTCAGGGCCATGCCCTGCAAGTCGCTGCTGAGTTGAATTTGCGGCGCTCCGCTACGCCAGCCCAACGTGGCGCTGTAGGCGGTTTGCCCCTCCATGAATCCGGCGGCTGCGGCCAGCGCGCCCAGGTCTTTGGCATCACGCACAGCCTGGCCGCTGATGGTGCCCTGCACCCGTAAGCGGTTGTTGCCGGACTCCCAGGCCGCATCGGTGAACTGCAGGCTGCCATCCAGGCGCACATCGCCACCCAGCGCAGCGGCCTGCAAGCCGCTGAAGGTGAGGCTGTTCTCGCTAAACGCCAAATTGCCTCGTACGCGCGCCAGACGGGGCGCGTCGGGGCTGAACTGAAAGTCGTTGCCGGCAAGCGCCAAGCTGCCTTGCAGCGTCGTCTTGTCCGGGTCCGCCAAGGGGATTTGCAGGTTGATTTTGTACGCCCCACTGCCACTGGTGCTGCTGCGCGCCAAGGCGTTGCCCATCACAGGTCCCAGGGCTGAGCGGTTGATCAGGGTCAGCGCGTCGGCAAGCGCGGCGCGGCCCTCCAGGTTCACGCTGACGCTGGCGCGGTCATAGAGCTGGGTGACGCGGGCGGCGCCACGGGTAATCGGCAGCACCGCAGCGGGGCTGGCCGGGTGCACCCAATTGGCCCGGGCGTTGGACAGGGTCAGCGTGTCACGGTCCAGTTCCAAATCCCCGAACAACTGCGCCAGCGCCGGCCAGGTAGGCGCGCCTTTTTGTGTAGGCGGCAGCGCGTAGGCGTACTGCATATTGCGCACAGTGGTGGCGATCTGGAACACGCCGGGTCGCCCGTTGGAAAACGGGAACTGGTCCAGATCGCCTTTGACCTTGAAGCTCACCGGCCCGAGTTCGCCGCCGCTCAAGGCATCACGCAGGTAGTTGCGCGTGTCGCGGTCCATGGCGCGGGGCAGGTAGCGGGCCAGGCGCGGAAACTGCAGGCGCGTGAGTTTGCCCTCCAGCGCCAGCTCGCCCAGGCCGGATGCGGCGCCGGGCTTGGCGGATGGGATCTTGCGCGCTTCGGTCCAGACCAGGGCCATGTCCCCCGCCACGTCGGCATTGGCAACTTGCAAGCGCGGCATCTCCAGGCGCAGGCGGCCGTCCACCCAACTCCAGCGCAGGCTGGCCGACGCATCATCCAGCGCGACCTGGCTGTCATCCAACACCAGGGGCAGCGCCAGCACGCCTTTTTTGATTGACCAGTTCGCCGTGCCACCGGTATGGCTGGCGTCGATCACGGCGTCCAGCCCCTGCACGCCCAAGCCGGGAAAACCGGGGCCGCCGTAGGGCGCGAGGCTGAGTTTTTGGACCTGCGCCTTCAGGCGGTATTCCGATGGCGCGCGCCAAGGGCCCTGCCACTGCACCGACAAATCCTGCACCCGTCCCGTGGCTTGCAACTGCGCCAGCGCGGCGCGCGGCGTCGCCTCCAGCGGCATGCGTGCGGCCATCTGGGCCGCCAACGCCAGGTCGAGCTGACCGATCGACACCGTGCCCCGTGCGCCGCCCGGTGCATCCGCAGGCCAGAGCGCTACCGTGGCGTCGCTGGCCGGCCAGCGCAAGCCGTCGCGGGTCTGGGCCTGCAAACCGGTGACCGCGTATTGCAGGCCCCCGCCGTCCAAAGGCCGCATCGCCAGACGCCCGCCGATCTGGCGCAGCTGCAGGGCCTGGCCCTGGCCCTGGCCGTCCAGGCTGGCGTCCACATCCTCCAGCGCCAGTTCGGCCGTGGCACCGGTTACCTGTAATTCACGCACATCCAGCCAGAGCTGCAAGCTGCCCCGGCCACTGCGAATCCCGCGCGCAGCGTCCCAGTACGCGGCCAGCGGCACCAGGTCCATGCGGGGCAAGTCTGCATGCACCTGGCCGCGCCAATCGACCAGGCGGCCCGGGTGACCGGACAGCAAGGAACGTCCGAACTGCCCGCTCAGATGCAGGCGATCGCCCCAGTTCTGCGGCGGGGTTGCGTCCAAGGCAAGCGTGTGGTTGCGGGCTGTGTTGCGAACGCTCAGGCTGACATCGCTGAGCTCCAGCGGCGGCGTTCCGCGCAGCGCATCCAGCCACTGCACACGCCCGCCGGAGACCTGCCATTCCCTTTGCGCAAACAACCAGTCCAGCGCGGCGCTGTCCTGGCCATCGGGTACCTGCACCGGCATACCGGCGACCCAGATGCGTCCCTGCGCGTCGCGCCGGATCTCCAGGTCGGCACCTTGGATATCGATCCGCTCCACATTGCCTGCCAGCAGCGAGGCAGCGGAAAACGCCACATGCACCTGGGGCAGCGTCAAGCCTTTGCCGCCTTGCGCGTCCAGGAGCCGCAGGCCGCGCAAGTCCACCTCAGGTACCCAGCCATTGCTATTGACCGCGATCGCATCCATTTCCACGCGCAAACCGCTGCGCTGCTGCAACTGCTCTAGCAACCAGGGGCGCAGCAGGTCGATACGCGGCACAATCAGAAAATGCAAGCTGCTCCACAACACAGCCATCACCAGCGCCAGCAAGGCCAGTGCGCGGCCCAGCCAAACCGCCACGCGCGCTGCCCGGCGGGGCCAGGGGCGGGACAGGGGGTGGGAGTCGGTCATAAGTGGGGGCAGGACGCTGCGCCAAGAATTATGAGCCCTGCCCATGTGCCCGGCTGAGGCCCTTTCCCCGGCGACGCAGCCGGGCGATGGGAGGGCCCGCAGCGCCCATTCGCGCCTGGCGCAACGCCTGCGCCGCCGTTATGCGGACATGCTGCCGCTGCTGGGCGAAGGCCTGCCGCTGCGCTCGGCGCAAAGCCACTTGCTGGATACGCTGCTGCAGCGCGAAGCCTCCGACCCGGGCGCGGCCCTGCGCATCGCACGCCAGCTGGTGCTGGAGCGCATCCTGGCGCTGGATTGCGCGCAGTCGATGCCGCTGGCGGCCGTGACCCAGGCCATGACTGATCTGGCCGAACTCACCCTGGACATCGCGTACCGCTGTGCCAGCCAGGAATTGGCTGCCCAACACGGCGCGCCTTTGAACCAGGACGGCGCGCCAGCAGAACTCTGCATTCTGGGCATGGGCAAGCTGGGTGCGCGCGAGCTCAATGTCTCCAGCGATATTGATTTGATTTATGTATTCGACAGCGACGGCCACAGCAGCGGCTTGCTGCAGCCCGGCGGACAGCCGCGCGGCGTGATCAGCACGCAGGAATACTTCGGCAAGCTGGTGCGCGCCATGCAGACCCTGATCGGCAGCGTCACCGAACACGGGTTTGTGTTCCGCGTCGATCTGGCGCTGCGGCCCAACGGCAACTCCGGACCCAATGCGGTTTCGCTCGGTGCACTGGAAGACTATTTCCAAAGCCAGGGCCGGGAGTGGGAGCGTCTGGCCTGGCTCAAGGCGCGGGTGGTCGCACCGCTTGCCGCCATAGGCGCGCCCTGCGCCCGCGC
>CANCTD010000096.1 GCA_947380945.1 Comamonadaceae bacterium
GTGTGTTCGGTCTGCGCCGGGAATTCGCGCAGCACCCGGGCCACATCGGGTGCCTGCCCGTTGACGGCCACGCGCAGATATTTGCCAAAGCGGCAGCGCGCCTGCTCCAGGTCCCAGAGCTGGGTGATGGTGAACTGCATGCCGCCGGAAAAACGGTCGGGTTGGGCCTTGCCCATGGCGAGCACCAGCGTGTCGTCTTTGAGCAGGTGCTTGTAGGCGTTGAGCATTTTGTCGTCGGCCCGGGCTTCGATGCTGCCGGAGTTGTCCTCCAGCTTGAAAAGCGCCAGACGGCCGCGCGCGCCGTTGATGACCCGCAACTCCGCCACGATGCCGGCCAGCAGCTGCGGCTCGAGGGTATCCAGCAGCTCGTCAATCGGGCGTTTGGCAAAGCGCCGCACTTCCTGGGCGACTTCGTCAAACAAATGCCCGGACAGATAAAAACCTATCGCGGTTTTCTCCTGGGTCAGGCGCTCTTTCACGCCCCATGGCAAAGCCGGCACCAGATCGGGCTCTTGGGTGCTGGAGCCATGGTCGTCGTCGCCCATGTCAAACAAGCCCACTTGCTGCGCGTTGGCAGCGCTGGCAGCGGAAAAATCAAAGGCGCGGTCCACCGAAGCCAGCAGCGACGCGCGGTTGCGCTCCAGCGTGTCAAAGGCGCCGGCTTTGATCAAAGCCTCCAGACAACGCTTGTTCATGCGGCTGCGGTCCACGCGGCGGGCGAAGTCAAACAGGCTGGTAAACGGGCCGGTGTCGGTGCTGGGCCCCAGGCCCTGGCGGGCGGCCACGATGGCTTCAATGGCCTGTTCGCCCGTGCCTTTGATGGCACCCAGGCCGTAGCGGATTTGGCGGTCCGACACGGGCTCAAAGCGGTAGCCGCCACGGTTGATGTCCGGCGGCTCAAAGCTGATCTCGAAACGCTGCGCGTCTTCAAACAGGACCTTGAGTTTGTCGGTGTTGTCCATCTCCACGGTCATATTGGCGCAGAAGAACTCGGCCGTGTAATGCACCTTGATCCAGGCCGTGTGGTAGGCCAGGAGCGAATAGGCAGCGGCGTGCGACTTGTTAAAGCCGTAGCCCGCAAACTTTTCCATCAGGTCAAAGACCTCGTCGGCCTTGGCCTCGGTGATGTCGTTTTTGGCGGCACCGGCGCGGAAGATGGCGCGGTGTTCGGCCATTTCCTCGGCCTTTTTCTTGCCCATGGCGCGGCGCAGCATGTCCGCGCCGCCCAATGAATAGCCGCCCAGAATCTGCGCGGTCTGCATCACCTGCTCCTGGTAAACCATGATGCCGTAGGTCTCGGACAGCATGTCGGCCACCAGCGGGTGCGGGTATTCCACCGGCTCGCGCCCGTGCTTGCGCGCCACAAAACTCGGGATCAGGTCCATAGGGCCCGGGCGGTACAAGGCGTTGAGCGCAATCAGGTCTTCCAGGCGCGTGGGCTTGGCGTCGCGCAGCATGCCTTGCATGCCACGGCTCTCGAACTGGAACACCGCCTCGGTTTTGCCTTGCGCAAACAGGCGGTACACCTGCGCGTCATCCAGCGGCAGCGTCTCATAAGAAAAATCGCGCTGGCCCGGGTGGCGCGCGGCAATCATGGCGCGGGCGAGTTCCAAAATCGTCAGCGTGGCAAGGCCCAAAAAGTCGAACTTGACCAGGCCAATGGCCTCCACGTCATCCTTGTCAAACTGGCTGACTGCCGATTCGCTGCCGGGCTGCTGGTACAGCGGGCAAAAGTCGGTGAGCTTGCCCGGCGCGATCAGCACGCCGCCTGCGTGCATGCCGACGTTGCGGGTCATGCCCTCCAACTTGCGGGCCAGCTCCAGGAGGGTTTTGACATCTTCTTCTTTCGCCTCGCGCTCGGCCAGTATGGGCTCCGCTTCGCTGGCGTAAATGGTTTTGTCGTCTTTTTTGCGGTCCGCCGGGGGCAGCTGCAGCGTGACCGAGGTGCCGGGTTTGTTGGGAATCAGTTTGCTGATGCCGTCGCAGAATCCGTAGCTGAAATCCAGCACCCGGCCCACGTCGCGCACCGCCGCGCGGGCGGCCATGGTGCCAAAGGTGACGATCTGGCTGACCGCGTCTTTGCCGTATTTGTCCTTGACGTAGTCGATGACCAGGTTGCGGTTGGTCTGGCAGAAGTCGATGTCAAAGTCCGGCATGGACACGCGCTCGGGGTTCAAAAAGCGCTCAAAAAGCAAGTTGTATTGCAGCGGGTCCAGGTCGGTGATCTTGAGGGCGTAGGCCACCAAGGAGCCCGCGCCGGAACCGCGTCCGGGCCCGACCGGGCAGCCGTTGGACTTGGCCCAGTTGATGAAGTCGCCCACGATCAGGAAGTAGCCCGGAAAGCCCATTTTGATGATGGTGGCGATCTCAAACTCCAGCCGCTCCTCGTAGCGCGGGCGCTGGGTTTCGCGCACGGCGGCATCCGGGTACAGCTGCGCCAGGCGCGCATGCAGGCCCTGGTGCGAGGCGTAATGGAAATAGGCCTCGGGCGTCATCCGTTGCCCGTCCACCAGCGGCGTGGGGAACTCCGGCAGCTGGGGTTTACCCAGTACCAAACTCAGATTGCAGCGTTTGGCGATCTCCAGGGTATTGCTGATGGCAGACGGAATATCTTCAAACAGGGCAAGCATTTGCGCCGTATTTTTAAAGTATTGCTCGCGGGTAAAGCGGCGCACGCGCCGGGGGTTGGAGAGCAGCTCGCCGTCGGCGATGCAGACCCGCGCCTCGTGCGCCTCAAAGTCTTCGGCCGCCATGAACTGGATGGGCTGGGTCGCCACCACCGGCAGTTTCATGCGCGCCGCCAGCGCGACTGCGGCGGCCACATAGGCCGCATCGTCTGCCCGGCCCACGCGTTGCAGCTCGATGTAGAAGCGGTGGGCAAATATGCCGCCGAGTTGCAGCGCCAGGGCGTGCGCGCGGGCAGCGTCGCCCTGAACCAGCGCCTGCCCCAGCGGACCGGCCTGCGCGCCGGACAGCGCGATCAAGCCCGCATTGAGTTCGGCCAGCCAGTCGAGTTTGGCCAGCGCCTGAGGGCGGCCGGGGTTGCGGGTGAAGCTGCGGGCCAGCAGCTCGGACAAATTCAAATAGCCCTGCTGGTTTTGCACCAGCAGCAGGATGCGCGAGGTGGCACCGGGGTCGCTGCCGCTGCCTTCGAGCAAAACCTCTGCGCCTATCAAGGGTTTCACGCCCCGAGCGCGCGCCTCGCGGTAGAACTTGACCGTGCCAAACAGGTTATTGAGGTCGGTAATGGCCAGCGCGGGCTGCCGGTCTGCGGCTGCGGCGCGGGCAACTTCATCGATGCGGGTGGTGCCGTCTACGACGGAAAATTCGGTGTGCAGGCGCAGGTGGCAAAACATCCGGGCATTGTAGGTAGGGCCAACCGTAAAATCGTCCGCGTGAACACCGTGCTTAACATCTCTGCTTACAAATTCATCAACCTGGAAGATCCTGCGGCGCTGCGGGAAACCCTTCTGAGCCTGGGCAAAGCCCTGGCGCTCAAGGGAACCATTTTGCTGGCCGGCGAAGGCATTAATTTATTTTTGGCGGGTGAGGCCGGCGCGGTGCGGCAGTTTGTGGCAAACCTGCATACCGACTCGCGATTTGCGGATCTGCAGCCCAAAGAAAGTTGGTCTGCCACCCAACCTTTCCAAAAATTGCTGGTCAAGGTCAAGGGCGAAATCATCCGCATGAACCACCCGGCCGTGCAACCCGCCAAAGGCCGGGCACCGGCGGTCAGCGCGGCCACCGTACGGCGCTGGCTGGAGGCGGGTCAGGACGACAGCGGCCGCCCCGTGGTGACGCTGGACACGCGCAACGCCTTTGAGGTCGACGAGGGCACGTTTACCGGCGCGATCGACTGGCGCATGGCCAAGTTCAGCGAGTTTCCGGATGCTTTTCGGGCCCACAAAAGTGCGTTGCAAGACAAAACCGTGGTCAGCTTTTGCACAGGCGGCATCCGCTGCGAGAAGGCCGCGATTCTGATGCGCGAAGAAGGGCTGGAGCATGTCTACCAGTTGGAGGGCGGCATCCTCAAATACTTTGAGGAAACCGACGGCAAACATTACAGCGGCGCGTGCTTTGTGTTCGACGAGCGGCGCGCCGTCGGGCCGGATCTGGCAGTCGCCCCGCTGCGCTGAATCACGCGCCGCGCAGCAGTGCGCGCAAGCCCTGCCAGTACAGGGGCACGCGGATAAACACATAGACACAAAAGGCCGCATTGGCCAGGCCAGTGGCCAAAAACACTTGCGGCACTGTCAACCCCGCTCCCAACAGCGCTGCGGCGATCAGCGCGCTGGCAACCATGAAAACGGCGTTCAGTATGTTGTTGGCCGCAATGATGCGGGCACGGCAGTCAACCGGGCTGCGCTGCTGGATCAGGGCGTACAGGGGCACGCTGAACAGGCCGGTGAACAGGCTCATCAAAAGCAAATCCGCCATCACGCGCCAGTGCAGGGGGGCTGCCACAAAAACGGCGGCATCCACCAAGGCCGAGGGCGGCAATCCACGCACCGCGAAATACAAATCGACGGCGAAGACGCTCATGCCCAGCGCGCCAATGGGAACCAGACCCACGCCCTGCGCCTGCGCGCCGCCGCGCCGCCCCAGGCTTTCGCACAGCAAAGCGCCAGTACCCACGCCCAAGGAAAACAGCACCAGCAGCAGCGAGGCCACCTGCTCGTCCCCGTGCAGCACGTCTTTGGCGAAAGCCGGAAACTGGCTCAAAAACACCGCGCCAAAAAACCACATCCAGCTGATCGCCAGCATGGAGCGGAACACCACCGGATCCTGTGCGCCCAGGCGGATATTCGCCAGCGTCTCGGACAGCGGATTCCAGCGCATGGGCGTACTGACCGCCGGCGCGGGCCC
Organism: Comamonadaceae bacterium; assembly: GCA_947380945.1. Classification (GTDB taxonomy): domain Bacteria; phylum Pseudomonadota; class Gammaproteobacteria; order Burkholderiales; family Burkholderiaceae_C; genus Allorhodoferax. Next base: position 4,867 of record CANCTD010000096.1, read on the forward strand.
CGCTGGAATCCAGCCTGCGGCAAACCGCCCGGCCACAGCGATCAGCACACAGGCCAGGGCCGCTGCACCCTGCCCCACCCCCGGCAAGGCCACCAGCAGACCGCCCAGCATATTGCCCAGCAAAATCGCGACAAAAGTGCCCATCTCCACCATGCCGTTGCCACCCACCAGTTCGTCCTCGCGCAAGACCTGCGGCAAATAAGCAAATTTGGCCGGGCCAAACAAGGTGGAGTGGCATCCCATCAAAAAAGTACACAACAACAGCACCGGCACATCGGCAGCAAGAAAACCATAGGCCGCCAGCAGCATGATGGCGATCTCCAGGTTCTTCACCATTCGCATCAAACGCGCCTTGTCCCAGCGATCCGCCAACTGGCCGCTGGTCGCTGAAAAAAGCACATAGGGCAGGATGAACAAGGCCCCGATCACCAGCCCTGCCATCTGCGGCGCAAGCCAGGCAACCTGCAACTGGTAGGTGACCAACACGGTGAACGCAAACTTGAACACATTGTCATTACCCGCCCCGCTGAACTGCGTCCAGAAAAAAGGCGCGAAGCGGCGCTGGCGTAAGAGCGCGAATTGGTTGGGGCGGGCGATGTGCGCCACCATGGGCTCAGTTACAGGCATGGCTCACGTGCCCGAGCGCTCACCGGTCTGCAATCGCCACAAAGCCGCGTAACTGCCGCCGCGCGCCAGCAGGGCATCGTGGCTGCCGCTTTCCACAATGCGCCCTGCCTCGACCACATGGATGCAGTGCGCCTGGCGGACGGTGGACAGGCGGTGGGCGATGACGATGGTGGTGCGGTTGCGGCTGACCACGTCCAGCGAACGCTGGATGGCGGCCTCGGTTTCGTTGTCCACGGCGCTGGTGGCCTCGTCCAGAATCAGGATGGGCGGGTCTTTGAGGATGGCGCGCGCCAGGGCCAGACGCTGACGCTGGCCGCCGGAGAGCTTTTGCCCGCGCTCGCCCAGCCGGGTGGCAAAACCCAGCGGCAGTTTGGCAATGAATTCAGTCGCCCCGGCGGCTTCTGCGGCGGCCGCAATCGCCGCGTCACTTACCGCGTCCAGGCTGCCGTATGCGATGTTTTCGGCGACCGTGGCGTCGCTTAAAAAAGCGTCTTGCGCCACGTACCCGATAGCGCGGCGCAGGTCTTGCAAGTTGAGGCTGTGAATCGGCGCGCCATCGAGCAGGATGCGCCCGTGCTGCGGTTCGTAAAAACGCAGCAGCAGTTTCACCAGGGTCGATTTGCCGGAACCGGTGGAGCCGACAAAGGCCGTGGTCTGACCGGCTGCGATGGTCAGCTTGATTTCATGCAGGGTCGGCGTGTCGCCCGTGGTGGCATAAGAAAAACCGACATTCTCCAAGCGCACTTCACCGCGCACGCTGGCCTTGTTGAAATGCGTGCCCTCGTAGGGAATGCTGATCGGCGTGGCCAGCAAGCCCATGGCGCGCTCGATTGCGGCCATGGAGCGCTGGTACATATCGGCCACATCCGCCAGCGAGGTCATGGGCCACAGCAGGCGCTGGGTCAGAAACACCAGCACCGAGAACGCGCCCACGGCAAGCTGGTCGTGCAGCGTCAGCCAGCCGCCGTACAGCAGCGTGGCGGTAAAGCCCGCCAGAATCGCCATGCGGATGACCGGCGTGATGGCCGCGCTCACGCGGATCGCGCCCTTGTTGCTCTGGCGGTAGCGGTTGCTGGCGTCGCTGATGTGCTGCGCCTCCAGGTTTTCGGTGGCAAAGGCTTTGATGGTCGCCAGCCCCAGCAGGTTGTTGTTGAGCCGCGCGCCCACATCACCCGCCGCTTCGCGCACCGCGGCATAGCGCGGCGCCAAGCGCTTTTGGAACCAGAACGCGCCAAACAAAATCA
>CANCTD010000097.1 GCA_947380945.1 Comamonadaceae bacterium
GGCGTGCTCCTGCTAGAATCGCGGGCGGTAGACATTCAACAGGCGCATAGCTCAGCTGGTTAGAGCACCACCTTGACATGGTGGGGGTCGTTGGTTCGAGTCCAATTGCGCCTACCAAATTTCTATTCATGATGAAGCACTTAGATTGAAACCTAAGTGCTTTTTTTCTTGGTCGGGCTCCGCTTAGGCCGTTTGCCCCTACCGACCTTCGGCGCGTTCGGGGCGCTTTTCCCCTCAGGCTTTGCGCGCCGCCAGCACGCGGTCGACCATCACGCCGGCCTGGCCCAGGTTGTTCATGGGGTCGCAAAATCCGGCAAGTTGCTCGCGCGTGACGTGCTGGTTGATTTGCGGATGCTCGGCCAGCAGGTCGATCAGCGGGCGCTGCTGCTTGAGTGCGTCGCGGCAGATGTCATAGACCAGGTCGTGCGCGTACTCGCGGCCGATGTAGGGGCCCAGGCCCATCATCACGGCTTCGGACATCACCAGGCCGTGCGTCATGTCGATGTTGCGACGCATCTGCGCGGCGTCCACTTCCAGCCCCGCCAGAATGAACTTGGTCTGCTTGAGCGCGCCCGACATCAGGCAGAAGATTTCGGGCATGGCGACCCATTCGATTTCCCACGGGCCGGTCGAGCGCTCGTGGTCGGCCACCATCGCGTCCATCAGTGAGGCGGCGAGCTGGCGTACCACCGAAATGTTGGCGTGAATGTAGAGGCAGGAAATCGGGTTGCGCTTTTGCGGCATGGTGCTCGATGAGCCACGGCCAGGCGCGAAGGGTTCAAACACCTCGGCCACTTCGGTCTGCATGAGCAGCTTGACGTCCATGGCGATTTTGCCGAGCGAGCCGCCGACGATGCCGAGAAAGGCGCCGACTTCGGCAAAGTTGTCGCGCACGGTGTGCCACGAGATCAGCGGCTGACCCAGACCCAGCTCTTTCATGAGGCCGGCTTGTGTTTCCATGGCGCCGGTTTCCAGCGACGACAAGGTGCCCGATGCGCCGCCGAATTCGCCCACCAGCACGCGAGGCTTGAGTTGCTCGAGCCGCTCGCGGTGGCGCTCGATGCCGGCCAGGATGCTGGCCATCTTGTAGCCAAAGGTGATGGGCGTGGCTTGCTGCAAATTGCTGCGGCCGATGATGGGCGTGTAGCGGTGCGCTTTGGCCAGCTTGGCCAGCGAGTCAGAAATATCTTTCAGGTCGGCTTCGACCAGCGCCAGGCCTTCGCGGATTTGCAGCACGGCGGCGGTGTCGGTGATGTCTTGCGTGGTCGCGCCCCAGTGGCAGTACTCGCCGAGCTTGTCACGGCAGTTGGCGTTGATCTGGTTGACCACGGCAATGATGGGGTAGCCGATCTGCTCGGTCTTGGCTTTGAGCTTGACCCAGTCGATCTGGCTGGGTTCGCAGTTCTTGACGATCTCTTCAGCCGCTTCCTTGGGAATGATGCCGAGCGCGCCTTGCACCTTGGCCAGCGCGCGTTCGATGTCGAGGTATTTGGCGGTGCGGTTTTCGTCGCTCCAGACGTGGCGCATGGCCGCGTCGCTGAACATGTCGCCGAAGATCTTGGAGTCAATGATGGTGGAAGGCATGGGTGTTCCTGCTGGTTATGCGTTAAGCGGGGGATATCAGGTGTTCGCCTGGGCAAACCCTTGGAGATGGATGAGCCGCTGTGCTTGCAGGTAGACGGGTTTGTCGACCATCTTCCCGTCCACCTGAAGCGCACCGCTGGGGCTCTTGGCTGCGTTGGCTGCATCCCAGGCGGCGACTACCTCTTGCGCCCACTTAACTTCGTCAGGCGGCGGGGCCAGGGCGCGGCTCACCGCGGCCAATTGGGCCGGATGAATACACATCTTCGCGCCAAAGCCCAGGCGCAGGGCTAATTGCATATCCGCCAGGGTGTGCTCGGGTAGAACAGAGGACGTGACGCCCGCAACCGGTGCTGCAAGCCCTGCAGCCCGTGAGGTCACTATCAATTGCGCGGCAGCCCAGGTGATTGTGGGGCTGTCGGCGGGAACATTCAGGTCCACCATGAGATCCAGGGTGCCCAGGGCGAGGCGTGTCACTGCAGGATGGTTGGCGATGGATGGGCAGGCTGCGATGCCACAAGCGGTCTCCACCAGCGCCAGTAATTCCGTATCCGCTTGCATGGCGTCGCGAACCAATTGCAAGTCAGTACCGCTTTCCGTTTTGGCAAGCATGACCCCGCAGGCGGGCAATGTCCGCAGTAAGGCCAGATCCTCGGCAAAGGCATCGCTGCGCACGTCATGGATGCGCACCATCCAGCGTTGGGGCGCATGCCCGGGGACGGTGGCGTGCATCCAATCGTGAATCGCATGTCGGGCCGCTGCTTTGTCAGGAAGTGCTACGGCGTCCTCCAGGTCCAGGATAATGCGCTGCGCCCCGCTGGCTGCCGCTTTGGAAAACCTTTCCGCGCGATTGCCCGGAACAAAGAGGTAGGTGTAAGGCGCGGACATGGGCATGCGGTTTTCAGACCGCGCCTTCTGCGCGCAAAATCTCAATCTGCGTCGCGGTGTAGCCTTGTCCAGCTAGGATGGCATCGGTGTGCTGGCCTAGTGCTGGAACCGGGTACATACGTGGCGCGCCGTGCTGCCAGCTGCCGGGAGGAATCAGGGCAGGAACCGCGCCTTTGGCGGTTTCCACCGAAGTCCAGCGCCGGCGGGCTTTGAGTTGGGGGTGCTCCCATACCTCGGCCATGGTGTTGACCTGTGCATTCGCGATGCCGGCGTCCTCCAAACGCTGCGCTACCTCGGCAGCGCTGAGGCTGGCAAAAGCCTGCAGGATCAGCGCGGACAAATCTGCGCGCTGGGCGCTGCGCTTGGCATTGCTGGAGAAGCGCTCCTCTTCTGCGAGTTGCGGCTGCAGCAGAACCCTGTCACAGAAGATTTTCCATTCCCGTTCGTTTTGCAGACCCAGCATGACGGTCTTGCCGTCCCCCGCAGCGAAGGGGCCGTAGGGGTAGATGGTGGCGTGGCTGGCGCCGGTGCGTGCAGGGGGTCTTGCACCCTCGAAGGCGTAATACAGTGGATAGTTCATCCATTCGCCCAAGGCTTCAAGCATGGAGATGTCGATGCGCTGTCCCTGTCCGGTTTGCTGGCGGTGCATCAATGCAGCCAGGATGTTGGTGTAGGCGTACATCCCGGCTGCAATGTCAGCAATCGAGGGGCCGGCCTTGGATGGCGTGTCGGGCGTACCCGTGACAGAAACGAAGCCGGCTTCGCTCTGGATCAACAGGTCGTAGGCTTTTTTGTCGCGGTAGGGGCCGGGGTTTGTCGGGTCATCGCCGTAGCCGGAGATGTCGCAAACAATGATGCCGGGCTTCACTTTCGAGAGTGCTTCATGCGACAAGCCAAGCCGTGCGGCGGCGCCCGGTGCCAGGTTTTGCACCACCACGTCGGCCTCTTCGACTATGAGGCGCATCAGGATTTTTTGTGCCTCCGCGTGTTTGACGTCCAGGGTAAGGCTCTCTTTGGAGCGATTAGTCCAGACAAAGTGCGAGGCCAGGCCGCGCACGCGCTCGTCATAAGCCCTTGCAAAGTCACCCGTTCCGGGGCGTTCAATTTTGACGACACGGGCACCCAAGTCGGCCAATTGCCGGGTGGCGAACGGAGCCGCAATGGCATGTTCCAGCGTGACAACGGTAATGCCGTGGAGGGGTTGCATGATGAAGGTAGGGGGAAAAAGCAGGTCGTCAGGCGAGCCTGGCAGTGGCATCCATGGTCAGGTAACCGTCATGGTCTCTGCCCCACAGGTGCACTGTTTTACCGTCTGCGGATGGATCTGCGTGGACAGAGAATGGGTGGATGTCGAACGTGGGCCGTATGGCCTTGAATTCGAAGTGGCGCACCATGGCGTCTGGCTGGTTACTGCGTAACAAGTCCATCAGCAAGGTCGCAATCAGCGGGCCGTGAACGATAAGGCCGGGGTAGCCCTCGACTTCGGTAACGTATTTCCGGTCGTAATGGATGCGATGGCCGTTGAATGTCAGCGCCGAGTAGCGGAACAAGAGCACGTCGTCCGGCACGATGCGGCGCTCCCACGTTGAGGTAGCCGGGGCCGCTGTAGGCGCTGGCACCGCGTCACTTGGCTTGGGGGCGTCCCGGTACACGATGTTGTGGTGTTCGGTAAGCGCAGGGTGGGCTTCCCCGTTGCGGCTGATTTCATGGCGAACCTTGACAAAGATCAGGTTACCGGTGCGGCCTGATTTTTCCTTGACATCCACGATAGTCGATGTGCGGCGCAGCGCATCACCTACCAACAGTGGCTGATGGAAGGTGAAGTCGCTGCCCGCCCACATCCGGCGGGGAAGGGGAACCGGTGGCAGAAAGCTGCCGCGCTTGGCATGCCCGTCCGCACCGATTTCCGATTGCGCATACATCGGCAGGAAGTAAAGCCAATGCCAAAGGTAGGGGAGTGGTTTGCCCTCCGGGGGGCGTTGCCCTGCCGAGGGGGCAGGCCAATCCAGCGTGGCCGACAGCGCGGCATACGGCGTGGCCGTGGCGATGTCGTCAACGGTTTCGCTGCGCCCGATCCAGTCCTGCAAATTCATGCGTCAAACCCCTGCTCAGTCGATTTGAATTTTGGCCGCCGTAATCACCGTCTTCCAATGGGCGGCTTCCTTCTTTACAAAAGCTTTGAGTTGGTCGGGGGTGCCGGTTTCCACTTCTGCGCCTTGGTCTTCAATTTTTTTCTCCGTGGCCTTGTCATTCAGGACTGCATTCATTTCCTTGTTCAATCTGTCGACGATGGCTTTGGGTGTCTTGGCGGGCGCGAACATGGCATACCACTGCGACATGTTCACGTTGGCGATCCCCTGTTCTGAAAGGGTTGGCAGCTCGGGCATGACGACCGAACGCTTTTCACCGGCAATGCCCAGCGCCCGCAACTTGCCCCCCTTGACCTGCGGATAGGCAGTAAACATGCTGGGGAACATGAGTTGGGTGTTTCCTGCAATCGTGTCCACCACCGCAGGTGCCGAGCCTTTGTACGGAATGCCCTGCATGTCCAATCCGGCAGACATGCGGAACATCTCGCCGGTGATGTGGGGCGCGGTTCCATTGCCGGCGCTGGCGTAGTTGAAGGTGTCCGGCTTGGATTTGATCAGTTGTACCAACTCCCTGGCATTTTTCGCTGGCACACCGTTGTTAACCACCAGAACTGTCGGGGAGGAAGCAATCATCCCGATTGCCTCAAAGTCAGTGACCGGGTCGTACCGGAGTTTTTGCAGGGCCGGGTTGATGCCGTGGGTGGCGATGTACCCCAACATGATGGTGTAGCCGTCCGGAGCAGCCTTGGCGACGTATTCTGACGCGATGGCACCACCGGCACCGGACTTGTTGTCGATGATGACCGGCTGCCCAAGCCGCGCGCTAAGGCCTTGGCCGATGATGCGGGCGATGGCGTCATTGGCTCCACCAGCAGCGGTAGGTACCACGATACTGATCGTCTTCTCGGGCCAGGTTTGGGCCAGGGCATGGGTAATCGGGGTAAACAGTGTGCCGAGGGCAACCGCAGCGCTGAGAAAATTTTTTACGGGCATCGCCTTGTCTCCTGAGTGTTGTGATCTGGATGTTGCGCTACTCCCGTCGTTTTGAGAATTGCAATTTTTGCTACTATTAATGCATGGCACGCATCAATTTCGACTTGCAACAGCTGCAGGCTTTTGTGGCGGTGGCGGAGCGGGGCAGTTTCCGCGCTGCGGCGGACGAGATTCACTTGTCGTCTCCCGCCCTGAGCCGGCGCATTGAGAGGCTGGAGTCCATACTGGGAGCCAAGCTGTTCAACCGCACCACCCGTGAGGTGAAGCTGACTCCACTGGGGCGCACCTTTCTGGAGCGCGCCCGCGCGGCATTGGACGACCTGGAGGCGGCCATGCTTGGCATATCCGACATTGCAGGGAGCCGCATAGGGCGGGTGACGGTCGCTTGCGTGCCATCTGCGGCATTGCACTTTTTGCCTTCGGTGCTAACTTCCTTCAGTGACAAGTTTCCCAAGATCCGCATCCGCTTGATGGATGAAGCCGCAGGGCAGGTGGTTGCAAGTGTTCTCGCCGGTGAATGCGACTTCGGCATCGGCTTTATGGGCAGCAAAGTGCCAGGGGTGGACTTTCTTCCGATTCATGTAGACGACTTTGTGCTGGCCATGCCCCGGGGCCATGCGATGTCAACTCGCCCGTCCGTGGCGTGGGCCGATCTGGCTGATGAAAAACTGATTGCAGTTGCGCGCAGCAGCGGAAACCGCCAATTGCTGGATGATGCGCTGGCTCGCGCCGGTTGTAACCCCTCTTACCGCTTTGAAGTTAGCCATATCGCCACTTTGCTGGGTATGGTGGAAGCGGGCTTAGGCATGGCTGCTGTGCCGCGTCTGGCTTTGCCGGCAAATCACCCCACCCTGGTGGGCGTCTCCTTACGCGAGCCAGCCGTGTCCCGGCAACTGGGCCTCACCACTCTGCGCGGCGCCACCCTGAGTGCGCCGTCGCAAGTATTTTTCGAGCACTTGCGGGCGGCACTCGAGGCAAAGTGGTGTTCGCCCAACCTGCTTGGGCAGTAGATTTTTCGGCTTGCATATGCGGATTTTTCCAGCCTACAATGCAAAAAATAATTCGTTTCATTGCAAAATGATAAAATATCTGCAACAATTTCCCCGTCTTTACCACTGAAGGAACTGCGTTGGAACAAAACAACTTTGCCAAACGTTTGCAAGAAGCAATCAAAGCC
>CANCTD010000098.1 GCA_947380945.1 Comamonadaceae bacterium
GGCTTTCCCCAAGGCTGCGGGCACCCTTTATTGCCGCAGTCCTCGCCGCAGCCTGCGGCCTAATTGCTTCTAGCCAACAAGCCTTTGACACCATGAAAATCGCCCAAGAAATTCGCGCCGGTAACGTCATCATGCACGGTAAAGACCCCATGGTCGTGCTCAAAACCGAATACAGCCGGGGCGGCCGCAATTCGGCCACGGTGCGCATGAAACTCAAAAGCCTGATCGCCAACTTCGGCACCGAAGTCGTGTTCAAAGCCGACGACAAAATGGACCAGGTCATTTTGGATAAAAAGGAATGCACCTACTCCTACTTCGCCGACCCCATGTACGTCTGCATGGACGCTGATTACAACCAGTACGAAGTCGAAGCCGAAAACATGGGCGATTCGCTCCATTACCTGGAAGACGGAATGGCCGTCGAAGTGGTGTTTTATGACGGCAAGGCCATTTCGGTGGAACTGCCAACCAGCGTGGTGCGCGAAATCACCTGGACCGAACCCGCCGTCAAAGGCGACACGTCGGGCAAAGTGCTCAAGCCCGCCAAAATCGCCACCGGCTTTGAAATCGGCGTGCCGATTTTTGTAGCCCAGGGCGACAAGGTGGAAATCGACACCCGTACCGGCGAATACCGCAAACGCGTCTAAACGAGCCGGGCAGGCCTTGGTGCCTGCCCGCTAAATGCGCAGCTTCCAAGCAACGCGCGCGCCCAGACCGACCGCGCTGCCCACCGTCCAAAACAAGACCGAGACGCCCAGCACCGCCCCGGCACTGCCAAACAGCAGGGGCATCACCACACTGGAAAAATTGATAGCCATCAGGCGCAGCGCCAGCGCCTGGCTGCGCTGTCCGTCGGGCGTGATGTGGTGCAAGGTGCTCATGATCATCGGCTGCACCGACCCCAAAGAAAAGCCCAGCAAAACCGAACAGCAGGCCATGCCCCAGGCACCCTGCATCAGCGGGTAGATCGCAAACAGCAGCGCCGTGCTGAGCATGGCCACCGTTGTGACATGCCATTCGCGGGCCTGCGCCGCCATCAGTGGAATCAGCAGGCGCACCAGCGCCGCAGCCAGCGCAAAGCCGCCCAGAATGCCCCCTATCACCGAGGCGCTGAGTTGGCGCTCATGGCCCAGCACGGGGACCACAAAAGTGTGGACATCCCAGCAGGATGAAAGCAGCCAATTCACCAGCAATAAGGCGCGCATGCGCGGCGCACGGAGCAAGTCCCAGGGCGATGCGACAGGATCCAAACCGGCAGGCGGTACCGGCGGCGGCATCCGGTTGGCACCCGCAGCCGAGCGGACCAGCAGCCAACTCAGCAGCGGCAAAAGCGCCAATACCGCAAACGCGGCGCGGAAGCCCAGCAGGTCCGCCGGGCCGTCCGCAAAATGGTCGATACACAAACCCGCCAGCACCGGCCCCAGCATATTGGAAGCAGCCGGGCCCAAAGAGAGCCAGCTGAACATGCGCCGCAGCTCCGCGCCATCGCGCGCCGCGCGCCCTACATAGCGCTGCAAGGCAATCATGCACAGACCGGTGGCTCCGCCCATACACAAGGCGGCCCCGCACACGACTTCAAACCGGGGGAATCCGGCACAGGTAAGCGCCGCGCAGCCGGCTACCAGGGCACCCCAGCCCAGAGGGCTGCGCACGCCGTGGCGTTCCACAAAACGCCCGGCCGGCAGGGCGATGAAAACCTGCGTGAGCGAGTACAGCGCCAGCAACACCCCCACATGCAGGGTACCCAGGCCCATCTGCAAAGCCAGCAGCGGCGCGGCCAGTCGCATGCCGGACATGCTGGCATGGACCAGGGTGTGGCCCGCGACCAGGCGGGCAAAACCCCGGGGGCCGACGGCGTGCGCGGAATCAGCGCCTGGGGGTCCCGCCACCTCAGGTGCCGGGCGGGTGGTCCGCCGGTGGCAAGAGATCCTGCGCGTCCTGCTGATCCAGCGCCAGCAGGGCCTGGGATGCTCCATCCGGCAAAGCCTGCACGGTCTTCAAAGCCCTTTGCATGGCGCGGCTGCGGGTGTCTGCGCTGTCCAGGGTGTTGAGCACGGTCTGGGTCTGGGACTTGACCTTGGCCAGCACTTCGCCGAACTTGCCGAACTCGGTCTTGACCGCGCCCAAGACCTGCCAGACCTCGCTGGAACGCTTTTCCAGCGCCAGGGTGCGAAAGCCCATTTGCAAGGAGCTCAGCATGGCCAGCAGCGTGGTCGGACCCGCCAGCGTGACGCGGTAATCGCGCTGCAGCGCCTCCATCAGGCCGGGGCGGCGCAACACTTCGGCGTACAGGCCTTCGGTGGGCAAAAACAAAATCGCGAAGTCGGTGGTGTGCGGCGGCTCCACATATTTTTCGGTGATCGACTTGGCCTCCAGCCGGATGCGCTGCTCCAGGGCCTTGGCGGCCGCGTCCGCCTCCGCCGGGTTGGCGCGGCCCTGGGCGTCGAGCAAACGGGCGTAGTCTTCGTTGGGAAACTTGGCGTCGATAGGCAACCACAGCGGCGCGCCGTCCGTAGCCTTTCCGGGCAAGCGGATCGCAAAGTCCACCAGGTTTTTGCTGCCCGGGCGGGTGGCAATCTGGGCCGCGTACTGGTCGGGCACAAACACCTGCTCCAACAAGGCGGCCAGCTGGGCCTCGCCAAAAATGCCACGGGTCTTGACATTGGTCAGCAGGTGTTTCAGGTCACCCACGCCCTGCGCCAGGGTCTGCATTTCACCCAGGCCTTTGTGCACCTGTTCCAAGCGGTCCGCCACCTGCTTAAAACTCTCCCCCAGGCGCGCCTGCAAGGTGGACTGCAGCTTTTCATCGACGGTGACGCGCATTTCCTCCAGCTTGGCGGTATTGCTGGTCTGCAGCTGCGCCAGCTGCGCCTCCAGGGTGCTGCGCATTTCGCGCAAGCCGGCGGCGCTGCTCTCGTTGAGCTCAAGCAGACGCCGGGCATTCGCCTCGCTCAAAGCCCCTAGCTGCGCGCTCATGGTATCGGCCAGGCCTTTTTGCATGGCTGCAAGTTGCGCACCGAAAGCGTCCATGCGGGCGTTCTGGGTGCGGGTGGACTCCGCGCTTTGCTGCACCAGGGTTTGCTGAAAGCTTGCCATATTGGCGGCGGCCTCCTGGCGCGCCGCACGGCCTGACTCCTGCTGCTCCTGGCGGATTTCGCGTGCCAGCTGCTGCCGGTTCAGCTCCAGCGCCTGCAGCAACTGCGCGGTGCCGGCTGCAGCGGCATCGGGCTTGCGCCACAGCAAAACGAGCACCAGCAGCTGCAGCAGCCCGCAAGCGAGCAACACGGCGACAACAGGATCACCCCAGGCCATGGCCTAGGGCGCGGGTGCGTTCAGCGGGGTCAGCGCTTTGCCGTGCACCAAAAAGCCGATCAGATTGTCCGCCGCCAAACCCGCCATCGCCATGCGGGTGGGCATGGTGGCGCTGGCGATATGCGGCGTCAGCACCACATTGGGCACCGTCAGCAAGTCCGGGTGTACCGCCGGTTCGCCTTCAAACACATCCAGACCAGCCGCCGCAATCGTGCGATTGCGCAAGGCTGCTGCCAGCGCCGCGTCGTCCACGATGCCGCCCCGGGCGATATTGACCAGCGTGGCCGTGGGCTTCATCAGGGCGAGCTCAGCGGCCCCGATGGTGTGGTGGGCTTCGGCGCTGTAGGGCAAAACCAGCATCACATGGTCGGCCGTTTGCAGCAGCTCGGTCTTGCTCACGTGACGGGCCTGGCAGGCCGCCTCGGTCGCGGCGTCCAGCGGCTTGCGGTTGCAGTACAGCACTTTCATGCCAAAGCCCAAAGCGCCCCGGCGGGCGATACCCTGCCCGATGCGGCCCATGCCAATAATGCCCAGGATGCTGCCATGTACTTCGGCGCCGGCAAACATGTCGTAGCTCCAGCGGGTCCACAAACCCGCGCGCAAAAAGTGCTCGCTCTCGGCCATGCGCCGCGCGGTCGCCATCAGCAAGGCAAAACCGAAGTCGGCGGTGGTCTCGGTCAGCACGTCCGGCGTGTTGGTGGCCACCACACCCGCAGACGTCATGGCGGGCAAATCGAAATTGTTGTAACCCACCGCCATATTGGCGCAGATCCGCAGTTCCGGGCACTGCGCCAGCAAGGACGCGCTGATGCGCTCGCTACCGGTGGTGAACACGCCAACTTTGCCCTGCAGGCGGCGGGCCAGTTCTTCGGCGCTAAACAGAATGTCGTCCTGGTTGGAGTCCACCGTGAAATGCTGCTCCAGTTTGTGCAGTATTTCGGGGAAGACGGCGCGGGCGACGAGTACAGATGGTTTGGTTTGCATGGTTTACTCCAACCAATGGGTGAATTCGGAAGCCGCCACACGCGGTGTGCGGAAGGTGTTGACGACATCGCTGCTGTCGGCGTAGCCCAGGGCCATGCCGCACACCAGCATCTCGTTGGAACCCGCGCCGATGTGCGGCAGGATGATGGACGCAAAGCCGTTCCATGCCGCTTGCGGGCAGGTGTGCAGGCCCCGCGCCCGCGCAGCCAGCATGATGTTTTGCAAAAAAGCCCCGTAGTCCAGCAGTGAGCCGCGCCCCATAGACCGGTCCAGGGTGAACATCAGGCCCACCGGCGCGTCAAAGAAGCAGAAGTTGCGCTGGTGCTGGGCGTGCATGCGGTCCTTGTCGCCGCGCGTGATACCCAGCAAGCCGTACAAGCCCCAGCCGTTTTCCCGGCGCCGGTCAATATAGGGGCTGATCCATTGCGTAGGGTAATAGTCATACGCTTCCTGGTAGTGGGCCGCCAAAGCCGGATCGGCGCGCACTGCGTCGTGGGCCGCGCAGACCTTGTCGACCAGCGACTGGCGGCTCGCCCCTTGCAACACATACACCTTCCAGGGCTGGGTATTGGTGCCCGAGGGTGCGCGGCTGGCGATTTGCAAAATGGCTTCAATGGCAGCACGGTCTACCGGCTGCTGGGTAAAAGCACGCACCGACATCCGCGAATCCATCGCTTCATCGACCGCGTGACGGGGGGAATGGCTCACGGGAAATTCTCCAAATTGGAACTCCGCGCCCCGGGATGGAATGACGCTCTGGCACTGCGGGCGGCGGGAGATGGGAGGCGGGATTGTGCCACCGGCGCGCCAGTGCGTGGCACCCGGTGCCGGCCCGGGGGTCATCCACCGCATTGTGACAACTGTTGGTTTTTTGTTGCACTGCAACAAAAAACTGGGTTTGCCGTGATTTTGTCCCTATAATTCGTTTCATGCTGCACTGCAACATAAAGCCGCAAGGCCCGTTCAGAGTGGCACATATCCCGTAACTTAACTTTTTGGAGAGTAAATATGTTGACCGCTGAACAAATCACCGCATCGCACAAAGCCAACCTGGAAACCCTGTTCGGTCTGACCGGCAAGGCCTTCGAAGGCGTGGAAAAAATTGTCGAGCTGAACCTGGCCGCTTCCAAAGCTGTGCTGGCTGACGCATCCGCCAGCACCCACGCCCTGCTGACTGTCAAAGACGCGCAAGAACTGATGGCACTGCAAGCCAGCTTGCTGCAACCCGTGGCTGAAAAAGCCGCTGCTTACAGCCGCCACCTGTATGACATCGCCACCAGCACCAGCACCGAGTTCACCAAAGTCGCTGAAGCCAAAGCCGCTGAAGCCCAGGCTTCGGTAGGCGCATTGGTCGACAGCGTTGCCAAAAACGCACCTGCCGGCTCTGACTCGGTGGTTTCGATCATGAAAGGTGCTGTCACCGCCGCCAACAGCGCGCTGGAAAGCGTGCAAAAAGCCGTGAAACAAGCATCGGAAATGGCTGAAGCCAATTTCCACGCTGTGTCTGCAACCGCTGCAACTGCTACCAAGCAGGCCAGCGCAGCCGCTAAAAAGCGTTAATTGCTTCGCTACGGGAAAACCCTGACATAATCTTTGCAAGGGTTTACCCAAACAGTTGTCTCCTCGGATTCTTTCGTAACCACAGGGTTCAGGAATCCCTTAAGGCCCCGTCGCAAGACGGGGCCTTTTTTTTGCCTGCCGCTTTGTCGCCGGCCTAGTGCGCCTTGGCCAGCATGGCGGCACGCAGCTGGGGGAGCGCCTCCAACATGGCCTGCCGCCCTGCCTCAATGGCGCGCTTGCGCGAAGAAAAATCGGCGCTGGAAACGTCACGCAAATCCGGGCGTACCACCACATCGGCTTCCTTGAGCTCAAAGGTGTTGATGCTCTTGCCCATGATGCTGGCGGTCTGCAGCAACACGGCAATCGTGCCGCCGCTGCCGCTGGCGTCCGGCGGGCTGGAAATGTCAACCGCCACCACGACTCCAGCACCCATGCGCCGCGCTGCACGCACCGGAACCGGCGAGACCAGGCCCCCGTCGACGTAGGAGCGCCCGGCAATTTTGACGGGCTGGAAAATCGCCGGTACCGCGCTGGATGCGCGCACAGCCGTGCCGGTGTCGCCGCGCTGGAACAGCACCATCTCGCCCGAATACAGATCGGTGGCGACAATCCCCAGGGACAGGGGCATGTTCTCAATCAAGCGGGCACCCACTTGCTGGTTGATGTACTTGGCCAGGGCATCGCCCCGCAAGATGCCCGAGTTAAAGACCGGCAGGGTCCAATCGGTGATGGCGGCCTCCTCCATGGATTCACCGATTTGCTGCAATTGCACGCCGGTTTTACCGCTGGCGTACAAGGCGGCCACCACACT
>CANCTD010000099.1 GCA_947380945.1 Comamonadaceae bacterium
CGAGACGGTGCGCGTCATGGTCGCCACAATGGGCTTGGCGTTCACGCTGGTCAGCGTGCGCGCCAGCAGCAACTCCACCCAGCTGAACATGAAGCAAAAGAAAGCCGCCACGCCAATACCCGCTTTGATCAGCGGAATAAAAATGCGGACGAAAAAGCGCGGAAAGGTGTAACCATCAATGTAGGCGGTCTCGTCGATTTCGAGCGGAATGCCGCTCATAAAGCCTTCCAGAATCCAGACCGCCAGGGGTACGTTGAACAGCAGATGCGCCATGGCCACCGCGATGTGCGTATCCATCAGGCCCACCGTGGTGTAGAGCTGGAAAAACGGCAGCAAGAACACCGCAGGCGGCGTCATGCGGTTGGTCAGCAACCAGAAGAACACATGCTTGTCGCCCAGAAACCGGTAACGCGCAAACGCATAGGCCGCAGGCAGCGCCACCAGCACCGAGATCACGGTGTTGATGGCCACATAAATCATGCTGTTGATATAGCCGGAATACCAGGACTCGTCGGTCAGAATCGTGTGGTAGTTCTCCCAGGTGAAATGCTGGGGAAACAGGCTGAAGCTGGCCACAATTTCGCCGTTGGTCTTGAAGGACATATTCACCATCCAGTACACCGGCAGCAGCGCAAAGATGATGTAGGCGATCAAGAAAATCGACCGCTTCTGGAAACGGGTTTCAGTCATGGCCGCCCTCCTTGGGCTGGGTGCCCACACGCTGCATCCAGTTGAACAGCACAAAGCACAGCAGCAAAATAATCAGGAAGTAAATCAGCGAGAAAGCCGCTGCCGGACCCAAGTCAAACTGGCCTACCGCTTTTTGCGTCAGAAACTGGGACAGGAACGTGGTCGAGTTGCCCGGACCGCCGCCGGTCAGCACAAAGGGCTCGGTGTAAATCATGAAACTGTCCATGAAACGCAGCAGCACCGCAATCACCAGCACCCCGCGCATCTTGGGCAATTGCACATACCAGAACACCGCCCATTTGCTGGCCCCGTCAATCCGTGCCGCCTGGTAGTAGGCGTCGGGAATCGCCCGCAAGCCGGCATAACCGAGCAAAGCCACCAAGGGCGTCCAATGCCACACATCCATCAGCAGCACCGTCAACCAGGCGTGGGTGGCATTGCCGGTGTAGCTGTAGTCAATGCCCATGCCCTGCAAGGCCGCACCCATCAAACCGATGTCGGCGCGGCCGAAAATCTGCCAGATGGTGCCGACCACGTTCCAGGGAATCAGCAGCGACAGCGACACCAACACCAGCGTGGCCGATGACTTCCAGCCGGTGGCCGGCATGGACAAGGCCAACAGAATGCCCAAGGGGATTTCAATCAGCAACACCGCCAGGGAAAACTGCAGTTGCCGCCACAGAGCGCCATGCAGCTCTTCGTCGCGCATGATGGCTGCGAACCACTCGGTTCCCACAAAAATGCGGCGCTCAGGCGAGATGATGTCCTGCACCGAGTAATTGACCACGGTCATCAGCGGCAGGATGGCCGAGAACGCCACGCACAGCAGCACCGGCAGAATCAAAAACCAGGCTTTCTGGTTAACCGGTTTGGTGGTATCGCTCATGCCACGATCTCCTCGTTCTGGTACACGCAGGTCTTCTCGCCCAAGACCTTGAACCAGACGGTCTCGCCCAAAGCAGTGGTGCCGGCTCCCGCTGGCAGACGCGCTTTCACCACATGGCCGTCGATGCTGGCGCTCCAGATGAAGTGCGTGCCCACGTCCTGCACCTGCGTCAGCACCATGGGCAGCGCGCCGGGGCTGTGCGGCTGCACGCGCTCCACAAATTCGGGACGTACGCCCAGCTTGAGCGCGCCGCTGGGCAGGCGCTGGCCCGCGCGGGGCTGGCCCAGCGGCATGCCGCAGCATTGCAGGCTGCTGCCGTCGGAGGTGACGGGCAAGAAGTTCATGCCCGGCGAGCCGATGAAATAGCCCACAAAGCTGTGGCTGGGGCGCTCGAACAGCTCGGCCGCCGGCCCCATTTGCACCGCCCGGCCGCGCGTCATCACCACCACCTGCTGCGCGAAGGTAAGCGCCTCCACCTGGTCGTGGGTGACATAAATCAGGGTGAGTTTGAGCTCGTTGTGGATTTGCTTGAGCTTGCGGCGCAGCTGCCATTTCAGGTGCGGGTCGATCACCGTCAGCGGCTCATCGAACAGCACCGCCGACACGTCCGAGCGCACCAGCCCGCGCCCCAGCGAGATTTTTTGCTTGGCGTCGGCGCTCAAGCCCGAAGCACGCTGGTTGAGCTGGCCGCTCATGTCCAGCATCTCGGCAATTTCGCCCACGCGCTTTTTGATCTGCTCGGCCGGCATCTGCCGGTTGCGCAAGGGGAAACCCAGGTTCTCGGCCACGGTCATGGTGTCGTAAATCACCGGGAACTGGAAAACCTGCGCGATATTGCGGGCCTGCGGCGTGGCGCGGGTCACGTCCTGCCCGTCAAAGCGCACCGTGCCCTGCGAGGGCACAACCAGGCCCGACATGATGTTGAGCATGGTGGTCTTGCCGCAGCCCGAGGGTCCGAGCAGCGCGTATGCGCCGCCGTCCTCAAAGCGCATCTTCAGCGGCAGCAAGGCGTAGTCCTCGTCCCGGGCCGGATGGGCCTTGTAGGAATGGGCCAGGTCTAATTCAATGCGCGCCATCTCAAACCCCTGCGGCGTGCGCGCCGCGTTGCAGATCGACCGGCGCGCGCAGCAACGCACCCTGCGCGTCAAACAAGTACACGTCCTGCGGACTGAAATGCATGGTCACTGCAGCACCCAATTCAAAGTAATGCACGCCCACCAGCTGCGCGACCACCGCGCCCAGGGGCGTACTCATGTGCACAAAGGTGTCGGAGCCGGAAATTTCGGCCAACTCGGCGACGCCGGCCAGCGCCACATCGCCAGGGCGGGCCTGCACGCGCAGGGCGCTGGCGCGCAAACCTGCCGTCAGCGCACCCGTAGCCAAGGGCCCCTGCCAGGGCAGCGTCAGTGCGCCACCGATTTGCAAGCCATCGGCGGCGGCGCCTGCAGCAAGCAGATTCATGGGCGGGTCGCTGAAAGCCCGCGCCACACGGATCGACTGCGGGCGCTGAAACACTTCGGCCGTCGGCCCGTACTGCAGCAACTCGCCGGCGTCCATGACCGCGGTGTAACCACCCAGCAGCAATGCCTCGCCCGGCTCGGTGGTGGCGTACACCACCGTGGAGTTCGATGCCGCAAACAGGGTGGTGAGCTCATCGCGCAACTCTTCGCGCAGCTTGTAGTCCAGATTCACCAGCGGCTCATCGAGCAGCAGCAGCGGCGCGTCCTTGGCCAGTGCACGCGCCAGTGCCACACGCTGCTGTTGCCCGCCCGAAAGCGCTGCGGGATAGCGGTCCAAAAACATCTCGATATGCAGCTTCTGCGCCAGCGCCTGCACGCGCTGGGCGATGTCGGTATCGCCGCGCAGCTTCAGCGGGGATGCGATGTTGTCAAACACCGTCATGGACGGGTAGTTGATGAACTGCTGGTAGACCATGGACACATTGCGCTGGCGCACGGGTACGCCCACCACATCCACGCCATCGACCCGCACGCTGCCGGTGGTCGGCGCGTCGAGCCCGGCCATGATGCGCATCAGGCTGGTTTTGCCCGCCCGGGTTGCGCCCAGCAAAATCGTGACCGCGCCGGGACGCAAGGCCAGATCCAGCCCGTACAGCCAGGTTTGCGCCCCCACTTTCTTGCTGATACCCCGAAGATCCAACTCCATCACAATTCCCTGCGTGTGTGTCTACCCGTGCCGCACTTTGGTGCACGATGGGCCGGATTATTGTTCGCATTTG
Organism: Comamonadaceae bacterium; assembly: GCA_947380945.1. Classification (GTDB taxonomy): domain Bacteria; phylum Pseudomonadota; class Gammaproteobacteria; order Burkholderiales; family Burkholderiaceae_C; genus Allorhodoferax. The sequence goes on from CANCTD010000099.1 coordinate 3,816, forward strand.
TTCTTTTCTATTCGGTGTTTACCCTAGGTTTTTTCCTTTCTGTTCGATTTAAAGTCAGCGCATGAACCCCAATCCCCGCCAATTGACGCTGATGGACGTGGTGAAAACCCAGGGCTCGGCCACTGTGGAACACCTGGCCGAAACCCTGGGCGTGACCCTGCAAACCGTGCGCCGCGATGTGCAGCGCCTGGCCGATGAGGGCTTGCTCGCGCGCTTTCACGGCGGCGTGCGGATGCCGAGTTCCACCGTCGAAAACATTGCTTACCGGCAGCGCGAAGTGCTGAACGCGCCGGGCAAAGCCAGCATCGCACGCGCCGTGGCTGCGGCCGTTCCCAATGGCTGCTCGCTGATCTTGAACATCGGCACCACGGTGGAAGCCGTTGCCCGCGAACTGGTCAACCACAGCGGCTTGCGGGTGATCACCAACAACCTGAATGTGGCCGGGATTCTGAGCGTCAACCCCCAGTGTGAAGTCATCGTTGTGGGCGGCGTGGTGCGCGCGCGCGACCGCGGCATCGTGGGCGAGGCAGCCATGGATTTCATCCGCCAGTTCAAAGTCGACATTGCCCTGATCGGCATCTCGGCGATCGAGCCCGATGGCTCGCTGCGCGACTTTGACTTCCGCGAGGTCAAGGTCTCGCAAAGCATCATTGCCCACGCCCGCGAGGTCTGGCTGGCTGCCGACAGCAGCAAGTTCACCCGCTCGGCCATGGTCGAAGTCGCGCCTCTGTCGGCCATTGACCGGCTGTTCAGCGACATGACGCCGCCCGACCCCTTCCCCCAGCTGCTGGCCGACGCGCAGGTGCGCTTCGAGCTGGCATCCTCCTGAAAACGGCCGCAAAGGCAGACCCGCTATGACCTACATCCTCGCCCTGGACCAAGGCACCACCAGCTCGCGCAGCATCGTGTTCGATGCGCGCGGCAACACCGTCGCCATCGCCCAGCAGGAGATCCAGCAGATTTACCCGCAACCGGGCTGGGTGGAACACCAGCCCCTGGAAATCTGGTCCAGCCAGCTCGCCACTGCGCGGCAGGTGCTGGAAAAAGCCGGTATCACAGCCGCGCAGGTGCGCGCCGTGGGCATTACCAACCAGCGCGAAACCACGGTGGTCTGGAACCGGCATACCGGCCAGCCCATCTACAACGCCATCGTCTGGCAGGACCGCCGGGCGGAGCCCGCCTGCGCCGCCCTGCGCGCCCAAGGCATGGCCCCGGTCATCCAGCAAAAAACCGGGCTGCTGGTGGACGCGTATTTTTCCGGCACCAAGCTGCAATGGATTTTGGACCAGGTGGACGGCGCGCGCGCACAGGCGCAGGCGGGCGATCTGCTGTTTGGCACGGTGGATTGCTGGCTGCTGTGGAAACTCACCGACGGCGCCGTCCACGCCACCGACGTCAGCAACGCCGCGCGCACCATGCTCTTCAATGTGCATAGCAACACCTGGGACACCGAGCTGCTGGAGGCGCTGCGCATTCCGGCAACGCTGATGCCGCAGGTCCATGCCAGCGCCAGCCTGTTTGGTGAGGTGCGGGCCGCACACCTGGGCCACGCCCTGCCGGTGGGCGGCATGGCCGGTGACCAGCAAAGCGCGCTCTTCGGCCAGGCCTGCTTCAGCGCCGGCATGGCCAAAAACACCTATGGCACGGGTTGCTTCATGCTGATGCACACGGGCGCGCAGTTCCAGACCTCGGCCAACGGCCTGATCACCACCAGCGCAGCGCAAGCCAGCGCAGTGCCGGAGTTCGCGCTCGAGGGCAGCGTCTTCGTCGGTGGGGCGGTGGTGCAGTGGCTGCGCGACGGCTTGGGCGCGATTCAAAGCAGTGCCGAGGTGCAGGCGCTGGCCGAGTCGGTTCCCGACAACGGCGGCGTGACGGTGGTGCCGGCGTTTACGGGCCTGGGCGCACCGTACTGGAACCCTGAGGCGCGCGGCACCATCACCGGGCTGACGCGCGGCAGCACCCGGGCCCACATCGCCCGCGCGGCGCTGGAGAGCATCGCCTTCCAAAGCGCCGCGCTGCTGCTGGCCATGGCGCGCGACGCCCAAGCCGCCGGGGCTGCGCCGCTGCGCGAGCTGCGGGTGGACGGCGGGGCCTGCGTCAACAACCTGCTGATGCAGTTCCAGGCCGATCTGCTGGGCATCCCGGTGCTGCGCCCGCAAGTCACCGAAACCACGGCGCTGGGCGCGGCCTATCTGGCGGGCCTGAGCACCGGCGTGTACCGCAACACCGGGGAGATTTCCCAGCTCTGGCAAATCGAACGCCGTTTTGAGCCGTCGATCAGCCCCGACGCGGCCGCCACGCTGATGCAGCGCTGGGAGCGCGCGGTGCGCCAGGCAACCGCCAACTGAGCCACCGACAAAGTCCGCACAGCCACCGCGTGGCCTGGCAGCCAGCCCACAGAGACCGGAGTCCGCTGCAGGCGGCGTGCACAATAGAAGTCGGTCACCCATTACTACACGAGGAGTCGCAATGAAACTACTTTTGCAAAAGCATCCGGTCGTGCGCGGCGCGCTGCTGGCGCTGGGCTTTGCCTGCAGCCTGGCCACACCGCTGGCGGCGCTGGCCGATGGCTATCCGGAGCGCCCCATCAAATTTGTTGTGCCCTACCCGCCCGGCGGCGGTACCGACGTGGTCGCTCGCATCGTGCAGCCAAGGCTGCAAGCGGTGCTGGGCCAATCCATCGTGATCGACAACAAGGGCGGTGCCGGCGGTTCGCTGGGTACCGACGTGGTCGCCAAGGCGACGCCCGACGGCTACACCGTGCTGTTCACCCTCAGCTCGCACACCATCAACCCGGCGATATTCCCCAAGCTGCCCTACGACACGCTGAAAGACTT
>CANCTD010000100.1 GCA_947380945.1 Comamonadaceae bacterium
AATTTGCTGCAGCGCTTCTGGCTGGAGACCCAGGGCCAGGCCTTGGTGACGCTGGAGGCACTGGCATGAGCGCCGCGCCCGCTAGCACCCTGGCCCACCACGAAAGCGCGGTGCGCCATATCGACGGACGCGCGCAGTACATCGACGACCTGCCCGAAGTGGCCGGCACGCTGCACGCCGCGCCCATCCTCTCGCCGCTGGCGCATGGGCAGGTGCGCGGCATGGACATAGCGGCCGCGCTGGCTGCGCCGGGCGTCCACGCTGTAGTGGGTTCTGCGGATATTCCAGGCGACCATTTACTGGCCAACTTTGCACACGACGAGGCGATTTTTGCGGACCAAACCGTGCAGCACGTGGGCAACGTCATGGGCCTGATCGTGGCCGACAGCCACCACGGCGCGCGCTACGCCGCACAACGGGTGCGTCCGGACATTGCGCCTTTGCCAGCTGTCCTGAACGTGCGCGATGCGGTGGCGCAGCAGCACTGGGTTTTGCCGCCTGTGCATGTGCGCCGGGGCGATGCGGCGCAGGCACTGGCCACGGCGCCCCATGTGCTGCGCGGCTCCTTGGACGTGGGCGGGCAGGAACACTTTTACCTGGAGGGGCAGATCGCCTATGCGCTGCCGCAGGAAGACGGGCAGTGGCTGATCCACAGCAGCACCCAGCACCCGGGCGAGGTGCAGCACTGGGTGGCGCATGCGCTGGACATTCCGCTGCACGCGGTACGCGTGGTCTGCCGCCGCATGGGCGGGGGCTTTGGCGGCAAAGAGACACAGGCCGGGCATCTGGCGGTATGGGCCGCGCTGGCCGCGCGCAAAACCGGGCGGCCGGTGAAGCTGCGGCTGGACCGCGACGACGACTTCATGGTCACCGGCAAGCGCCACCCGTTCAGCTACGACTACCACGTGGGCTTTGATGACAGCGGGCGGATTCTGGGCCTGCAGGTCACCCAGCTGGTGGACTGCGGCTTCAGCGCCGACCTCAGCGGCCCGGTGGCGGACCGCGCGATCTTCCACACCGACAACGCGTATTTTCTAGAGCATGTAGCAATTGATTCCTACCGCTGCAAAACCCACAAACAAAGCCACACCGCGTTTCGCGGTTTCGGCGGGCCGCAGGGCATGGTGGTGACCGAAGTGATACTGGGCGACATCGCCAGAACCCTGGGCCTGGACCCGCTGGACGTGCGCCTGCGCAACCTCTACGGAACAAGCGAACGCAACACCACGCACTACGGCATGGCGGTGGAAGACAACATCCTGCAGCCGCTGATCGCGCAGCTCGCGCAAGACTGCCATTACCGCGCCCGCCGTGCCGAAATCGCTGCGTGGAACGCCACCCAGCCGGTCTTGCAGCGCGGCTTGGCGCTCACGCCGGTGAAGTTCGGCATCAGCTTTACCGCGACCCAGTTCAACCAGGCCGGCGCTTTGGTGCATGTGTATACCGACGGCAGCGTGCTGGTCAACCACGGCGGCACAGAGATGGGCCAGGGCCTGCACACCAAAGTCGCGCTGATCGTGGCCCGGGTCTTGGGCTTGACGCCGTCGCGGGTCAAGGTCAACGCCAGCGACACCGACAAAGTACCCAACGCCAGCGCCACGGCGGCCTCCGCGGGTACTGACCTGAACGGCCGCGCCGCAGAAATGGCCGCCTTGCAGGTCCGCGACCGGCTGGCGCAGTTTGTCGCCGATATGGACGGCTGCGCTGCGAGCGCAGTGCGCTTTACCGATGACCAGGTGCACAGCCCCACGCAGACCCGCAGCTTTACCAGCCTGATTCCCATGGCCTACGCACAGCGGGTGCAGTTGTGGAGCGATGGTTTTTACCGCACGCCCAAAATCCATTACGACAAAGCCACGCTCAGCGGCCGCCCCTTTTATTACTTTGCCTACGGCGCGGCCTGCACCGAAGTCGCCATCGACACGCTCACCGGCGAAACCAAGGTCTTGCGCGTGGACATCCTGCACGATGTCGGCACGCCCCTGCACCGCGCCATTGACATCGGTCAGATCGAAGGCGGCTTCATCCAGGGCATGGGCTGGATGACCACCGAAGAACTGGTCTGGGACGCGCAAGGCCGCTTGCGCACCCACGCGCCCAGCACCTACAAAATCCCCACCATAGGCGACACCCCGGCGCACTTCCATATCCGCTTTTGGCACGAGCCCAACCGCGAAGACAACGTGGGCGGTAGTAAAGCTGTGGGCGAGCCGCCGTTTATGCTGGCGCTCAGTGTGCTGGAGGCGCTGCGCGACGCGGTGGCGCAGGCGCGCAGCCGCGTTGACGAAAATCCAGCGCAGCCAATACATCTCAACGCGCCTGCCACGCCGCAACGTGTGCTGGCGGCTCTGCAATGAGCGCGCCCGCCAACCCGGGCGAGAAGGCCTGGCGCGCCGCCATCCTGTGGTTTGACGCCGCACAACAACCCTGCTACGTGGCCGATGGTTTGCTGGTCACCCACACGGGCGCGGATGGCACAGCCCGTGTGTTTGCGGTTGGCGCGTACCAGGACCTGGCCGCGCGCTTTGGCCACCTGACGCCCACGCACTGGCCCGACCTGCTGCTGGCACCCGGCTTTGTGGACATGCACATCCACTACCCGCAAACCGATGTGATCGGCTCGCCCGCCGAGGGCTTGCTGCCCTGGCTCACGCGCTACACCTTTGTCGAAGAGGCACGCTTTGCCGACCCGGCGCACGCGCAGGCTGCGGCTGACTTTTTTCTGGGCGAGTTACTGCGCAACGGTGTGACCACGGCGCTGGCCTTTGCCACCTCGCACCCGGCATCGGTCACGGCGCTCATGCAGGCCGCACAGGCGCGCCACATGCGCCTGATCACCGGCAAGGTTTTGCAAGACCGCCACAGCCCTGACGGCGTACGCGACGACACCGAACAAAGCCTGCGCGATACCGAAGACTTGCTGCGCCGCTGGCACGGCGTGGACCGCCTGGGCTATGCCATCACGCCGCGCTTTGCGCCCACCTGCTCCGAGGCGCAGTTGCGCGGCGCAGGCGAAATCGCCAGCGCCTACCCGGACGTGTGGGTGCAATCCCACGTCTCGGAAAACCTGGACGAGGTCCGCTGGGTGCAGGAACTGTTTCCGCAAGCCGGCAGTTACCTGGGCGTTTATGCCGACTGCGGTCTGCTGCGCCAGCGGGCCGTGTACGCCCACTGCATCCACTTCGACGCCAATGACCGCGCGCTGATGCGTGAGCGCGGCGCGGCGGCGGCGGTCTGCCCTACCAGCAACCTGTTTCTGGGCAGCGGCTACTTTGACTTTGCCGCTGCCGACCAGGCGCAGATGCGCTACGGACTGGCCAGCGACGTGGGCGGCGGCACCAGCTTCTCACCTTTTCAAACCATGCTGGCGGCCTATTACGTGGGCCGCGACGGCCAGGCGAAGGCCGGCATCAGCATCCCGCCGGCATCTCTGTGGTGGCAGCACACAGCCGGCGCAGCGCAGGCCCTGGGTTTGGGCGGCGTGGTGGGCAATCTGCTGCCGGGCTGCGAGGCCGATTTCATTGCCATCAACCCCCGCGCTACGCCTTTAATGGCGCGGCGTACCGCGCAGGCATCCAACCTGGACGAGTTGCTGTTTGCGCTGATCGTGCTGGGGGACGACCGGGCGGTGGCGCATACCCTGGTGCAGGGGCAGCTTGTCGGAGCCGGGTAAACCCACCGTGCCAAACATAAAGGAAATGAAATTGATGCAATCCATAGGCACGCCCCTATCCGGCCTGGTACGGGGTAAGCGATCGTTTATCGCAGCAGTTATCGCAGGCAGCGCGGCCTTGCTGCTGCTCAGCGCCACGCGTATCAGCCATGCCGAAGAGGTGCTCACCCACGCCGCGCAGCACGCGCCTGCCGACGGCCACGGCGCGGACCATGCGGGAATCGGCCGTGCAGGCGCGGCCGCTGAGGTCACACGCACAGTGCGGGTCACGATGCTGGACGCCATGCGCTTCACCCCGGCAAAAATCACCGTCCGTCAGGGTGAGACCCTGCGTTTTCGCATCCATAACAAGGGAAAGGTGGTGCACGAATGGGTTCTGGGTACCGCGCAGGGCCTGCGGGAGCACCAGAAACAGATGGACCACCAGCCGGACATGGCCCATACCGACGCCAACACACTGTCCCTGCAGCCGGGAGAACAAGCCGAGCGCATCTGGAAGTTTGATACGGCAGGCACCGTCTATTTCGCCTGCCTGCAACCCGGCCATGCGGCCGCCGGCATGCGGGGCCAGATCACGGTTCAAGCACCGGCTTCAGGCGACCCGCACGCGGAACACAGCCATTAAGTGCTTGCTTGACCTGGCGCAAACATCCCGGAAATGGTTTAGCACTCGCCGCTTGAGAGTGCTAATATTGCCTCTTCAAGAACAAGGAGTTCGACCATGACGCTCGTTTTAGCCGCACCCAGTTCCACCACTTCCGTTGCTAACCCCTGGGGCTTGGTGCCCCCGCTTGGGAACCTAGACGCCTATATTTCAGCCGCCAACCGGCTGCCCATGCTGACACTGGAGGAGGAGCAAACCTTTGCCCGCCAGTTTCGCAACAACAACGACCTGGACGCAGCCGGCAAGCTGGTGCTCTCGCACCTGCGGCTGGTGGTCTCGGTGGCGCGCCAGTACATCGGCTACGGCCTGCCCCACGGCGACCTGATCCAGGAAGGCAATGTGGGCCTGATGAAAGCGGTCAAGCGCTTTGACCCGGACCAGGGTGTGCGCCTGGTGAGCTACGCGCTGCACTGGATCAAGGCCGAAATCCACGAATACATCCTGAAAAACTGGCGTATGGTCAAAGTGGCCACCACCAAAGCGCAGCGCAAGCTGTTCTTCAACCTGCGCTCCATGCGCCAGCGCTTCAAAGGCGAAGACGCGGCCGCCGACCTGGCCACCCACCGCGACACGCTCAGCCCGGCGCAGGTGGCGACCATGGCGCGGGAACTCAAAGTCAAGCCCGAGGAAGTGCTGGAGATGGAAAGCCGTCTGGCCGGTGGCGATGTGGTGCTGGACCCGATGAACGGCGACGACGGCGAAGAGGCCTTTGGCCCTATCGCTTACCTGACCGACAGCAGCCACGAGCCTTTGGAAGTGATGGAAGCGCACCGCCGCGACGTGCTGGCATCGGACGGCATTGCGGCCGCGCTGGATGTGCTGGACGCGCGCAGTCGGCGCATTGTCGAAGAACGCTGGCTCAAGGTCAACGACGACAGCTCAGGCGGCATGACGCTGCACGAACTCGCCGCCGAATACGGCGTCAGCGCCGAGCGCATCCGCCAGATCGAGGTGGCGGCGATGAAAAAAATGAAAACAGCGCTGGCTGAATACGCCTAAAGCCCGTGTTGCCGGGCTGACGGCCCGGCATGCATGGATCTAGCGCAGCAATTGGGCGATGTCAGCTGCCAGGGGCTGGGCGCCCAATCCGTAACGCACAAACAGGCGCACCCGGCCTTGGGGGTCAAACACATAGCTTCCCGCCGAATGGTCCATGGTGTAGGTGGCGCTGCCCGCATCCCCGACTTTTTTGTAGTACACCTTGAAGGACGCGGCGACGTCAGCAAGCTCTGCGGGCGTGGGGCACAGGGCCAGGAAGGCCGGATCGAAATTGGCCATATAGGCCTTGAGTAATTCGGGCGTGTCGCGTTGCGGGTCCACGGTGACAAACAGCGGCTGCAAGCGTTCACCGTCTTTGCCGAGCAGGCGCTTGACTTCAACCAGCTCGGTCATGGTGGTCGGGCACACGTCGGGGCATTGTGTGTAGCCGAAAAACATGACCACCACTTTGCCCTTGAAGTCTGCAAGGCGGCGTATTTGCCCGTTGTGGTCCTTGATCGCAAAGTCCTGCCCCATTTCGCTGCCGCTGACATCAATCGAACTGAATACCGGCTTTTTCTCGGAGCAAGCCGCCAACAACGCGGTACCCAGGCCCAAAACCATCAGGTGGCGGCGCGATGCGTGTGGGTAGGTCATGGAGGGTCAGAACAAAAGGTAATGGTCGAGCAGCAAGGCGGCAAAAAGAATGCTCAAGTGCCACAGCGAAAACCGGAAGGTGGCACGCGCGAGCTCGTCCGAGTAGTGCCGCATCAGGCGCAGCGCGTAGATGCAGAAAATCACACTCAAAACCACCGCAGTCGCTAAATAGAGCCAGGAACTCATACCCGACACAAACGGCAACAGACAGGCCGCAAAGAGCACCAGGGTGTAGAGAAAAATCTGCAAACGCGTGAATTCGCTGCCGTGCGTCACCGGCAACATGGGCAGGCCGGATTTGCGGTAATCCTCGACCCGGTACAAGGCCAGGGCCCAGAAATGCGGCGGCGTCCACAGAAAAATAATCAGGAACAGGATCAGCGCGTCGGCCGACACCTCGTTGGTCATGGCCGCCCATCCCAGCACCGGCGGCATGGCACCGGATGCGCCGCCGATCACGATGTTCTGGGGTGTCAGTGGCTTGAGCACCAGGGTGTAGATGACGGCGTAACCCACGAAGGTTGCGAAGGTCAGCCACATGGTCAGCGGGTTGATCCAGACATACAAAATCACCGATCCTGCGGTGCCTAAGACCGCCGAAAACAACAGCGTTTGCACATCGCTCAAGTCGCCGCGCGCCGTGGGGCGCCA
>CANCTD010000101.1 GCA_947380945.1 Comamonadaceae bacterium
GAGCCCTGGCAGGCGCAGGCCTTTGCCATGACGGTGCAGTTGCACGCGCGGGGCGCTTTTACCTGGCCGCAATGGGCCCAGGCCCTGAGCCAGACCATCGCGCAAGCCCGGGCGGCAGGTGCCGCAGACGACGGCAGCACCTATTACCAGCACTGGGTCGATGCGCTGGAGCACATGGTGCTGGCCCAAGGCTTGGGTACAGCGCAGCAAATTCACCGCTTTGAGCACGCCTGGGAAGCTGCCGCCGCCCGCACCCCGCACGGCCAGCCGATTGAGGTGCATGCCCAGGATTTCGCGGCGCATAGCTGAGCGCGCCACCGGGTCGCGCCCCGGTTGACCCATATCAAGCCGGCCTTCACCATTTGTCGCTACAGTGGGACTTCTATTCAAGGAGGTTCCCATGATTGCCATCGACGCCGAACAAAAAGCCAAACTGATGCACGACCTGCATGTGGTCATCGAAGATGCCCAGGTCTTGCTGCGCATGACCGCCGACCAGGTCGGTGAAGAGGCCCAGGCGGTGCGCGAACGTGTGAGCGCGCGCCTTGGCAAAGCCAAGGAAGAACTGCAAGGCCTGCAAGACAACGCCTTTCAAAGCGCCAAAGCCGCAGCCCACGCAACCGACCATTTCGTGCACGAGAACCCCTGGAAATCGGTGGCCATCGCAGCTGGCGCAGGCTTGCTGCTTGGCGTACTGATCAGCCGCCGCTGAACCCCAGGCACACCCAAGCCAATGGAACCCGCTCAATCCGGTGGATTGCTGAACTCGCTGCGCCAGTTGCTGGGCACCCTATTGGAAATTGCCCAGGTCCGGCTGGAACTGATTAACACCGAGCTGGAGCTGGAAAAGCGCCGCTGGTTCGACACCTTGTGGCTGGCCGCACTGGCGCTGGTTTTTCTGGCGCTGGGGCTGGTCGTGCTGTGCGGTACTGTGCTACTCCTGCTGTGGGACGGCTACCGCTTGGCCGCCGCTGCGGGCCTGACCGTGCTGCTCCTGGGCAGCGGAGCGGTGTTGCTGGCCCAGGCCCGCCGCCGCCTGCACCAGCCGGGCGGCATATTCCATGACAGTGTTGCCGAGCTGCGCCGCGATCGCGAAGCCGGCACGCCGCCACCGCACTGACATCCATGCGCAGCGCTGACTTACAAGCCCGCCAAAACCGTTTGCTGCTGCGCAGCGCCAGTTTGCGCGCCCAAGCCCGCGCGCAATTGCAGCAACTCCAACCCGCTTTTAACCTGGGCGACCGGGTGGTGGGCGCGGCCATGTGGCTGCGGCGCAATCCGATGTGCCTGGCCGGTGGGCTGTTGCTGCTGGTGGCGTTCAAGCCCCGTAAATCACTGCGCGCGCTGGGCCGCGTCTGGTCGCTGTGGCGGAGTTGGCAAGGCGCGCGACGCTGGATCGCGCAGGCGCGTTAAAAACATTAAGGGCGTTAAGCGCGGATTTTTTTTACCAGCGCGGTGGTCGAATAGCCCTGGACAAAAGGCAGCGCCAGCGCGTGGCCGCCCCAGGATTGCACCAATGCGGTCTCCGGCAGGGTTTGCATGTCGTAATCACCGCCTTTGACCAGAATATTGGGGCGCAATTGCCCGATCAGCGCCTCGGGCGTGTCTTCGTCAAACCAGGTCACCGCATCGACCGCGCCCAGCGCGGCAATCACCATGGCGCGGTCCATCTCGTTGTTCAAGGGGCGGTCCGGGCCTTTGCCCAGGCGGCGGGCGGAGGCATCGGTGTTGAGCGCCACAATCAGGCTGGCCCCCAGCGCACGGGCCTGCGCCAGGTAAACGACATGGCCGCGGTGCAACACATCAAACACACCATTGGTAAACACCCACGGCCTTGGCAATCCGGCCAGAGCCTGGGCGCGGCGCCCGGCATCCACCAGCTTGTGCAAAAAGTCCGGCGGCGGGTAGGCGCCCTTGGTCGCTCGCGGATCGGGCAGCGGGTTCATGCGGCACCCGCCGGGCCGGGGGCAGCGGCAGGTTCTTGCTGCAATTGCGCGGCGAGCTCCTTGCGGTATTTGTTGAGCTCCTGAACCGTGGCAAAACTGCGCTCCATGAGCAGGCTCAAGTTGTGCAGGATGCGCTCCACCACTTTGTTCTCCCAGGCCGCATCAAAGCGGATCTGGTGGTCCAACCAATACTCCAGCCACTGCGGATTGGGCAGCCGGCTTTGCACGGTATCGCGCGGAAACATGGCCTTGTTGACGTGCAGATTGGTCGGGTGCAGCGCCTGCGCGGTGCGCCGGGCGCTGCCCATGAGCACGCCGACTTTGGCAAACGCGGCTTTGGCCTCCAGCCCGCAGGTGCTGATGGCGCGTTTCATGTACTTCAGGTAGGCACCGCCGTGGCGGGCTTCGTCCTGGCTGAGCGTGGTGTAAATCGCTTTAATCACCGGCTCGGTATGCCACTGGGCTGCGCGCCGGTACCAGTGGTTGAGGCGGATTTCGCCGCAAAAATGCAGCATCAGGGTTTCCAACGCGGGTGCCGGATCGAACTCAAAGCGCACCGCATGCAGCTCTTCTTCGGTAGGAACCATGTCCGGGCGGAAACGGCGCAAATACTCCATCAAAACCAGGGCGTGTTTTTGCTCTTCAAAAAACCAGATCGACATGAATGCGGAGAAGTCGCTGTCGTTGCGGTTGTCGCGCAAAAACATTTCTGTCGCAGGCAAAGCGGCCCATTCGGTGATCGCGTTCATCTTGATCGTGGTCGCCTGCTCATCGCTGAGGGCCGCGCCGTCAAACTGCGTCCAAGGTATATCGCGCTCCATATCCCAGCGCACGGATTCCAACTGGCGAAACAATTCGGGGTACAACATCAGGCCATTTTAGAGGGCGGCCTCAGAGAGCAATGTCCCTAAAGTGCAAAACATTGCTGCGGGGTCGGGAAACTGCCGTATAGTTTTGCGATGCAGCGGATCGCAATTATTGGCTCAGGGGTTTCAGGTCTAGCCGCAGCCCACGGTCTTCACGGCCGTGCGGACATCGCCCTTTTCGAGGCCGCCCCTTATTTCGGCGGCCACACCCACACCGTCGACATCACACTGCCCACGCCCGAAGGCCCGCGCACCCACGGTGTGGACACCGGTTTTCTGGTGTTCAACGAACGCACCTACCCGCAGCTCATCGCCTTGTTTGCCGAACTCGGCGTGCCCAGCGCCAAGTCCGATATGTCGTTTTCGGTGCAGGTGCCGCACGGTTCCGGTCAGCTGGAATGGAGTGGCTCCAGCCTGGCCACGGTGTTTGCCCAGGCGAGCAACGCGCTGCGACCCGGCTTCTGGCGCATGCTGCGCGACATCTTGCGTTTCAACCGCGTGTGCACCGGCATCGCGCAGCGCAATGCCGAGACCGAATTGACCCAACCTCTGGGGGCATTTTTGGAGGCGCAACGCTTCAGCGCCGAATTCCGCGACTGGTATTTTTTGCCCATGCTGGGTTGCATCTGGAGCTGCCCGACGCAGCAGATGCTGGCGTTTCCGGTGGCCACCATGATCCGCTTTTGCCACAACCACGGGCTGATGCAGGTCAGCAACCGGCCGGCCTGGTGGACGGTTCCCGGCGGGGCGCGGCAGTACGTGGAAAAAATCACGGCCCGCATCCCCGACCGGCGGCTCAACACCCCGGTGCTGGGCGTGCGGCGCGACGGGCCTGGCGTGGCTGTGCAATTCCGCGATGCCAGCGGCACCCACACCGAGCAGTTTGACCGCGTCATTTTTGCCACCCACTCCGACCAGACCCTGGCACTGCTCGCCGACGCCAGCAACACCGAGCGCGAGCTGCTCAGCGCGATTGCCTACCAACCCAATGTCGCGGTGCTGCACACCGACGCCAGCGTGCTGCCGCGCCGGCGCGCGGCCTGGGCGGCCTGGAACTACCAGGGCAGCGCGGCGCAGGCTGCGCAGCCCCGCGTCTGCCTGCATTACCTGCTCAACAAATTACAGCCCCTGCCGTTTGCGCAACCGGTCGTGGTCTCGCTCAACCCGATACAGCCGATTGACCCGGCGCACACCCTGGGCCGCTTCCACTATGCGCATCCCGTGTTTGATCTGGCGGCCATGCAGGCGCAGACGCAGTTGCCCGCTTTGCAAGGCCACAAGGGCGCGTATTTTTGCGGTGCTTGGACCGGCTACGGCTTCCACGAAGACGGCTTGAAATCGGGCCTGGATGTGGCAGCACGGATCGCGGGTGCGGGCTGACATGGATGCGGCCCAGCCCTTGATCGGCTTCGGTTTGGTGCGCCACGCACGACTGCGTCCTGCAAAGCACAACTTCGCCTACCCCACGTATTTCTTGATGCTCCCCATGCGCCGCCTGCGCGAACCGGCGGCGCAACAGACTGCGGGCGCGCTGGCCCTGAACCGGTTTGCGCCCATCAGCTTTTTTGACCGCGACCACGGCGACGGGCGCGGACCGCAAGCCGGTGGCGCTCTGGCCTGGCTGGACGCGGAGCTGGCGCGCCACGGCGTGTTGGATGCCGACGGCGAGGCCTGGTTGCACTGCTATCCCCGGGTCTGGGGTTTTACCTTCAAGCCGGTGAGTTTCTGGTACTGCCACCGCGCCGACGGCAGCCTGCGCGCCATCCTGGTCGAGGTTAACAACACCTTTGGCGAACGCCACTGCTATTTGCTCGACCAGCCGCGCCTGGGTGCCGAGCTGCATACCGACAAGGTGTTCCATGTCTCGCCCTTCGGTGCAGTCACCGGCGGCTACCGCTTCCGCTTCATGGTCACCCCTGATCGCAGCCGCACGGTGGCGCGGGTTGACTGGCATGATGCCCAAGGCCCGGTGCTGCAAACCAGCGTCAGCGGCCGCCTGGAGCTGGTGAACGCACGCAGTCTGCGCCGCGCCGCCTGGGGCTATCCGCTGATGACGCTGGCCGTGGTCGCCCGCATCCACTGGCAGGCGCTGCAGCTCTGGCGCAAGCGCGTGCCCTTTTTCCATAAACCCGCGCCACCCGCACAATTTGTGACGCGCTGATCGAATCCCTGAACCTCCCCATGCGCAGCAACACCGCCCATCCGACTTCCGCCACCAGCACCAAAGGTATGCCCGCAGCTGCGCGCACCGTGTTCGCGCTCCTGCGCCGTCTCGAAGTCGGCAGCCTCACGGTCCAGTTGCCCGACGGCTCGGTGCAGCGTTTCGGCCAGCAAGCCCAGCCCCACGGCACGCTGTGCCTGCACAACTGGAAGCCCTTTGCCGCCGCACTCAAATCCGGCGACATCGGCTTTGCCGAAAGCTATATCGCAGGTGACTGGACCAGCTCCAACCTGACCGAGCTGTTGCGCCTGCTGGTTCGCAACCGCGAAGTCATAGACCGCGCCATCTTCGGCAGCTGGTGGGGCGTGGCGCTGTACCGCATCAAGCACCTGCTCAAACGCAACACGCGGGGCAACAGCAAAAAGAACATCCACGCGCACTACGACCTGGGCAACAGCTTCTACACGCTGTGGCTGGACGCGTCTATGAACTATTCCGGCGCGCTGTTCGGTGCGGACCTGACCCAAAGCACCACGTCGGCACAAAACGCCAAGGTGCGGCGCGCACTCACCGAAGTGGGTGCCGCGCCGGGTACGCGGATTCTGGAAATCGGTTGTGGCTGGGGCGCATTGGCCGAAATGGCGGCGCGTGATTTTGGTGCGCATCTGAGCGGCGTGACACTCAGCACCGAACAACTGGCCTTTGCCAACCAGCGTATGGAGCGCCTGGGCGTAGCCAATCAGGTGGACTTGCGTTTGCAAGACTACCGCGACATCAGCGATGCGCCTTTTGACGCGATCTGCTCCATCGAAATGCTCGAAGCCGTGGGCCAGGAATTCTGGCCCACGTATTTCCAGACGGTGGCGCGTCTGCTCAAGCCCGGCGCGCGCGCCTGCATCCAGAGCATCGTGATCGCCGACGGCCTGTTTGAGCGCTACCTGCGCAACACCGATTTCATCCAGCAATATATTTTTCCCGGCGGCTGCCTGCCCAGCCCCTCGGCCCTGCGCCAGCAAGCGCAGGCGGCGGGGCTGGAGGTGGTGAACGAACTCGCCTTCGGCCACGATTACGCCGAAACCCTCAAGCGCTGGCGCGAAAGCTTTCTGGCACGCCGCGCCGATGTGCTGGCAGGCGGTTTTGACCAGCGCTTTATGCATATATGGGAGTTTTACCTGGCGTATTGCGAAGCCGGATTTGCCGAAGACAACCTCGATGTGGTGCAAATCACCCTGAGAAAGCCCGCATGATTCCCTGCCGTTTCTGGACCACTTTGGCGCTGTGTGCCGCGCTGACAGGCGCACACGCACAAGCCCCGTCCGCCGCCCCCGGCATCGCAGCGGAGGTCAAAGCCGAACTGCCGGAGGCCCGCACGCTGGGCACATCCCGCATGCGTTTTTTCGGCATCGATTTGTACGACGCCAAGTTGTTCGCTCCGGCGCTCAAGCGCAGCGACTACGCAGCCGGTCCCTTTGCGATGGAAATTGTGTACCTGCGCAGTTTTGACGGCCCCGCCATCGCCGAGCGTTCGCTCAAGGAAATGCGCCGGGTCGGCAGCATCAGCCCCGAGAAGGAAAAAACCTGGTTGCAG
>CANCTD010000102.1 GCA_947380945.1 Comamonadaceae bacterium
GAGCGCGCCGCGTTTGCGCTGACGCGCCCACCCGGCCACCACGCCGGGGCCGGGTATTTCGGCGGTTACTGCTTTATCAATAACGCCGCGCTGGCGGCCCAGTACCTGCGCGACCAGGGCCTGGAAAGGGTTGCGGTGCTGGACGTGGATTACCACCACGGCAACGGCACCCAATCGATTTTTTATGGCCGCGCCGACGTGTTCTTTGCCAGCATCCATGGCGACCCGCGCACCGAATACCCGTTTTATCTGGGCCACGCGGATGAGCGCGGCGCGGGCGCGGGCTTGGGTGCCAACCTCAACCTGCCGCTTGCGCGGGGGGCCGATTTCGCCACCTGGTCCCAGGCTTTGGACCAGGCACTCAGCGCCATTGCCGGCCACGGCGCGCAGGCGCTCGTTCTCTCGCTGGGCGTGGATACGTTCGCGCAGGATCCGATCAGCGGGTTCGCGCTACAAAGCGACGATTACCTGCGCATGGGCGAGAGAATTGCCCATGCAGGTCTGCCCACGGTCATCGTATTTGAAGGCGGCTATGCAGTGGATGCGGTCGGCGTGAATGTGGCCAATGTCTTGCAAGCCTTTGCCTGAGGTGCAACAGCGCCTGCGTCAGGGCAAAAACAGGCTGTG
Organism: Comamonadaceae bacterium; assembly: GCA_947380945.1. GTDB lineage: Bacteria > Pseudomonadota > Gammaproteobacteria > Burkholderiales > Burkholderiaceae_C > Allorhodoferax. The sequence goes on from CANCTD010000102.1 coordinate 628, forward strand.
CAAATCGTTCAAAAAATCAAAGCCACGCACGGTAGGCCGCACATGCACCAGGTCCGCCTCCAGCAAACCGCGCGCCTGACCCGCGCGCAAGCCGGCATCGATGGCGCTCAGCGGCAAACCCGTGCGTTCGCTGAACAGGGCCAATGGAAAACCGTCTTTGAGCCGCAAGGCGTTCAACATGAATTCAAAAGGCAAATCCGCGCGGCTGACTTCGTTGCTGTGGGTGACCGTGGCGCTGCCGCCGCCGGCTTGCGCGCGCTGCATGTACAAGGCCGGATCGCGGGCGCGCACCTGGCGGATCACGCGGTGGGGAAAGCTGAGTTTGCTGTGCGCGCCGGCACCAATACCTAAGTAATCGCCAAACTCCCAGTAGTTGCGGTTGTGCCAGCAAGCGTGGCCGGGGCGCGCGTACGCAGACACCTCGTAACGCTGCAGCCCCGCAGACTGCGCCGCCGCGCTGATGTGGTCCAGCATGTCGTAGGCCGTGTCCTCGCCGGGCAGAACCGGCGGATGGGTGGCGAAATAGGTGTTGGACTCCAGCGTGAGCTGGTAGATTGAGAGGTGCGGCGGCGCGAAAGCCAGCGCGGTAGCCAGGTCAAGCTGCAAGTCCGCCAGCGTCTGGCCGGGCAGTGCGTACATCAGGTCCAGATTGAAAGTGGAAAAGGCCTGCGCCGCCTCTTCCACCGCAGCCAGTGATTGGGCCCGGTCATGGACCCGGCCCAGCGCCTGCAAGTGCCCGTCGTGAAAACTCTGCACACCAATCGACAAGCGGGTCACGCCCGCACCGGCAAAGTCGCGGAAACGCTCCTTCTCAAACGTGCCGGGGTTGGCCTCCATGGTGATTTCGCAGTCCGGTGCCAGCCGCAGGCGCGCACGTATGTCCCCGATCAGCGCGGCAATGGTGGATGGGTCAAACAGGCTGGGCGTTCCGCCGCCTATGAACACGCTGTGCACCACGCGGCCCCAGATCAGCGGCAGCGCGGCTTCCAGATCCGCCAGCAGCGCCTGCGTGTAGGCCTGCTGCGGTAAGTTGCCAGGCGCGTGGGCGTGCGAGTTGAAATCGCAATAAGGGCATTTGCGCAAGCACCAGGGAATGTGCACATACAAAGACAGTGGCGGCAGGCCCTGCAATTGCAAAGTGCCCGGACGCATCAGCGTCGCCAGATCCAGATCCAGAACCGGAGCCTGCGCCGGGTCGGCATCCGGCTGCGCCAGGATGGGAATCATGCGAACCATCGCTCGCGCATCAGGGCCAGCATTAGCTGTGCTGCGCGACCCCGGTGGCTATGCGCGTTTTTGACCACCGGGTCGAGCTGCGCAAAAGTCTTGCCCAAGGCGGGAATCCACAGCACCGGGTCAAAACCGAAGCCGTTTTCGCCTATGCGTTCGCGGGTGATTTCACCGGCTGCACGGCCCACCGCAATCAGTGGTTCGGGGTCGTCGGCGCTGCGCAAGGCCACCAGCGCGCTGACCAGCGCGGCGCGGCGGTCGGTCTGGCCCTGCATCTGCTCCAGCAAGGCGCTCACATTGTGGTCATCGCCCTTGGGGTAGCCGAATTGCATGGCATAAAACGCGGTGTCCACACCGGGCAAGCCGCCAAAGGCGTTGACACACAAACCCGCATCGTCCGCCAGCGCTGGCAAGCCCGTGTGCTGCGCCGCATTGCGCGCCTTGGCCAGCGCGTTTTCGACAAAGGTACGGTAGGGCTCGGGCGACTCGGGCACGTCCAGAGCGCCCTGTGCGATCAGCGCCACGCCCAGCGGCGCGAACAATTGCTGCAGCTCGTCGAGCTTGCCCCGGTTGTTGGATGCCAGAACCAGTTGCATAGCGGTAACCATTGGAATCAATGGCCCGGCACGGGCTGCGCCAGCGCCGCTTGCTGCAAGGCCAGCAGTTCCGCAATGCCTTTGCCGGCCAGGTCCAGCAGCGCCTGCATCTCGGCACGGGTAAATGCCGCGCCCTCGGCCGTGCCCTGCACTTCGACAAAGTTTCCGGCACCCGTCATGACCACATTCATGTCGGTATCGCAAGCCGAGTCTTCGGTGTATTCCAGGTCCAGCAGCGGCACGCCCTGGACGATGCCCACCGATATCGCCGCCACCGCTTCCCGGATGGGCGACTGCGTGATCTTGCCCTGGCGTAACAACCAGTTCACCGCGTCTTGCGCTGCCACAAAAGCGCCGGTGATCGCCGCAGTGCGGGTGCCGCCGTCGGCCTGGATCACGTCGCAATCGAGGGCAATCGTGCGCTCGCCCAGCAGCTGCAAATCGAAGACCGCGCGCATGGAGCGACCGATCAGGCGCTGGATTTCCTGGGTGCGTCCGCTCTGCTTGCCTTTGGCGGCTTCGCGGTCGCTGCGGGTGTGGGTGGAGCGCGGCAGCATGCCGTATTCGGCCGTGACCCAGCCCTCGCCGCTGCCCCGCTTGTGCGGCGGCACGCGCTCTTCCACGGAGGCGGTGCACAGGACTTTGGTGCCGCCAAATGCAATCAGCACCGCGCCTTCGGCGTGGGCGGTGTAGCCGCGGGTGATGGTGACGGGGCGCAAAGCGTCAGGGGCGCGGTGAAGACGGGAGGCAAGTGTCATGCAAGTATCCAGTTGAAAAAATTATTCGGATGCGGCCTGTGGCAGGCGTGCCACCGGCGGACCAAAGGTGTTGCGCAAGGCGGTAATGGCAGCGATGAGTTCGTTGTTGTCCATGTCGGTGGGCGGGTCGGACACCGCAGGGTGGGAGCTTTCGCAGACCCAGCCGTCCAAGGCCTCAAGACCGCTGTGCGCATCGTCAATCGATTTTTGCGCGGGCTGCCACTCCAGCGCCAGCGCAGTCAGGTTGTCGCTGCGCGCACCCGCATGCCGGTAGGCGCGGCGCACCAATGTTTCCGTGGCGGCATGGGGCGGCAAATGCGCAATAGCGCGGGCAATTTCCATATCGCTCAAGGGGCCCCATAAACCGTCACTGCACAGCAGCAGCTTGTCGCCATTGGCCAGCGGTTGCGGTTCGCTGACATCGACACGCGGCAAGGAGGGTGCGCCCACGCAGGTATACAAAACATGGCGCTCGGGTGCGTCTGCGGCCGCGTCCTGACGCCGCTCCGGGCCCGCATGGTCCACGGTGCGGGCCAGCAGCGCGCCCTCGCGCAGCCAATACAGGCGCGAATCGCCGCAATGCGCCCACTGCACCTGCCCGTCCTGCACCAAGGCTGCGACCAGCGTGGTGCGCGGTGGCGTGTCCATAGACCGCACCACGGCGTAGCGCAAAATTTCGTAATGCGCGGTCAGAAAAGCCCGCAAGAAAAACCCTTCTGCGTCGGCCAATCGCGGTCGCGCGTCACGCCGGAAGCAGGCGACCATGCAGTCCACCGCCATTTGCGCCGCCACTTCGCCCAAGGGGTAACCACCCAAGCCGTCGGCCACCAACAGCAACACCGACTGGGCGGTGTAACAGTAGGCGCTGCGGTCTTCGTTGAGTTCGCGTCCGCCAATGCGACTGGTCTGTGCCACCGAAAAAGTCATGGCTTATTGTGCCCGTGTGCCGCCAAGGGGCAAAGACTTCTGCAATTCGAGTACCGATTGGGGCCGGGCATCAGGCTGCAAGGACAGACAGCGACCCACCACGGCAATCAATTGGTCGGAGTACACGCCACGCAAGCGCTCCAGATGCGCGCCCAGGTTGTCAACCCGCCGCCGGGTCGGCACGTCCATGGGGGGAAAGCCGCGCATGCACGAATACAAACATGCGCCCAGCGAATACACATCGGTCCAAGGCCCCAGCGGCGTGCCCCGCACATACAACTCCGGCGCAGCAAAACCGGGCGTGTACATGGGCCGCAGCGCCGTGGCCTCCGGGTCCAGGGCGTGGCGCGCGGCACCGAAATCAATCAATACCGCGTGGTCATCGCGGGTGATGATGATGTTGCCGGGTTTAAGGTCCAGGTGCAGCAATTTGTGCTGGTGCACCACGCGCACGGCGGGCAGGAATTCCTGGAACAGCGACGCAATCGTCGCCTCGCGCAGGATGCCGGGATCGGCCTGCGCACGCGCGCCCACGATAAATTCCTGCAGGCTGCTGCCTTGCAACAAATTCATCACCATGTACACCGTGCCGTTGGCTTCAAAAAAATCCAGCACGCTGCTGACCCCGGGATGGGAAATCTGCGCCAGCGCACGGCCTTCGTGGAAAAAACTCTGCAAACCCAGGCGGTACAAACGCAGCTTGTCGGGGCTGATCTGCGTGTGGGTGGTGCCGGCTGCACGGCTCGACAGACTGGCTGGTAAGTACTCTTTGATGGCGACCTGCTGCGCACGCGCGTTAAGCGCCAGGTACACGATGCTGAAGCCGCCGACCGCCAGGTTGCGCACGATCCGGTAACCCTGCACGAGCGTGCCGGGCGCGAGAGGTGCGGGCTGGTGCATGGGAAAGTTGGGCGGCGTCTTAAAGGCTGGGCGCGCAAACCAAGGTATTCTCGGCCATAGACATTCCGCAGGAAGGAAATTGACGTGCCAGTTTACAGCATGACCGGATACGCCAGTGTGCAGCGCAGCGCGCGCGCGCAGGCCGACACACCCGGCAGCGTCCCTGCGCCCAGCGCACATATCGGGCTGGAGATCCGCTGTGTGAACAGCCGCTTTCTGGACCTGTCCTTCCGCCTGCCCGAAGACCTGCGCCAGCTGGAGCCGGCGTTGCGCGAGGCCGTGGGTGCACAACTCAAACGCGGCAAAGTGGAAGTGCGGGTATCGGTGGATTCCGCCCACGACGCAGGGGTTGTGCAGCCCTCGGAAAAACTGTTGCGACGGCTGGTCGATGTGCAAGCCCGCACCACCAAGTGGCTGCCGCAGGCAAAGCCCTTGGGTGTCGCCGATGTGTTGCGCATCGCATCCAGCGAAGCCTCCGGCCAGCACGACTGCAGCCAGGATGTGCTGGAATTGGCGCAGGAAGCGCTCAGCGCCCTGGCCCAAGCCCGCAGCCGCGAAGGCGGGCGATTGGCTGACATGCTGAACGCGCGGGTCCAGGACTTGCGCGCATTGGCCGCGCAAGCCGCGCCGCTGGTACCCCAGCTGGTGGCACAGCAGCGCCAACGCTTTCTGGACCGCTGGCAAGAGGCCATGGCTTTGGGCGAAGGCAGCGTGGCACCCGAGGCCGCGCAGGACCGGGCCCTGGCCGAGGCCACGGCTTTTGCCATCCGCATCGACGTGGCCGAAGAGATGACGCGCTTGAACTCGCACCTGGAGGAAATCGCCCGCCTGCTCGCACGCGGGGGCGACGTGGGCAAGCGCTTGGAGTTTTTGATCCAGGAATTGCACCGCGAAGCCAACACCCTGGGCTCCAAATCCGCTGCGCTCGAACTCACCCGCATCGCGGTGGACATGAAAGTGCTGATCGAGCAAATGCGCGAGCAGGTGCAAAACGTTGAATGAATCCCGGACCTAAGGAACCGAAGATGGACTACCCCGGTAATTTGTTTGTGGTCGCAGCGCCCAGCGGCGCGGGCAAGTCCAGCCTGGTGCGGGCCTTGCAGGAGCTCGATGCGCAGGTCCACCCATCGGTGTCCCACACCACCCGCGCGCCGCGCGGCCAGGAAAAAGACGGGCGCGAATATTTCTTTGTGAACGACGCCGAATTTGACGCCATGGTCCGGGCCGACGCCTTTGTTGAATGGGCCCATGTGCACCAGCACCGCTACGGCACCTCCAAAGCGGCCATCGCCCAGCGCATGCAAGAAGGCCAGGATGTGGTGCTGGAGATCGACTACCAGGGCGCGACGCAAATCAAAAAAACGTTTTCCAACGCGGTCAGCATCTTCATCCTTCC
>CANCTD010000103.1 GCA_947380945.1 Comamonadaceae bacterium
GAGGCCGGTGCCGCAGTCCGCCTGTGCGCCTCACCTTTGCAAATCAGCGCGGTGATGCGCCAGCAGGTGCTGCAAACAGAACCCAGCAGCAGGGCCTGGGTTTTCACCTCGGCCACCCTGGGAACCGAGGCCAGCTTGCGCTGGTTCGTAGACCCCTGTGGCCTGGAGGACGCACGCACCCTGCGGATTGACAGCCCCTTTGACTATGCGCGGCAGGCGGCGCTCTATATCCCGGATGATTTCCCCGCTCCTGACCAGACCGGCCACAGCGAGGCCGTCGCCGGACTTGCCGCAGTGGCTGCCGAACAACTCGGCGGGCGCACCCTGGTGCTGACGACCACGCTGCGCGCGGTGCAAGCGGTGCGCAAAGCCCTGGAACAGCTTGGCGCAGCGCAACTTGGCGGGGGGGCTGAAGTTCTGGCCCAGGGCGACGCGTCCAAGCGCGAGCTGCTGGAACGTTTTGTGGCGCATGGAAAACCCGGCAGCCCCGGGGCCATTCTGGTCGCCTCGGCAGCGTTCTGGGAAGGCATCGATCTGGCGGGCGACGCGCTGCAGGTGCTGGTGATTGACAAGCTGCCTTTCGCGCCGCCCGATGATCCGCTGGTGCGGGCCCAGACCGACGCCTGTGTGGCAGCCGGTGGCAACGCCTTCAAGGATGTGCACCTGCCGCGGGCGGCGATGGTGCTCAAGCAGGGCGCGGGACGTTTGATCCGGGGGGAGGGTGATCGCGGGATTTTGGTGGTCTGCGACACCCGTCTGCGTACCCGGTCTTACGGGAAAACATTGTTGCAGGCACTGCCGCCTATGCGCCGTCTGGACAGCCATGCGCAATGGGAGGCCGCGCTGACGCAGCTGCGCGCCCCGGCCATGCCGTTCGCCCCTAGCGTTTAAGCCAGTCGCTGCCCTCGCCAGCGGGCCCCAGATAAGCCGAATCTGGAAAACTCGCTGCAAGTACGCGCCGTGCATCGTCGCGCATGGCAGTCAATCCCATGACATCGTATGCCTTGTAAATCACGAACAGCGCATCCTCCACGGCAGGCACATTGCGGTATTCGGCCACCGCGTTTTGGGCCCGGTTGATGGCTGCCAGGTAAGCGCCGCGGCGGAAGTAGTACTTGGCGACAAAGACGTCGTATTTGGCAAGTGCAGCCACGGTAAAGCCCATGCGCTGGCGCGCATCCTCTGCGTAGCGTGAATCGGGAAACCGGGTCACCAACTCGCGAAAGGCTTCGAACGACTCGCGCGCTGCCTTTTGGTCACGCTCTGCCAGGTCCTGGCCGGTATAACGCCCGAACATGCCCAGGTCGTTGTTGAAAGTGACCACGCCCTTGAGGTAATAGGCGTAGTCCAGCGCCGGGCTGGCCGGGTTCAGGCGTATGAATCGGTCCACCGCCCCAAGCGCCATAACCGGTTCGTGGGAAAGGTAATAAGCATAGGCTTTGTCCAGTTGCGCCTGCAGCGCCAATGGGGTGCCAGCCGCGCGGGCTTCGAGTTTTTCATACAGGACGATGGCTTTTTCGAACTGCTGGTTCGACATCTCATCCTTGGCTTCGGCGTAGAGCTCGGCCGGTTTCATGCCCAGGGTTTTGTCCACCACCGTCGTCGAACAGGCACCCAGCGCAACCGCGCAGGCAAGCACCATCACCGCACCTAGCCGCCAACGGTGCTGTGCGTCCGAGTACAGCGCCGATAATTTGCCGCTCAACGTCATGAAAAAATTCCTTGGAAACTAAGCCAGCCAGTATAGCTAGCGACCCCAGCGTCAACGGATTGGACGATACCGATTTGCACGACGAGGGCATGGAGCTGCGCCAGCTGGTGCTGGGCGTGGCGCAGCATGGCATGCGGCTGGACAAGGCATTGTCAAGCCTGGTGCCGGAATTTTCCCGCAGCTATTTGCAGCAACTGATTGAAGCCCAGTGTGTGTCTGTCAACGGCAAACCGGTTCGCAAACAGTCGACCGCGGTCCATTGCGATGACCGGCTGGCCATCAGCTTGCGCCCGACGCCGCAAAGCACCGCATTCCAGCCGCAGGCGATGGCGCTCGATGTGGTGTACCGCGACGCGGACCTGCTGGTGCTGAACAAGCCCGCTGGGCTGGTGGTGCATCCCGCTCCGGGCAATTGGAGCGGAACTTTGCTCAACGGCTTGCTGGCCATGGACGAGGCGCTGCTGCAGGTGCCGCGCGCCGGCATCGTCCACAGATTAGACAAGGACACCAGCGGCCTGATGGTGGTCGCCCGCAGCCGGGCCGCGATGGACGCGCTGGTGGTGGCGATTGCCGCGCGCCAGGTCGGGCGCGAATACCTGGCCGTGGCCCAGGGCCGGTGGACCCAGCCTTCGCCCTGGCATGCAGATAGTCCGATCGGCCGTGACCCGCGCAACCGCCTTCGCATGGCGGTGGTGGATCTGGAGCGCCATCCGGGCAAGAGTGCCGCCACCGACGTGTATTTGTTGGCTAACGGGGCGCAGATGTGTCTGGTGCGCTGTGTGCTGCATACCGGGCGCACCCACCAGATCCGCGTCCACCTTTCCCAGAAGGGGCACCCGCTGGCCGGGGACCCGGTCTACGGCGGTCAGCCTGTGGCCGGCTTGCCGGGGCAGGCTTTGCACGCCTACCGGCTGGGTTTTGTGCACCCGTTTACCGGGCAGCGGCTGGATTTTCAAGCCCTTGCGCCGCCCGGTTTCCTGGCCCTGATGGCGTCCCAGGGGCTGGGATACAATGAATTTTCACCCCCGGCCTGACCGCGCTTGCGCGCGCAGACCGTCGCCCCGGCCACGCAGCTACTGCGTGAGCGATACGGCAGCGGGGTGCCGTGTGTCAGGCAGCGCCCCCGCCCAAGTGCCCATTCATGAGCCCGCCGGGGCCCTGGCCCAACGTCCAATTGTGTTGAGGGAAAGCTATGCTCGATGCCAAACGGGTACTGGAGGCGGCGCTGTTGTGCGCAGACCAGCCCATGGTGATGCGCGATTTGCGCACCCTGTTCGATGAATCCGTGGACGAGCCCCAATTGCGCGCGCTGTTGGAGGAAATCCGCGACGAATGGACCGAGCGCGGCCTGCAGCTTGCCGAAGTGGCCAGCGGCTGGCGTTTCCAAAGCCATCCGGATATGGCGCATTACCTGGAAAAGCTGCACCCTGAAAAGCCTCCGCGCTACAGCCGCGCCGTGCTGGAGACACTGGCCATCATCGCCTACCGCCAGCCTGTGACCCGGGGCGATATTGAAGAGATTCGCGGCGTCACGATCCACACCCAGTTGCTCAAGCAGCTGGAGGACCGTGGCTGGGTCGAGACCGTGGGGCATCGCGAGTCAGTCGGTCGCCCGGCCTTGTTGGCCACCACCCGCCAGTTTTTGGATGACCTGGGGCTGGCGTCTCTGCGCGAGCTACCCGCCCTGAGCCTGCCCGGGGGCGAGGGCGACGCCCTGGGCCAGCTGATCGGTTCGGCAGAGCCTGCCAGCGCTACCGATGCCGACAGCGCACCCCTGCCATTTCCCGAGGCTGCGGAAGAAGATGTGCAAGCCCCGCAAGGCCTTGCCGCTGAAGCTGCCGACCCGCCTGCTGCATCCGACATGCCGCAGCCCAGCCTGCCGCACCCCAACCAAGCCCCTTTATGACCCAAGCCAATCACCCGCCGCCCGCCGATACGGCCCCTATCGCCTTGCCCGAGGACGCGGGGGCGGCTTCGCCGGTCGACTCCGCCCAGGACCTGCCGCCTGCGGCTGCGCAGCCGCAGGCCGCGTCGAGCAGCCCGTTTCTGGACATTATTTCCGGCCAATTTGACGCGCCTGATGAAGGCGGCACCGAGGACGCCGCACCCAAGCGTGTGCTGGCGCCCCAGGTCGAAACGCCCAAACTGCACAAGGTGCTGGCGCAGTCCGGTATGGGCTCCCGCCTGGAAATGGAACAGCTGATTCTGGAGGGGCGGATTTCGGTCAACAACGAGCCCGCCCATATCGGGCAGCGCATCCAGTTCGGCGACACCATCAAGGTCAACGGCAAGCCCATCCGTTTCCGCATCGACCCGCCACCACCGCGTGTGATCGCGTACCACAAGCCGGCGGGCGAAGTCGTCACCCATGACGATCCGCAAAACCGGCCCACGGTTTTTCGCCGCCTGCCCAAGCTGCCCCAAGGCAAATGGCAGTCGGTGGGCCGTTTGGACTTGAACACCGAAGGGCTGCTGCTGTTCACCAGCTCGGGCGACCTGGCCAACAAGCTGATGCACCCGCGTTTCGGTCTGGAGCGGGAATACGCAGTGCGCGTGCTCGGCGCCCTGAGCGCCGATGAGAAACAAACCCTGTTGTCGGGTGTGATGCTGGACGACGGCATGGCCCAGTTTGGCAGCATCGAAGACGGCGGCGGCGAAGGCTCCAATTGCTGGTACCGCGTCACGATTTCCGAAGGCCGCAACCGCGAGGTGCGCCGCATGCTGGAAGCGGTCGGGCACGCGGTCAGCCGCTTGATCCGCATCCGTTATGGGGCCATGGTCCTGCCCCGGGGCCTCAAGCGCGGGGCCTGGATGGAGCTGGACCAGGCCGATATCGGCGCGCTGGCTTTGGCCGCGGGCGAGCGCGGCGCCAAGGGTTCCCATGGACAGAAAGCGCCGCCCCCGGGTGGCTTGCGCGGGCCTTTGGTGTCGCGGGCGCGGCGCGACAAAGACCGTGTGCGTGGCCGCGACCCGCGTGCCGAGGGCGCGCCGGGACGCCCGCAGCAGCGCGCGCCCAAAGCCGACGCGCAACCGGACCCAATGCGTACCTCGCTGGGCTACATCGGAACCGACAGCCTGAGCCGGCAACGCCAGCAGGAGGCGCGCAAGGGCCGCTCCGGTCGTGGCGCAGCCCGCAAAAATGGCCCGGCACGCGGATTTGGCAGCTAAAGCTTGAATGCTAAAATCGCCCGGCTTTGCGGCAGCCTGCCGCAGTGAATAACTCTTGAAGAACAACGACTTATGACTATTGAAAAAACCCTCTCCATCATCAAACCGGACGCCGTGGCCAAAAATGTGATCGGCCAGATCTACGCCCGTTTTGAGGGTGCCGGATTGAAAGTGGTGGCAGCGCGCATGGCCCACCTCTCCCGCGCCGAAGCCGAGGCTTTTTATGGTGTGCACAAAGCCCGCCCGTTTTTTAACGACCTTGTGTCCTTCATGATTTCCGGTCCTGTGATGATCCAGGTGCTCCAGGGTGAGAACGCGATTCTCAAAAACCGCGACCTGATGGGTGCCACCGACCCCAAGAAAGCAGCGCCCGGCACCATCCGCGCTGATTTTGCCGACAGCATCGACGCCAACGCCGTGCATGGCTCCGACGGTGCGGATACCGCCGCCGCTGAAATCGCATTTTTCTTCGCCGGTATGAACGTGTTCGCCAGCTAAGTGCCAGCATGACGGCCAATCTGCTCGACTTCGATATCGAGGGCTTGGCCGCTTTTTGTGCGGGCTTGGGCGAAAAGCCTTTCCGTGCAACCCAGGTTTTCCGCTGGATCCACCAGCGTGGTGCATCCGACTTTTCGGCAATGACCGACCTGGCGAAATCGCTTCGTGACAAATTGTCTGTGGCAGCCCATGTGGCAGCGCCCACCGTAATTTCCCAGCACGCCTCGGCAGATGGCACCATCAAATGGCTGTTTGACGTGGGCGGGGGCGACGCCGTGGAGGCGGTTTTCATCCCCGAAGCTGACCGTGGCACTTTGTGTATTTCATCGCAGGCGGGGTGCGCGGTGGGCTGCCGTTTTTGCTCCACGGGGCACCAGGGTTTCAGCCGCAACCTCAGCACAGGCGAAATCGTTGGGCAGCTCTGGTTCGCCGAGCATTTTTTGCGTAAGCACCTCGGGCGTGACACGCGGGTGATCTCCAATGTGGTGATGATGGGCATGGGCGAGCCGCTGCAGAACTACAGCGCCCTGGTTCCCGCTTTGCAAGTCATGCTGAGCGACCATGGCTACGGCCTGTCGCGGCGTCGCGTTACGGTGTCCACCTCGGGTGTGGTGCCCATGATGGACCGGCTGGCTGCCGATTGCCCGGTGGCGCTGGCGGTGTCCTTGCATGCACCGGATGACGCCTTGCGCAAGCAACTGGTTCCGCTGAATCTCAAATACCCATTGGCCGAGTTGCTCGGTGCCTGCGAGCGCTACCTGGAACACGCGCCACGCGACTTCATCACCTTCGAATACTGCATGTTGGACGGTGTCAATGACAGCGCGGAGCAGGCGCAGCAACTCGTCAGGCTGCTGGCCGGGTACGGTGGTGGCCGCAGCTGGTGCAAGATCAACCTGATTCCTTTCAATCCGTTTGCCGCGTCCGGTCTGCTGTGTTCGCCGCCGCAGCGGGTGCAGGCTTTTGCACAGGTGCTGATCGCGGCCGGCCTGACCACCACGGTACGCAAGACCCGTGGCCAGGACATTGACGCGGCCTGCGGGCAGCTGGCCGGCGA
>CANCTD010000104.1 GCA_947380945.1 Comamonadaceae bacterium
TTGTCCTCGCCCACGGGCTCCAAAAATGCACAGCGCTTGTTCAGGCAGCAGTTACCGCACTGCACGCATTCGCCCTCGATGGTGTCGGGAACCTGTTTGACCTGCAGGAATACATCGCTGAGGTAGTGGCGCACCGGGCCTTCGCGCAAGGCGTCAAAGTGCACAGCGAATTTTCCCACGTAGTGGCGGTACTGCCGCACATAGCGCAAGTCCCGCAGCAATATTCCCATGATGATCGGCATGGCCGGAACCAGCATGCGAAAACCAAAATTCATGATGCCGGCCAGCGCAACCGACAGGTGCGCGCGCCACAGCACGCCGGGCTGGGTCAGGGTAAAACCGCCTCGCACGCGCTTATCCCAGTTGCGGCGCAAGCGCCACGCGTGACATGGTCTGGCTGAAGTGCGCCAGGCCACCGGTCGCTGCGCCCGGCACCTTGGCCAGGTCATCGTAACGGCGCAGTCGGACAGCCTCCTGGCTAAAGGGAAGCGCCTCAAAAGCCTGGACCTGCGCCGCATCAAAGGCACCGCCTTGCAACACCAGGCTGTGCTTGGATGCAGGCGACAGGTCCGCCCAATAGGCGGCATCTACCGCACACAGATAGCGCTTGGCGTCCACATGCAGCTTGATGGGCTCCAGAACCGCATCGGGAAATAGACTGCGCAAAAACGGCAAGGCGACGAACTGGTGTAAGTCGTCCTTCTGAGGCAATGCCTCCTGGCCCGCGTCGGTCTGCGTTTGGACAGGCTGGTTGGCGCCAACGATATGACCGAGATCGTGCAAAAGAGCCGCTACCACCGTGCTGTCCGTTTCACCGGCGGTCTCGGCAAGTTGGGCACATTGCAGCGCGTGCTCAAGTTGGCTCACAGCCTCTTGGCCATACCAAGTGGTAGCGCGGCTACTCAAAAGCTGCACGATGTCAGGGATGCTCAGCGACATGGTCGATCCTTTAAGGTCAGAAAGTTACAGTGCCCGTGCGCCAATAATGGCGAATCGCAAACGGGAGCAGAGCAGGTCAATTAGCGAAACGGTCACCCAGATCAAGCCAATCATGAAAGACATTTGTCCGAATTCGAGCGTGCGAATTTGTTCGGATAAAACCAGTCCGACGCCACCGGCGCCCACGATTCCGATGATGGAAGCGCTGCGGGTGTTCGATTCAAAGAAATAAAGCACCTGGCTTAGCCACACCGGCAATAACTGCGGCACGATGCCAAAACGCAGCGCCGCAGCCTGCGATCCCCCAGTGGACAAAACCCCCTCCACTGCTTTGTGGTCAGCCGCTTCGATCGCCTCGGAAAACAGCTTGCCAAAGCTGCCCACATCCGAGCTGATGAGCGCCAAAACACCTGCAAAAGGACCCAGGCCCACCACATTGATCCAAACCAGGGCCCAAATCAAAATATCGACACCACGCAAGGTGTCAAAGCTGCGGCGCGCCAAGATCCGAACAACGTGGCTGACGGTGGTGTTGCGGGCAGCCAGAAACCCCAAAGGAAAGGCAATGGTTGCAGCGCCCAAAGTGCCCAGCAGGGCAATCGCCAGGGTCTCAGCCAGCGCCTGAAAAAAAACCAAGACCGCCGCATACGAGCCGGGATCCGGCGGCAGCATCAGTCCGGCAATGTGCACCAGCTCACCAACACCGATGAACAGCCGCTCTGGGGAAACGTCCATCGCCACGATCCCGTATACCCATAAAAAAAGCGCCAGCAGCAGCCATACGACCGCACGTCCATGACGCAGGTAGTAGGACCGAAACAGCGCGGAGTGCCGCTCACGCATGGCCAACGCAGCCGGAGCGGGTTTGGCACTCATGCACGTCGCTCCGCACCGATCAACCGATGGCGCACCCGTTCGGTCACAGCGTCGATCAACATCACGCACAGAATGATGAGCAGCAAGATGGCACTGATGTCTGCGTAATAGAACTTGCGAATAACTTCCAGCAGAGTTTGTCCGATGCCGCCAGCACCCACAAAGCCCAACACGGCAGCGCCACGCACATTGATTTCAAACCGCAGCAGGGTATAGCTCGCAAAGTTGGACGCTACCTGCGGCAGCACTGCAAAGCGCACCACCTGCATCCACGTAGCTCCGCTGGCAACAACGCCGTCGACCGGCTTCATGTCTATGTTCTCTACGACCTCGGCAAACAATTTTCCCAGTGCACCAGCCGTATGGATGGCCAATGCAAGTACACCCGGCAAAGGGCCCAAACTAAAGGCCAAAACAAAAATCAGCGCAAAGACCAGCTCAGGTACCGTACGGGCAAATTCCAGGATCCGCCGCATAGCAAAAACAAGCCAGACCCTGCGGGTGATGTTCTTACTCGCCACACAGCAGCAGCCCAAAGCAACCAGGGCACCCGTCGCCGTTCCGACATAGGCCATGAGTACGGTCTCGGCCATCAACTTGAGCCATTTCTTCCAGCCCCAAAACCACTCCATAGGGTCGGCGAGCACCCACTGCCCACTCTCCAAATGCAGGATACGGTATGCATAACTGCCAAGCGCGTCCAGGTGCTCCCAGAGTTTGAGTGGCGAGATCTCTGCAACGCGCGCAGAGACTGCGACGCACACCGCCAAAACGAACAGACCCGACCACAGCGCCCTGCGCTTCTCCATGCCAGCCTGGACATAGGCCGTATGCCATGCCTGCGCCGGATGGTCAATTGAAGGGATATGCATGGAGTATGAAAAGAGCCCCTGCTTGCGAAGCGAATCGCAAGCAGGGGCCTTGTGCCGCTAGGCGCCGACTTATTGCTTTTTGCGCAGGTTGTCTACGAACTTGTTCAGCTCAAGCACCGGCAAGTAGGCTTCGTGGGTCACCGGCTGGAAAGGCTCAAACTTGCCATCAGACAACTTGTCAAAAGCCGCTTTGTCTTTTTTGGGGGCATCAAACACGGCCTGTTCGATCTTCTTCTTCAGTTCGGCAGGCAAGCTGTCCAAGTAGGCCAAGGGCGAGTTGACGATTTGGTCGGACTTGAAGAGCACACGGAAGTCTTCCTTTTTAACCAGCCCTTTGTCGGCGGCGCGGGTCAGCTCGGTGTCGTTATCAGCGTACCAAGCGTTGGCGGCGACATCCACCGTGCCTTGGCTCAACGCCACCACGGCATTGGTGTGGCTACCGGTGTAGACGACTTTACCGAAAAACTCTTCGGGGTTGATCTTCATATTGTCCAGCGCCAAGCGCGGCACGTTGTTGCCCGAGGTGGAATTGGGATCGACCAGACCCAGATTCTTGCCTTTGAGGTCAGCCATGGTTTTGTACGGCGAGTTGGCCTTCACATAAAAAACCGAGTAGTAGCCCTTGGTGCCACCTTTGCCGATTTCTTGCGCAAACGGTGTGATCTTGGCACCGATCATGCGGGCGCGGGCATACGACGCTGGGCCGTAATAGGCAATGTGGATCTGTTCGGCACGCTGGCCTTCGATCACTGCTGCGTAGTCGGCTGCAATTTTGATTTTCACAGGAACGCCGATCTCCCGAGAGAGGTATTCTGCGAAGGGGCCATAGCGATCCATCACCTGGGAAGCGTTCTCCGCGGGGATCGAAGCGAAGATGAGTTCAGGGTATTTGGCTTTCCAGTCCTGGGCTTGGGCAGACGCCATCAGGGCGCTTGAGGCGGCCAGTGCGAGGAGTACGCGACGATTCAACATAGGAAGGTCCTTTATGGGGAGTGAGAGTGGATAAACGGGAACGGTCAAGCCAGTTGGGCGCGGCCTGGGAATTCAAGGATGTCAGCGCTGCGTTGCGCGGGTGAGGACATGAGCTGCTCAGCCTCTAAGCCGTAGAGCTCCTGGGCTACGGCATCGCTGAGCTGTGCGGGCGCACCGTCAAACACCACGCGCCCCGCTGACATGCCCACCAAACGCGAGCAATAGCTCCGCGCAATGTCGAGCGAATGCAAATTACACAAAACGGTGATACCGAAGTCGCGGTTGATCGCAGCCAATGCATCCATCACTAACTGCGTGTTGCGCGGGTCCAGGGACGCGATGGGCTCGTCGGCGAGGATGATCTTGGGTTGCTGCATCAGCGCGCGGCAGATAGCAACCCGCTGCTGCTGACCGCCCGACAGCTGGTCACAGCGCTGGGTTGCAAAGTCCGCCATGCCGAAACGGTCCAGCGTTTCCAAGGCCGCCAAGGTGTCGGCATCGCTCCAGGCCGTCAGCAGTGCGCGCCATGTCGGGACCGATGTGAGCCGTCCCATGAGCACGTTGGTGAGCACATCTAAACGCCCCACCAAATTGAACTGCTGAAACACCATGGCGCAGTCGCGACGCCATTCGCGCAGACCCCGGCCCTGGAGCGAGCTAACCAAGGTGGCGTCATAACGCACGCTTCCCTCGGTAGGATCGTTCAGGCGGTTGATCATGCGCAGCAAGGTGGACTTCCCGGCACCTGAGCGGCCAATAATGCCCACAAATTCACCCCCCTCGACCTTCAGCGAAACCCCATCCACCGCAAGGGTGTTACCAAAGCGTTTGCTAAGGGTATCGATGACTAATGTGTTCATGGGCGTGGTGTCGGTTGCGCCAGGAGGCGAGCGCGTTGGTGGAGCTTAGAAACGCTTCGTGTCAGTGGATTGACTGAAAAATGACAATTACAAGACCAGATCAGGCTACCCGCACGCCGCCACGCCAAACGGCGCGCACCACACCTTGCCGACGCCCGTCGGCCAGCTCCACCATGCGGACCTGTATCAAATCTGCCCGTAAGCCCTGGGCGATCTGACCCCGGTCGTACAAACCGATGCAGGCGGCCGGATTGCGAGTCACCAGCGCAACGGCCTGTGGAAGGCTCAAGCCGGCAGTCTCGGTCAGACGCAAGGTAGCGGAAAGCAAACTCCCGGGAACGTAGTCGGAGGACAAAATATCCATCAAGCCCAGACGCGCCAGTTCAATGGCCGAGACGTTGCCCGAATGCGAACCGCCGCGCACCACATTGGGCCCGCCCATGATGGTGGCCATTCCGCGCGCACGTGCTGCCTGCGCCGCAGCGACCGTGGTGGGGAACTCGCTGACTGTGGCCCCCTCGGCATAAGCCTGTTCCACATGCGCCACCGTGGTGTCGTCATGGCTGGCTAGGGTGATGCCGTGGTCCTTGCAATAGGCTGTGAAATAGGCGCGGTGCGGTTGGGCATAACGCACCTGGTCTTCGCGCGCCTGTGCGACGCGGGCCTCAAATTTCGCCTGGCTCCAGCCTTTTTTGCCGCTGAAATAAATCCAGGCATGTTCGATGTTTTCCCACTGACGCTGGCCTGGCGTATGGTCCATCAGCGAAACCATGCGTACCAGCGGGTTGTCTTTGAAGGGCGCAAACAGCGACAAGGTATTGGGCGCGGGAAGTTCGCAACGCACGTGCAGCAGGTGCTCGGCACGCAGCACACCCCGCTGGCTGAACTCGGTGATATGGTCCAAAACCGAATCCCATTCGCTCCCCCGCACACTGTCGGGGTCGGCCTCGCCCACACCCAGTGCATCCAAAACGGTGGTGATGCCGGAGGACGCGATTTCCGCGTCATGGGCCAGCAGGGCCGGCGCGTCGTCCCAGCGCACGGCCGGGCGTGGCATCAGGTGCCGCTCGAAGTTGTCGGTATGCACCTCCACCATGCCAGGCCACAGGTAATCCCCCTCCAGATCGATGGCACCGGGCAGGCTGCTGGCGCCGCTGTCCACGCTGTGGATCTGCGCGCCATCGACCTGCACGCTGCCATGTACGACTTCATCCGCGAGGACCAGCTGGGCATTGGTGAAAATGGGCATAACTATGTGGGGATAAAGGGATAAAAATCAGCTTGAAGGGGGCTGCATGGCCACGCTGCGCGATGCCACGGCCGCTGCGACCTGCGGGTCGTGAAAGATGCCGACAATGCCCACGCCCTGCTCCCGCGCGGCCAGGATCAGTTCAATCACCGTGGCCGTGTTCAGCGGGTCCAGCGAGGCGGTCGGTTCGTCAAGTAACAGCAGCGGGCGCGTACGAATGAAGCTGCGGGCAATATTGATACGCTGCTGCTCGCCTCCCGAAAAGGTGGCGGGCGGCAGTTGCCAAAGGGACTGCGGAATCCGCAGCCGGTCCAACCAACGCGCCGCTTCGGCGCGGGCTGCATCGGGCTCCATGCGCGGCTCGCCGTCCGGGCCGCGCTCCAGCAGGGGTTCGGCCACCACGTCGATGGCAGCAACACGCGGAATCACGCGCAAGAACTGGCTGACATAGCCCACGGCGCTGGCACGCAGTTGCACGATTTCGCGCGGGCTGGCCCGGGAGATATCCACCATGGTTCCGTCGGCCGCACGCAGCTCAATGCGACCCGCGCTGGCCTGGTAATTGCCAAAGGCCAGCTTGAGCACCGTGCTCTTGCCCATGCCGGATGGGCCACTCAGGCGCACGCATTCGCCCGGCAGCACGCGCAGGCTGAAGTCGCGCAGTA
>CANCTD010000105.1 GCA_947380945.1 Comamonadaceae bacterium
TAGGCCTGCAGGCGGGCGAGGTGGGGATTCATGGGCGGGCATTATCGCCGTCTTGGCCAAGTCATGGCGGCCTGCATAAAGGGCTGCTGCGATGCACCTGTGCAGGGCACCAAGCCCGGCCTGCGTCCGCTAGTATTTGCCCATGCAGCCCTTGCCAACCACGCCTTCGCTTATTCCTTCCGGGCAGGGTGCCTTGTTGCGCTACCCAGAGGCGGTCCAGTTGGTCGGCGGGGCCGACATGGTCGCGGCCTTGCTGCCGGTGCTGGCGCAGACCCTGCAGCAGGACGCGTCCCGCCTGGACAGGGCTTTCGCGGACGCCCAGTTGGTGGAGGCTGCGGTGGCGCTGCATGGCCTCAAAGGCGTGTTGCCCTTGTTTTGTGCGGCCGAGATGGCGCAGCGCATCATCGACCTGGAGGCTGTGTGCAAGACCGGCGCGCTGGACGCGGCCCGCCTTGCCTGGCCGGTGTTGCGCGCCAACATGCTGGATTTGCGCGAAGAAGTGCGGGTTATCATCGAAAAAGCGGCCTGAGCGCCCCGCGCGCCCCGCAAGCCCTGCCACTACAAATCCCTCGTTTCGGAAAAACCGCCCGCCGTGCGCCTTCACTCCATCAAGCTTTCCGGCTTCAAGTCCTTTGCCGAACCGACGCACCTGCAATTGCCGGGGCAACTGGTCGGCGTGGTCGGGCCCAACGGCTGCGGCAAGTCCAACATCATGGACGCGGTGCGCTGGGTGCTGGGCGAAAGCCGCGCCAGCGAGTTGCGCGGCGAGTCTATGCAGGACGTCATCTTCAACGGCACGACCCAGCGCAAAGCCGCCAGCCGCGCCAGCGTGGAGCTGGTATTTGACAATTCCGACCACCGCATCGGCGGCCAGTGGGGCCAGTTTGCCGAAATCGCGGTGCGCCGCGTGCTCACCCGCGATGGAACCTCCAGCTATTTCATCAACAACCAGTCGGTGCGCCGCCGCGATGTGCAGGATGTGTTTCTGGGTACCGGCCTGGGGCCACGTGCCTACGCCATCATCGGCCAGGGCACCATCAGCCGCATCATCGAATCGCGCCCCGAAGAGCTGCGTTTGTTTCTGGAAGAGGCCGCCGGCGTCTCCAAGTACAAAGAGCGCCGGCGCGAAACCGAAAACCGCATTGCCGACACCCGCGAGAACCTGACCCGGGTCGAAGACATTCTGCGCGAGCTCACCGCCAATCTGAGCAAGCTGGAAAAGCAGGCCGAAGCGGCAGTGCAGTTCCAGGGCCTGCAACAGGATGTGACCCGCAAGCAGCAGCAGCAATGGTTTTTGAAGCGTTCGGAGGCCGCCACCGAGCAGGCCCGCGTACAGACCGAGGCGGCGCAATCGACCAACGCCCTGGAGGCACGCACCGCCGATTTGCGCCAGACCGAGGCCGATCTGGAGCATGTGCGGCAAACCCATTACGCCGCCGGTGACGAAGTCAACCAGGCCCAGGGCGCGTTGTACGAGGCCAGCACCGAAGTCGGCCGGCTGGAGGCCGAGATCCGCTTTGTGGTCGACGGCCGCCAGCGCAGCGCCCAGCGCATCGGCAGCCTGGGCGAGCAAATCCGCCAATGGGCCCAGCGCCACGAAGACGCGCAGACCGACAGTGTGCAGGTGAGCGCCTCGCTGGAAGGTGGCGAAACCCAGGTCAGCACGCTGGCGGCGCAATTACAGGCCCTGGACGCGCAGCTGCCGGTGCTCGAAGCCGCTGTGCAAACCGCCCAAGGCGCAGCCGATACCCAGCGCAGTGCGGTCGCGCTGGTGCAGCAGGAAA
Source organism: Comamonadaceae bacterium (assembly GCA_947380945.1). Lineage (GTDB taxonomy): Bacteria > Pseudomonadota > Gammaproteobacteria > Burkholderiales > Burkholderiaceae_C > Allorhodoferax. The sequence continues at coordinate 1,785 of CANCTD010000105.1, forward strand.
TCCAGGTGCTGGCCGCCGAACAGCGCAGCATGCAGGAGCAGGAACGCCAGCTCCAGGGCCGCGCCGAACGCCTGGGCGCAGACCGCCAGGCCCTGACCGCCCCTGACGAAGCGCAGCTCCATGCCCTGGCCACCCAGGCCACCGAGGCCGCATCCGCCAATGAAGCCGCCCAGGCCGCGCTGCAACACGCCCAGGAGGCGCTGCCCGCGCTGGACGCCGCACGCCGCGCCCAGCAGCAGCGGGTCAATACCGAGTCGTCCGCGCTGGCCGACGTATCCGCCCGGCTGGGTGCGCTCAAGGCCTTGCAGGAGCGCGTCACCACCGAGGGCAAGCTGCGACCCTGGTTGCGCAAGCACGGGCTGGACGGTTTGCAGGCGCTGTGGAGCCGCTTGCAGGTCGCGCCCGGTTGGGAAAGCGCACTGGAAGCCGCCTTGCGCGAGCGTTTGGGTGCGTTGGAGGTGTCCCGTCTGGACATGGTGGCCGCCTTTGCGCTGGACCCGCCGCCCACCAAGCTGACTTTTTTCACGCCGGATTCGGATGCCGCAGCAGCCCAGGCGGCGCACGGGTTGCCGCCTTTGCTGGCCCAGGTGCAATCGCACCATCCGGCGCAGGGACGCGTACTGGCCGACTGGCTGCGCGGCTGCTACAGCGCCGAGAGTTTTGAAGACGCACTGGCCCAGCGCGGTCGCCTGGGTGCAGGTGAGGCGTTTTACCTGCGCAGCGGCCACGTGGTCACCGCGCACAGCGTGGGTTTGTATGCGCCCGATTCCGAGCAGGCCGGCCTGCTGGCGCGGGCCCAGGAAATTGCCGCACTGGAGCGCAGCGTGGCAGCCCAGACCGAAACCCTGGCCGAGGCGCGCCGCGCCCTGGCCCAGGCCGAAACCCAGTACGCAGAAGGTTCCGAGGCCTTGCAGCGCCTGCGCCAGCAGGCCGCCCAGGCCCAAAGCCGGAGCCATGCGCTGCAAATGGAGTCCTTGCGGGCGGCCCAATTGGCCGAGCAAACCCGCAGCCGCGCCACCCAGCTCGACGCCGATCTGGGCGAAGTGCAGGCCCAGCGCGATGCGCTGCGCGCCCGGCGCAGCCTGGCCGACAGCCGGTTTGAAGCCCTGGACGAACAGCTCGCACAGGCCCAGGAGGCGCACGCCATGCTGGACGACCAGGTGCTCGACGCCCAGCGCCAGCTCACCCAATGGCGTGACCAGCACCGGGCGCTGGAGCGGCAGGCGCAGGAGGCGCAGTTCGCCCAGCGCAGCGTGCAGGCGCGGCTGGCCGAGCTGGCCCGCGCCATCGAGAGCGCCACCCAGCAAAGCGCCGCTTTGCAGCAGGAGCTTGAGGCCGCGCAGGCCGAGTTGCTGCAACTCGATGACGCTGCGGCAAGCGCCGGCCTGCAAGCCGCGCTGGCTTTGAAGTTGGAGCGCGAGACGGCCTTGGCCGCCCAGCGCAGCCGCTACGACGGACTGACCGCCACCTTGCGCGCCAGCGACGAGCGCCGCCTGAAGTTGGAGCGCGAGCTCGAGCCCCTGCGCCAGCGCATCACCGACTTCCAGCTCAAAGAGCAGGCCGCGCGCCTGGGCTACGAGCAATTCGACGGCTTCCTGGCGGAAGCCAAAGCCGATCTGGACGCGCTGGCAGCCAGCCTGGCCGATGGCAGCGTGCGACTGCCCGCCTTGCAGGCCGAGATTGAGCGCCTGCAGCAGGCCATTGCCGCCATGGGCGCGGTCAATCTGGCCGCACCCGAAGAACTGGCCGTTGCCGGTGAGCGCAAGACTTTTCTGGACGCGCAAAACGCCGATTTGCAAGAGGCCATGGCCACGCTGGAAGACGCGATCCGCACGATTGACGGCGAGACCCGCCAACTGCTGGCCGCCACATTCGAGCAGGTCAACGGCCATTTCGGGCGCATGTTCCCCGAGCTGTTCGGGGGCGGTAACGCGCAGCTCGTGATGACGGGCGAAGAAATTCTGGACGCGGGCGTGCAAGTGGTGGCCCAGCCGCCGGGCAAGAAAAACCAGACCATCCATCTGCTCTCGGGCGGCGAAAAAGCGCTGACCGCAATCGCGCTGGTGTTTGCGATTTTTCAACTCAACCCCGCGCCGTTTTGCTTGCTCGACGAAGTGGACGCGCCGCTGGACGACGCCAACACCGAGCGCTACGCCAAGCTGGTGCGCAGCATGAGCCAGGGTACGCAGTTCCTGTTCATCAGCCACAACAAGATCGCCATGGAAATGGCCGAGCAGCTGATTGGCGTGACCATGCAGGAGCAGGGCGTTTCGCGCATCGTGGTGGTGGACATGGCCGAGGCCGTGCAGTTGGCAGCGGCCTGATGGGACCGGTGAGGAGCAGTCCATGAGCGATTTCCATTGGGGACTGGTGGCTTTGGGCGTGGCTGTGGTGCTGGGAATGCAGTTGCACGGCGTCTGGATGACCCGCCGTGGCGCGCCCCGTCAGGCCGAACCCGAGGCCCCGCGCCCGCCACCGGCCATGCCGCCCCCGGGTGACGCAGCGCACGGTGAACCTGAGCCGGAACAGGCGGCTGCCGAGGCGCTGCTGGAAGATACGACCCGCTTCATGGTGCCCGAGCTGCCCCGCCGCCCGGCCATGGATGCGTTGATAGATGTGATCGCCACGCTGGAGCCCGAGAGCCCCGATGCCGTCTGGTCGGGCGAGGCGGTGCTTGCCGCATTCCCGCCGACCAGCCGCGTGGGCAGCAAGCCTTTTGCGGTCGAGGGTTTCAATGTGGCGACTGGCACTTGGGAAGTCCCCGCTGCTGGCGCGCGCTACAGCGCCTTGCAAGCCGGTGTGCAACTCGCCAACCGCATGGGCGCGCTCAGCGAAATTGAGTTCTCCGACTTCGTGGTCAAAACCCAGGCGCTGGCCGATCAGCTGGACGCGGTAGCCGAATTTCCCGAAATGGCCGACGAGGTGGCGCGGGCCCGCGAGCTCGATGCTTTTGCCACCCAGTACGACGCGCAACTCAGTTTGAACCTGCGTGCCAAACAGGCTGCCTGGAGTCCCGGTTATCTGCACCAAAGCGTGGCGCGTGTGGGCTTTGTCGCGGGGCAATTGCCCGGCCGCATGGTGCTGCCAAACCCGCAGGAAGGCCTGCCCCCGGTGCTGGTGCTGGCCTTTGACCCGCAGGCCGCGCTGGCCGAAGACCCCGACCAGAGCGCCATCCGCGACCTGAAAATCACGCTCGATGTGCCCCATGTTGAATCGGCTTTGCAGCCTTTTGACCGCATGGTGCGCATTGCCACCAGCCTGGCGCAGGAAATGGACGGCATCATGGTTGACGACAGCGGCCAGCCGCTCAATCCGCTGGCCATGGAAAGTATTTCGCGTGACCTGGTCGATTTGTACCGGGTCCTGGAAGAGCGCGATCTGGCCGCCGGTTCGCCGCTGGCGCGCCGCCTTTTCGCCTGACAAGCCCCCGGCCGTGGCTGCGCAAAACGATGCCGTAGAACGTCGCGCTGCCGAACTGCGCGCGGACTTGCACCGCTTGGGCCACCATTACTACGTGCTGGACGCGCCGCTGGTCAGCGACGCGGCCTACGACGCCCTTTTCCAGGAACTGCAGGCGCTGGAAGCGGCGCATCCGCAGCTGCGCACCCCCGACTCGCCGACCCAGCGCGTGGGCGGTAGTTTGCTGGGCGGCTTTGCCACCGTGCGTCACGCGGTTCCCATGCTCAGCATCCGCACCGAAACCGACAACGGCCCCAGCGGCGCGCAGGCTTTCGATGCGCGCATCCGCAAGGAGTTGGAGCTGACTGAGACCGCGCCTGCCGTGGAATACCTGGCGGAGCTGAAATTCGACGGCCTGGCCATGAGCCTGCGCTACGAGGCCGGCGTGCTGGTGCAGGCCGCTACCCGGGGCGACGGCGAATACGGCGAAGACGTAACCCAGAACATACGCACCATCGGCCAGATTCCGCTGCGCCTGCAAGACGCGCCGGCGGTGCTGGAGGTGCGTGGCGAGGTCTATATGCGGCGCGCGGATTTCGAGGCGCTGAATGCCCGCCAGCGCGCCCGCATCGAGGCCGGCGAGAAGGGCGAGAAAACCTTTGTCAACCCGCGCAACGCCGCAGCCGGTGCGGTGCGCCAGCTCGACCCGGCCATCGCGGCGCAGCGGCCTTTGAGCTTTTTTGCCTATGGCATCGGCGAGGTGCAGGGTGGCCCGCAGTGGAGTACCCACGCCGCCATGCTCCAAGCCCTCAAAGACTGGGGCTTTCCGGTTGCGCAGCAAAACCGTGTGGCTGCGGGGGCGGATGCGCTGGTGCAATTCCATGCCGACATGGGCGCGCAGCGCGAGACCCTGCCGTTTGAGATCGACGGCGTGGTCTACAAAGTCAACAGCCTGGCGCTGCAGCAGCGCCTGGGCTTTGTCAGCCGCGAGCCGCGCTGGGCGGTGGCGCACAAATACCCCGCGCAAGAGCAGAGCACGCAGGTGCTGGCGATTGACGTGCAAGTGGGCCGTACCGGCAAGCTCACGCCGGTGGCCAAACTCGCGCCCGTATTTGTGGGCGGCGTCACCGTCACCAATGCCACCTTGCACAACGAAGACGAAGCCCGCCGCAAAGACGTGCG
>CANCTD010000106.1 GCA_947380945.1 Comamonadaceae bacterium
ACGCCAGCGTGGTCGACGAAGTGCGCCTGGTCAGCCAGACCGATGCCGAGGACATGGTACGGCGCATGGCGCGCGAAGAGGGTATTTTTGCCGGCGTTTCCGCAGCCGGTGCGTGTTGGGTGGCGCAGCAGCTTGCCGCCGAGCTGCGTGACGCCACCATTGTGTTCATTGTCTGCGACCGGGGCGACCGCTACCTGTCCACCGGCGTGTTTCCAGCGTGATCAGGCAAGCCATGAGCGACGACGCGCTGCCCGCTATCGATAAGTCCTTGGACACACGCGGCCTGAACTGCCCTTTACCGATTTTGAAAGCCAAAAAAGCCCTGGCGGAGCTGACCAGCGGCCAGGTTTTGGAAGTGATCAGCACCGACCCCGGCTCCCTGCGGGACTTCCAGGCCTTTACCAAGCAAACCGGGCACACCTTGTTGCGCCAAAGCACCCAGGGCGCGGACCACATCCACATCCTGCGCCGACGTTGATACTTAATTGGGGTCAGATCCCGATTGCGGCGTTTTCTGGCGGCGCAGCCGCAGCAGCAGGGTGACAGTTATCAGCAGATTCAACAGGTTCCAGGCGATGCCGTTCAAAAACGCCGCGTGGTAGGAGCCGGTCAGGTCAAACACTTTGCCCGACATCCAGCCGCCCAGCGCCATGCCCAGCATGGTGAACATGATCACCGTTCCAATTCGCACACCGATTTGCGCGGCTGGAAAATTCTCACGCACTACCAGGGCGTAAGAGGGCACTATCCCGCCTTGGAATAGTCCGAACATCGCGGAGACGATGTACAGCGGCACGAGACCATCGAAGGGAAGGAACAGCGCGAGCGCTGTGCATTGAAGGGCCGAGCCCAGAACCAGGGTGCGGATGCCGCCTATGCGGTCGGACAGTGCGCCCGAGACCAGGCGGCTGATGATGCCGCAGGCCAGCATGATGGAGAGCATTTGCGCACCCTGCGCCGCGCCGAAGCCCAGGTCCGTGCAATAGGCCACGATATGCACCTGGGGCATGGCCATTGCCACACAGCAGGACAGACCCGCCACGCACAGCGCTGCGGTAGCGACCCGGGGGTGCAGTCCGAATGCTGGGTCGCGATCCTGCGCCGGGGCCTGCGGATCCCGGACAGCCAGCTGTGCGGGGGCCCGCTGGCGCATCAGGCAGGCCAGCGTGGCCATGCTTGCCGCGCAAAAAATGCCTACGCCGGTATAGGTGCTGCGCCAACCCTGCGTGGTGATGAAGTGCTCCATCACGGGCGGCCACACGGCGCCCGCCAGGTAGTTGCCGCTGGCGCAAACCGCCACCGCAATGCCGCGTCGGCGCGCAAACCACAGCGCGGTATCGGCCATCAAGGGCGCGAATGTGACCGCACAGCCCACCAGCCCGATCAGCACGCCATGGGCCAGGGCAAAGCCCAGGATGTTGTCCGACCGACCTGCCAATACAAAACCAGCCCCTATGGCCAGCGAAGCCCCCAGCAAGGGCCTGAACAGGCCGAATCTGTCACTCAAGCGGCCCATGAGCACACCGCCCAGGCCAAATCCGACCATCATCAGCGTGTAAGGCAGCGCTGCCTCGGCGCGGCCAATCTGGAATTCGGCTTGAACCACCGGCAGTACCACCGGGATGACCCACATACCGGCGTTGCCTATGGTCATGATCAGCAGGGAAACCGCCAGCCGGAACCACGCGTACCGGGAGTCCGGGCTGCGATCGCGGGCCGCATGCGTGGGTGCGTACATCAATTCATCATAGTGCCCGCCCGTCACTATTGTTGCCGGGCACCGGCTCCGGCTGGCTGGCGCAAGCCAGCCAAGCTTCCCGAATCGGGCGCAGTTGTAATTTTTCTTATACGTCTTTTGAAATTTTTCTGTCCCAATCCGAGGCCAAACTAGTAAAAACCCTGTAAAGAAGTGTGTAGCACTGGCGGCATGATCCGCGCTTCTATCAACTTCAAGCTGGAGCGCTTACATGAAAGAACTGAAAAATTCCTCTTCCCGCCGCGGATTGTTGAAAGGTGCCCTGGCAGCCAGCGCCTTGGCAGCGCCCATGGTTTCGCGCGCCCAAACGGTGTCCCTGCGCTTTCAAAGCACATGGCCGGCCAAGGATATTTTTCATGAGTACGCCAACGACTTCGCCAAGAAAGTCAATGACATGGCCAGCGGTCGCCTGAAGATCGAAGTTCTGCCTTCTGGCGCCGTGGTTCCTGCGTTCCAGTTGCTGGACGCGGTCAACAAGGGCACTTTGGATGGTGGTCACGGTGTTTTGGCATACCACTATGGCAAGAGCGCAGCCCTGGCGCTGTGGGGTTCCGGCCCTGCTTTCGGTATGGATCCCAACATGGTTCTGGCCTGGCACAACTACGGCGGCGGCCGCCAGTTGCTGGAAGAGATTTACAAGTCCCTGAATATTGATGTGCACTCCTATGTGTACGGCCCCATGCCCACCCAGCCCCTGGGATGGTTCAAAAAGCCGATTGCCAAAGTGGAAGACCTCAAAGGCCTGAAATACCGCACCGTTGGTTTGGCGGTGGACATCTTCACCGAACTCGGTTGCGCGGTGAACCCGCTGCCCGGCGGCGAGATTGTCCCTGCGCTCGACCGCGGCCTGATCGACGCGGCTGAATTCAACAATGCGTCCTCGGACCGTGTTCTGGGCTTCCCGGATGTGGTGAAGAACTGCATGCTGCAAAGCTTCCACCAGAGCGGCGAGCAGTTTGAGATCTTGTTCAACAAGACCAAACTCGATGCGCTGCCTACCGAACTCAAGCACATCATCGATTACGCGGTGCAGGCTTCCTCGGCCGAGATGAGCTGGAAAGCCATTGACCGCAACTCCAAAGACTATTCGGACATGAAGAAGCAAGGCATCAAGTTCTACAAGACGCCTACATCCATCCTGAAGGCGCAGCTCGACGCATGGGACAAAGTCGTTGCCAAGAAGTCGGCAGAGAGCAATGTGTTCCGCCGTGTGATGGAGTCGCAGCGCGAGTTCGCTGGTCGCGCCGGACAATGGCAAAACGACTACATGGTGGACTTCACCATGGCCTTTGACCGTTACTTCCACGGTAAAGCCTGATTTAGGATAACAGGCTCGTTTCTTGACCCCACCCGGGCCAAGGCTCCGGTGGGGTGTTTCTTTTTTTGAAAGTTCGAATATGAATTCGCAATCGCTTCTGCATACCGCAGATACGATTAGTACATGGGTGGGCAAAACCTTCGCATGGCTGATCGTGGCATTGATGTTGATGGTGGTGATCGAGGTGTTTAAGCGTTATGCCCTGAATGCGCCCACCGCCTGGGTTTTTGACGCCAGCAACATGATGTACGGCACCCTTTTTATGCTCGGAGGTGCCTACACCCTGAGCCAAGACGGCCATGTCCGGGGTGACTTTTTTTACGGTAGCGCGCAACCGCGCACCCAAGCCTGGCTGGATTTCGTTTTGTATATCGTCTTCTTTATTCCCGGCGTCATCGCTTTGACATGGGCAGGCTGGAACTATGCGGCTGATTCGTGGGCGATCCACGAGCAGACTTTCAACGCCGATCCCTTGCCGCTGTACCCCTTCAAGTCGGTGATTCCCTTCGCGGGTCTCATCGTGTTGATGCAAGGTCTGGCCGAAATCTTCCGTTGCCTTGTTTGCATACGCACGGGCGAATGGACGCCGCGTCTTAAGGATGCTGAGGAAATTGATGTGGTTGAGCAGCAGCTCGCAGGCAGCACTTTGGTGGACGCGGATGCCGCGCGCGATGCCATCGCCAATGCCAAGAACATCGACGAGTCTGCCCACCAACGTGCGAAAGGAGGCCACGCATGAGCGATCCCGCACTCGGTCTGTTGATGCTCTCGTTGATCATTGTGGTGATCATGCTGGGCTTCCCGACAGCCTTCACCCTCATGGGCCTGGGCATGGTTTTCGGCTTCACGGCTTTCTATGACCCGTCCGCCCCCTGGTTTGACAACAAGGTTTTTAATCTGATGGTTCAGCGCACCTTTGGTGCCATGACCAACGACGTGCTCTTGTCCATCCCGCTGTTTGTGCTCATGGGCTATGTGATGGAGCGCGGTGCATTGGTGGACAAAATGTTCCACAGCGTGCAACTCGCTTTCCGCAAGTTGCCCGGTTCACTTGCTGTTGCCACGCTGGTGATTTGCACCTTCTGGGGTATTGCCAGCGGGCTGGTCGGCGCCGTGGTGGTTTTGATGGGCGTGATTGCGATGCGCCCCATGCTCAACGCGGGTTATGACGTGCGCCTGGCCTCAGGCGTTATCACGGCGGGAGGCACCTTGGGGATTTTGATCCCGCCTTCCGTGATGATCATTGTGTATGCGGCTGTGGCTGGCCAGTCGGTTGTCAAGCTGTATGCGGCAGCCATGTTCCCCGGCTTTTTCCTGGCGTTCCTTTATTTGGTCTACGTGATCGGCTGGGTTCTGATTGATCCAAAAATCGCCCCCAAATTGCCGGAGGAGCAAACCCGTGCCATGGTGTCGCCCTGGGCCCAGCATGTTGCCAAAAGTTACTCAAACCGGTTTTTGCTTGCGCTTGTAAAAGCTGTCTTGTCGCCCGGCAAAGCCCTTAGCGCAGCGGGTGAACAGGTACGTGTGACCTGGTTTTTCCTGGTCCGCTGTTTCGTGATGTCGCTGGTCCCGGTCATGATGACCGTGGTCAGTCTGGGTGCTGTTTACTGGTATGTGGTTATCCATTCCCAGGAAGACAACAACGCCGCCGACGCGCGTGCCGCAGTTGCCCAGATGGAGACTTCCAGCGGCGCAAGCCAGGCCGAACGCAGCGGGGTGCAAGAGCCACCCGGCGCGAGTTCCGGCGTGCAAGAGCCTCCCGGGGCGAGTTCTGGTGTGCAAGAGCCTCCTGGAGCGAGCTCTGGCGTGCAAGAGCCACCAGGCTCCCAGGGACTGGAGTTGCCACCCGGCGCAGAACCTGCGACTGCCAAAGCGGCAGCGCCCGAAGGCGGCTTGCAGGCGCTCGGGGACGGTGACACATCGGAAGCGCCCCGGACCGAAGCAGTTCCTGAAGGTTTTTACACCGGATTCTGGATTGCTTGTGTGCTGTGCGCCGGTTTGTTGGTTTACTACTACTGGCATTTCGATGCCGAGCAGTATGAAATCCTGAACATGCTGGTTCGTTCAGTGATGCCCTTGGGTATCCTGACTTTTGTGGTGCTGGGGGTGATTTTGTTTGGCATCACTACAGCAACCGAATCGGCAGCAGTTGGCGCTGCAGGCGCATTCCTGATGGCCTGGTCTGCTGGCACGCTGGACTTCGAAAAAATCAAGCAAGCCGTGTTTCTGACGGCCAAGACCACTTCTATGGTTTGCTGGTTGTTTGTGGGTTCTGCGCTGTTCTCGGCGGTCTTCGCGATCCTGGGCGGTCAACGCCTGGTGGAAGAGTGGGTGATGGCCTTGGACTTGTCGCCGATACAGTTCCTGCTTTTGTCACAAGCCATCATTTTCGTTCTGGGCTGGCCTTTAGAGTGGACTGAGATCATCGTGATTTTTGTGCCCATTTTCTTGCCCTTGTTGACGCACTTCCAGATCGATCCGATTCTGTGGGGCGTCATGGTGTTCGTGAACTTGCAGGCTGCATTCCTGTCGCCGCCGGTGGCCATGTCAGCGTTTTATTTGAAGGGCGTCTCACCGCCACATGTGACCATCAATCAGATATTCGCGGGCATGATGCCCTATATGCTGATCGTGGTGTTGTGCCTGGCGCTGATGTACATCTGGCCCGGCCTGACCTTGTGGTTGCCCACTTACCTCTATGGAGGCTAGTCCGCAAAGGTGTTTGTAGGCCTTCAGCGTGAAGCCCCGCCGGTTTTCGGCGGGGCTTTTTCAATGCTGAGACGGATGGACGCCACCGGGTGGCCGGCGGATTGAAGATGCTCTAATAGACGCGGTAATAGCTGGCGCAGTTTTCCCGCGCTCGCGCTGTTGGCGGCAATCAGGCACCACACCGTCTGTGCGCTGTTGGCCGCTTGCGGGTCCGGGATAACTGGATCGATAGGGCCGGCTTTGGTGCTTGCGCGCAAGGCGGGCGGCAAAAGGTCTTTTACCAATGCCAGGTACTGCGATGACAGGCGCGAGAGCCCTTGCAGCCGTGCCAGGTGCGGGTTTTGGAGCGTGGCTTCCAGCAAGGTGAAGGACATGGTGCTTGGGTCAGCCCTTGGGCCGGAAAGATCAGGAGACGAGCAGTATGGAAGTGATTATTACGGACGCCAGGCTGACGCGAAGCCTGGCCATACGCCTGACTGGTTGGCAACTTGCCGGTGGACTGGCCGGGACTTTGCTGGTGCTGCTGATGGTCACGGCCGGTCTGTACCA
>CANCTD010000107.1 GCA_947380945.1 Comamonadaceae bacterium
TGCAAATTGACCCGTCCGCCGGATTGCAGCGCACCACGGGCGCGGCCCACGCCTTCCAGAATCTGCTCGTCGCTCAGGGCCTGCGCGTCCTGCAGCTTGTAGCGCGCTGCCAGGGCTTGCGGGTAATGGACGCCCAGGTAATCCAGCAGTTCCAGTGCCACTTCCTGTTCGTCAAATGCGTTGCGTCCCACCGCGCCGCTGGCGGCGAGCTTGTAACCGCTTTGGGCGACGATGATGCGCGGCCACAGCATGCCGGGCGTGTCGTACAGGTAAAAGTCATCGGCAATAGTGATGCGCTGCTCGATTTTGGTGACGCCGGCCTCGTCGCCGGTCTTGGCGGCGCGCTTGCCTTTGAGGGTGTTGATCAGCGTGGATTTGCCCACGTTGGGAATGCCGCAAATCAGCACCCGCAGCGGCTTGGCCATGCCTCCGCGCAAGGGCGCGAGCTGGTGGCAGGCGTCGACCAAAGCGCGCGCGGGCGTGGTCATGCTGGCGTCCAGGGGCACAGCGCGGGTACCGGGCAGCGCGTTGTAATGCGCCAGCCACAGCGCGGTGCGCGCAGGGTCCGCCAGGTCTTGTTTGTTCAGGACCTTGAGCGTGGGCTTGTGGCCGGTCAGCTCCGCCAGGAGCGGGTTGGCGCTGGAGCCGGGCAAGCGGGCGTCCAGCATCTCGACGACCACGTCAATGTCTTTGATGCGCTCGCCAATGGCTTTGCGCGTCAGGTGCATGTGGCCGGGAAACCATTGGACGGCCATGACGAAGAGACGCTCGGGCGCGGACGCTGCGGCGCTTCAGGCGCGGCGCAAGGCGCTGCGCGGGGTGAGGCGTGCGGGTGACAGGTACTGGCTCAGGTATTGGTCAAAGGGCAGGCTGTCCGCCGCTTCAACCGCCGCCTGGTCCTGCAAGGATTGCAGGGCTTGGGCCTGCATCGCCGCAGTTTGCGCCGCGCTCAGGGGCGCGGCGGCAGCGCTGGCCTTGAGCCGCTGCGCCTGCGCGAGCCCGAAGCGGCCGAAAGAACCGCCGAAATCGTTTTGCATGCTGGCCAGCACGCGCGCGGAGGGGAGCTTCTCAGGGTGGTGCAAGGTGTCGATGGCGTGGTCCAGGGCGGCGCGGTGCAGGCCCGGTTCGGCGGAGCTCGGGCCTTGGATCGCATCCAGCCGCTCGGCAATCGGGCGCATCTCGGAAAGAATGCGCGCAGCCCAATCCACCAGCAGAACTTGCTGCCCGTTGCGCTCGATGCAGAAGCCCGGTTGGCGGCCCCGTTCGGCGACCTGGCCCTGGTTGCGTACCAAGGCCGCGATTTCCTGGGGCGAGTCGGGCGGGCTGTCGCTTAGCAGGCAGTGCAACAAAAACACATCCAGAAAACGCATGGTGCGTGTGGCAATACCGATGGGCTCAAACGGGTCCAGGTCCATCAGACGCACTTCCACGTACTGCACGCCGCGTTCGCGCAAGGCATGCAAGGGACGCTCGCCGGGGTGGATGGTGCGCTTGGGGCGGATGGTGCCGTAGAACTCGTTCTCGATTTGCAGGAGGCTGGTTCCCAATTGGCGGTAACTGCCGTCCGGTGCGCGCACGCCTATGGCCTCGTAACGCGGGTAGGGAACGGTCAGCGCTGCCTCCAGCGAGCGGCCATAGCCCTCCAGGCTGTTGTAGCTGACCGCCAGCGCGCTTTGCGCGTCGCTCTGGTAACCCAGACCGCCCATGCGCAGGGACGTGGCATAGGGCAGGTACAAGGTGTCCTCGCCCAGGGCCTGCAGGCTGTGCTGGTTGCCCCGCGCAAAGCAGGCGCACACCGCCGGTGATGCGCCGAACAAGACCATGGGCAAAAAGGCATGGCGGCGGAAATTGCGGATCAAACCGAAGTAATCGGCATCCGACACCTGCGGGATGGACCAGTTGTAGTGCACGCCCGAGATGGTTTGCATGCGTCGGCCGTAGCGGTAGCCCAGGCCGCTGCGGTACACGGTCTTACTCAGTCCGACGTTGGACGTGCCGTACTGGCCCAGGGGAATGTCGTCATCGCCCGGCAACCAGCAGGGCATGCTGGAGGGCCACAGCAACTCGTCGTCAATCGCGTTCAGGGTGAAGGTTTGCACCGCCTCCAGTTCGGCAGCGCACGCGCCAGCGCTGGGGTGCACGCCGGTGATGAGCTCGACCTGCGACTCGCTGAAATCGGTGGTGATGTGCGGATGGGTCAGCGCCGAACCCAGGGTCTTCGGGTGCGCCGTGGTGACCAGATGGCCGTCGGCGCGGGTGCGCAAACTCTCTTTTTCCACGCCACGTCGCATGCCAGCCAGGCGGTCATCGCTCCAACCGTTAATGGCCTGTGTCAAATCCTGCATGCGTGCCGCCTCACTGTGAATAGGGTCCAAGCGCCCTGCGCGGGCGGAGGTGGAAGGTAGCACATCACGGTGAATACCGGGCAGCGGCGACAATTTGGCCCGGACCCGCCCCTCAAAGCCATCAACATGGACCTGAACACCGACATCCCCACCCAGCCCCCGCGCGACGCAGCCACCTTGGTATTGCTGCGCGACAGCGCCCAGGGTTTGGAAGTTTTTCTGGTGCGACGCCACAGTGCCTCGCAAGTTTTGGGTGGCGCCTATGTGTTCCCGGGCGGCAAGCTCGATGCCGCCGACGCCACGCTGCACCCCGGCCAGCTCAACCTCACGCCCCAGGCGCTGCACGCCCGGCTCGGCGAACCCGACACCCCGGTGGCCAAGGCCAGCGCGCTGTTTGTCGCTGCGCTGCGCGAAACCTTTGAGGAAGCGGGCGTGTTGCTGACGGAGACGCCTCATGTGCTGGGCGCAAGGCCGCCCGGCGGCGACTTCCATGCACTGCTGGCAGACCATGGTTTGCGCTTGAACGTGGCGGCACTGCAGCCCTGGGTGCGCTGGATCACGCCGCGCATGCCTTCGGTCAGCAGCAAACGCTTTGACGCGCGGTTTTTTGTAGCGGCCATGCCCGCCGATCAGACCGCCACGCATGACAACCTGGAAGCCACCGCCAGCGGGTGGTTCCGGCCGGACCAGGCCTTGGCGCAGTACTGGAACGGCGCGATGGAATTGGCACCGCCGCAAATCATGAGCCTGGCATTTCTTGCCCGCCACCGCCGCGTGGCCGGTGCGCTGGAGGACCTCGCACATCGCGCGCCGGTTGCCGTATTGCCGGAGTCACACGATTCGGGCGGTCAGCGGGTCATTTGTTATCCAGGTGACCCCGGCCACAGCGTTCCAAGCCGCGCCCTGCCCGGTCCCACGCGTCTGGTGTGGCGCAATCAGCGTTTTGAACCGGAGGGCGGACTGGACGCTTTTTGGGCCGATTAGGGGCGCGCCCACAGCCCAAGACTGTGACAATGGCGTTTCAGCTTTGGATAGCCAGCGTAAATTCCCGCCATTAAAGCTCCCAATGATTCGCTGGACCGAATCGGATTAAGCTGCGAGGGTCCCGGAGCGCTCGCGCCCCGTGTAGACGACGACTTTTCAACCCCCAAGGAGACATTCCCATGGCAGCACTCAAAGGCTCGCGCACGGAACAATGCCTGAAAGACGCCTTCGCAGGCGAATCGCAGGCCAACCGTCGCTATTTGTATTTCGCAAACAAGGCTGACGTAGAAGGCCAAAACGACGTGGCAGCGCTGTTCCGCTCCACGGCCGAAGGCGAAACCGGCCACGCCCACGGCCACCTGGAGTTCCTGGAGCAATCCGGCGACCCCGCAACCGGTCTGCCCATCGGCACCAGCCGCCAGAACCTGGCATCGGCTGTTGCTGGCGAAACCCACGAGTACACCGATATGTACCCCGGCATGGCCAAAACCGCCCGCGAGGAAGGTTTTGACGAAATCGCCGACTGGTTCGAAACCCTGGCCAAGGCCGAGCGCTCACACGCCAACCGCTACGCCAAGGCACTGGCCGAACTGGTGGATTGATCCCCCGGTAAGTCTGTATTGCTGCACCCACAAGGTGCAGCGGTAACCCAAGCGGCTTGTTTTGCAAGCCGTTTTTGTTACCGAAACACACATCCCCGTTTTCGCCCTTCCCAAGGAGCACCCATGGCCACCGAAGGCAATTTGCAAGCCCCCACCCGCCATCCCTTGGACTGGCAGAACCCTGACTTCTACAACGAAGAAAAATGCCTGCACGAGATGGAGCGCATTTTTGACATCTGCCATGGCTGCCGCCGCTGCGTGAGCCTGTGCGGCTCCTTCCCCACCCTGTTTGACCTGGTCGACGAAAGCACGACCATGGAAGTCGACGGCGTGGACAAAAAGGATTACTGGAAAGTGGTCGACCAGTGCTACATGTGCGACCTGTGCTACATGACCAAGTGCCCGTACACGCCGCCGCACGAATGGAACCTGGACTTCCCCCACACCATGCTGCAGGCCAAGGCCATCAAGTTCAAAAAGGGCGAAGTCGGCCTGGCCGAGCAGATGCTGGCGTCCACCGATGTGCACGGCTCGCTGGCCGGCATTCCCATCGTGGTGCAAACGGTGAACGCCATCAACAAAAGCAAGCTCGGGCGTGACGTGCTGGAAACTGTGGCGGGCGTTGATAAGGACGCCTGGCTGCCGGAACTGGCGACCAAAAAGTTCCGCTCCAGCGCCAAGAAATCAAAAACCACGCCGGTCGTAGATGGTGCGAAAACGCCGGGCAAAGTGGCGATTTATTCCACCTGCTACATCAATTACAACGAGCCGGGCATAGGCCACGATTTGCTGAAAATCCTGGACCACAACGCGATTCCCTATGTGCTGGTGAACAAGGAACAGTGCTGCGGCATGCCCAAGCTGGAACTAGGCGATTTGGACGCGGTGCAAGCGGCCAAAGAAGCCAACATCCCGGTGCTGGCGAAGTACGCCAAAGAGGGCTATGCGATTTTGTCTGCCGTGCCCAGTTGCTCGCTGATGTTCAAGCAGGAAATCCCGCTGATGTTTCCGGATTGCGCCGACACCCAGCTGGTCAAAGCCCATATGTGGGACCCGTTTGAATACCTGATGGCGCGCAAGCGCGACGGTCTGCTCAAAACCGAATTTCCACACGCCCTGGGCAATGTGAGCTACCAGATCCCCTGCCACGGCCGGGTGCAGAACATCGGCAAAAAGACCGAAGAAATGCTCAAGATGATTCCGGGTACCGAGATCAACACCATCGAACGCTGCTCCGGCCACGCCGGCACCTACGGGGTCAAGAAAACCTCGCACGCTTATTCCATGAAAATCGGCAAGCCGGTTTTCAAGGCCATGGCGACCATGAAGGACGGCAGCAAGCCCGACTACATCAGCTCGGACTGCCCGCTGGGCGGCCACCACATTGCGCAGGGCTTTGAAGTCAATGGCCTGGGCGCACCCGAATTGAACCACCCCCTGACTTTGGTGCGCAAGGCCTACGGCCTGGAATAAAGCACCACCTAACCCGACAAGGACCCGCCATGCAACTCACCGGACAGATCACCGCCGACAGCCTCATGTCGCTGGAGGCCTACACCAAGTGGCGCAAGCTGCACAAACCCGATGTCATCGCCCACCGCAAACTGCGCAGCCTGCACCTGGGTGAAAACGTGCATGTGCAGTTTGAGAGCGAAACCACCATCCGGTACCAGATCCAGGAGATGCTGCGCATCGAAAAGGTATTCGAGGAAGAAGGCATCCTGCAAGAGATTGAGGCCTATGCCCCTTTGATGCCCAACGGCAGCAATTGGAAGGGCACCATGATGCTGGAGTACACCGACATCAACGAACGCAAGCGCGAGCTGGCGCGCCTGATCGGTATTGAAGACCGGATGTTTGTGCAAGTCGAGGGCCACCCCCGCGTATACGCGATTGCCGATGAGGACCTGGACCGCGAAAACGACGAAAAGACTTCCGCCGTGCACTTTGTCCGTTTTGAATTCAATCCCGCAACCTGCGCCGCCATCAAGGCGGGTGCAGCCGTGAAGATTGGCTGCGACCACACCAACTACCCGGCGCACATGGAAATCCCCGCCGAAACGCTGGCATCGCTGGCCGGGGATTTGCAGCCCTGATCCACTAGGGCGAGGGCTTCGGGGCACCGCAGAAACCGGTGCGCCCGAAGGCGGAAGATCAGTCCTCGACGAAAACGTCTTCGCGCTTTTTGCTCACCGAAGGCAGCAGGACGATAACCAGGAGCAGCGCAGCTGCCAGCAAGAGCCCGGCCGACAAGGGGCGCGTCACCAGAACCGACCAGTCACCGCGCGAGAGCAGCAGCGCCCGGCGCAGGTACTCTTCCATCATCGGACCCAGAATAAAGCCCAGCAGCAAGGG
>CANCTD010000108.1 GCA_947380945.1 Comamonadaceae bacterium
TGCAGCGCGATGAGCACCCGAACCCCGGCCGGGCCGAATGTGCCCTCGGTGCAGGTCATTGAACGGGTTTTCGGCCTCATCGATATCCTGGCAGCCACCGAGTCGTCAATGTCGCTCAAGGAAATCAGCGCGTCAGCGGGCTTGCATCCGTCTACGACCCACCGCATCCTCAATGACCTGGTTATCGGCCGCTATGTGGACCGCGACCAGCCGGGTACCTACCGCCTGGGCATGCGTCTGTTGGAATTGGGTAACGTGGTCAAAGGACGGCTCAATGTGCGGGATGCAGCGCTGGTGCCCATGCGCGCGCTGCACGATATGGTCGACCAACCGGTCAACCTGAGCCTGCGCCAGGGCGACGACATCATCTATGTGGAGCGTGCGTACAGCGAACGTTCGGGCATGCAGGTCGTGCGCGCCATAGGTGGGCGTGCACCGCTGCACCTGACCTCGGTGGGAAAACTGTTTTTGGCGCATGACGATGCGCAGGCGGTACGCAATTACGCGCTGCGAACGGGCTTGCCCGGCCACACCCGCAACAGCATCCGTGAGCTCGGGGCTTTGGAGCGGGAGCTAAGCCGGGTACGCCAGCATGGCTTCGCCACCGACAACGAAGAACTGGAGCTGGGTGTGCGCTGCCTGGCGGTGGGGCTTTATGACGACCAATCGCATCTGGTTGCCGGTTTGTCTATTTCAGCGCCTTCAGGGCGCATGGAGGACGGCTGGTTGGCTGCGCTGCAAGACACTGCGCGCAGGATTTCCCACACCTTGGGCCATTCGGATCCGGCCTAAGCCGAAGCCGAACCGCCGCTATCCCGGCCTTTCGCCCGCGAAAACGGGCTCAGTTCAAACGCGGCAAGCCTTGGTCTTTTGCAGGCCAGGCTGCGGCGACCGGGCCGTTCTTCGACGGTGCGGGCAAGGAAGTTTCGAGCCAGCGGCGCACACGCTCCGCATCGGCGATACGGCTGAGTTTGCCGGCCGAGTCGAGGAACACCATGATGAGCTTGCGGCCGGCGATTTTGGTCTGCATCACCAAGCATTGACCGGCCTCGGAGATGTAGCCGGTCTTTTGCAAACCGATGTCCCAATCCGGGCTCTTCACCAGGCGGTTGGTGTTTCTGTATTGCAGCATACGGCTGCCGACCGCTACTTGGTAACCGGGTGAAGTCGATAGTTCGCGCAAGGTGGGATCGCCATGCGCATAGTTCACCAGCGTGGCCAGGTCTTTGGCGCTGGAGCGGTTGTTGCTCGACAGACCGGTGGGCTCGACATACGAGGTGTCGCGCATGCCCAGCGAATTGGCTTTGTTATTCATCAGGCCGACAAACCGGGCCAGACCGCCGGGGTAGGTGCGGCCCAGGGCGTGCGCTGCACGGTTCTCGCTGGACATCAGCGCCAGGTGCAACAACTCACCGCGGCTGAGTTCGGTTCCCACGCTCAAGCGGGAATGGCTGCCTTTTTCGGTGTCCACATCGTCCTGGGTGATGGTGATGGGCTCATCCAGCGAGAGTTGCGCCTCGCTGATCAAAACGCCGGTCATCAACTTGGTGATAGAGGCAATAGGCAGCACCACTTGCTCGTTTTTGCGGAACAGGACTTCCTTGGTGTCCTGGTCCATCACCAAGACCGCGCTGGACTTGAGATTCAATTCGTCGCGGTCGTCGTGCAAGCCGGCAAGTTCGCCGACCGATGGTTTAGCCGCTGGCGCGGCGCGCGCCAGGCGCTTGAGGGTGGCTGGGTTCTTAGCTGCGGCAATGGCGCGGCGAACCGGCTTGCTGGCCTTTTTTTTCACCACCGCTTTGACGCTGGCGGGTACGAGGGAGCGCTCCTGGCCACTCCACGCCGCCGTCAGGCAGAGGGAGGACACCAGCAACACGGCAATTTTTCGCAGAATATTTTTCAACTAGAGCACCCACAATGAAGGATTGGCACATCAGCCCAACGGTATGTTGGGGCGCATTATGACTTCAATATCGGACTTAAACTGAATTTTTTCAAGCACTTGGCGCACACACTTAAAGAATTGACTTCATCCTTGGGGGCAAATACTGGATGAATACTCAGGTTTCTTATTTGTGCAATCCGCGCTCATCCGGCTCATCGGTAGACGTACTCACCATGCTGGTGTGAACCCCCCTGAACTTACGTGTTGCGTACACAGCGTAGCCACTGACACCGTAGAGAACAAAAATGCCAAACATCGCGGTCGGCGGATCCAGATTGACGGCCGCAATCAGCAATGCAATCAGCACGATGACCGCAAAGGGCACGCTTTTTCGCAAGGTGAAGTCCTTGAAGCTGTAGAACGGGATGTTGCTGACCATGCTCAAGCCCGCGTACAGAGCCCAGCAAAACATGGGCCACGCCACGCTAGACGGCGCAATGCCGGAATCGGTGCACCAACAGATAAAGCCCGCAACCAAGGCAGCCGCAGCGGGTGAAGGAAGGCCCTGAAAAAACCGCTTGTCCACCACATGGGTGTTGACATTGAAGCGCGCCAGGCGCAGCGCCGCACAAGCGCAATACACAAAGGCCGCAAACCAACCCCAGCGACCCAGGTTTTGCAGCGTCCAGACATAGGCGATCAGTGCAGGCGCAGCGCCGAAGGACACCATATCGGAGAGCGAATCCATTTGCTCGCCAAAGGCGCTTTGGGTATTGGTCATACGGGCGACACGCCCGTCCAGGCTGTCCAGGACCATGGCGCAAAAAATGCCGATCGCTGCATGCATGAACTTGCCGTTAACCGCCATCACCATGCCGTAAAAGCCGCCAAACAAGGCGGCCAGCGTGAACAGATTGGGCAGGACATAAATGCCTTTGCGTGGCTTTTTCACCGGGACCGCATCGTCATCGCCTGCCAGGGCGTCCATACCATCGTGCATATTCAACTCCTTGTGGACCAAGACCCGGACCTGCCGGGCCTACAAACAACAAGGGCCACCCATGTGGCCCTGGCTGTTCAAGCGCAGTCTATCAATTGCGGGTTTGGTCGACCAGCTTGTTTTTCTTGATCCACGGCATCATCGCCCGCAGGGTTTCACCCACGGTTTCGATCTGGTGCTCCGCGGTCAGACGGCGGCGGCTCAGCAGCGTGGGTGCGCCGGCCTTGTTTTCCAAAATGAAGCTCTTGGCGTATTCGCCGGTCTGAATGTCTTTCAGGCACTGGCGCATGGCGTCTTTGGTGGCAGCGGTCACGATGCGCGGGCCGGTGACGTACTCGCCGTATTCCGCGTTGTTGGAGATGGAATAGTTCATGTTGGCGATGCCGCCTTCATAAATCATGTCCACGATCAATTTGAGCTCGTGCAAGCACTCGAAGTAAGCCATTTCGGGCGCGTAACCGGCCTCCACAAGGGTCTCGAAACCGGCCTTGATCAGCTCGACGGTACCGCCGCACAGCACGGCTTGTTCGCCGAACAGGTCGGTTTCGGTTTCTTCGCGGAAATTGGTCTCAATAATGCCGGCCTTGCCGCCACCATTGGCCATGGCGTAGCTCAGAGCGAGGTCGCGGGTGCGACCCGATTTGTCCTGGTGGATGGCGATCAGGTGGGGCACGCCGCCACCTTGGGTGTAGGTGCCGCGCACCGTGTGGCCGGGCGCTTTGGGCGCAACCATCCACACATCCAGATCGGCACGGGGGTTGACCAGGCCGTAATGCACGTTAAAGCCGTGGGCAAACACCAGGGATGCGCCTTGCTTGATATGGGGTTCGACATCGTTGGTGTAGACGGTGCCGATTTGCTCATCGGGCAACAAAATCATGACCACGTCGGCCGATTTGACAGCGTCTGCGACTTCCGCCACTTTGAGGCCAGCTTTTTCGACCTTGGGCCACGAGGCACCACCTTTGCGCAGGCCGACCACGACTTTGACGCCGCTGTCGTTCAAGTTCTGCGCGTGCGCATGGCCCTGGCTGCCGTAACCGATGATTGCCACGGTCTTGCCTTTGATCAGGCTCAGGTCGCAATCTTTATCGTAAAACACTTTCATCTTTTTCTCCGAAATAAAAATGGCGGCAAGCGCCTCGTTACACAAACCATCACACGCGCAAAATACGTTCGCCACGGCCTATGCCGCTGGAGCCGGTGCGCACCGTCTCCAAAATCGCCGCGCGTTCAATTGCCTCTAAAAAGGCGTCATTCTTGGACTGGTCACCCGTCAATTCAATGGTGTAGCTTTTGTCTGTCACATCGATGATGCGGCCGCGGAAAATGTCCGCCATCCGCTTCATCTCTTCGCGCTCCTTGCCCACTGCGCGCACCTTGACCATCATCAGTTCGCGCTCGATGTAAGCGCCCTCGGTCAGGTCGACCACTTTGATCACTTCGATCAGGCGGTTCAAGTGCTTGGTGATTTGTTCGATCACATCGTCTGAGCCCGTGGTCTCAATGGTCATGCGCGACAGACTGGGGTCCTCCGTGGGCGCGACGGTGAGCGACTCGATGTTGTAGCCACGGGCCGAAAACAAGCCGACTACACGCGACAAGGCGCCGGGCTCGTTTTCCAAAAGAACTGCAATGATGTGTTTCATAGATCTCGATTCCTCTTTTCGCCGCCCTCCCCGCGTGGCGGTAACCACGCGGCTTGACGGGCAATAGATTCGTCTGGGGGTTGAATTAAAAGTCGGCGGCTTACAAGTCTTCCGAACCCAGCAGCATTTCGGTAATGCCCTTGCCGGCTTGCACCATGGGGAACACGTTTTCTGTCGGGTCGGTGCGGAAATCCATGAACACCGTGCGGTCCTTGAGCCTGCGGGCCTCGCGCAAGGCGGGCTCCACATCCTCGGTGCGCTCAATCAGCATGCCCACATGGCCATAGGCCTCGGCCAGCTTCACGAAATTGGGCAAGGCGTCCATATAGCTGTGGCTGTACCGGCCCTCATACTCGACCTCCTGCCATTGGCGCACCATGCCGAGGTAGCGGTTGTTGAGCGAGACGATTTTGATTGGCGTGTTGTATTGCAAACAGGTCGACAGCTCCTGTATACACATCTGCACCGAGCCTTCGCCGGTGATGCAAAACACTTCCGCTTCGGGCTTGGCCAACTTCACGCCCATGGCATAGGGAATGCCCACGCCCATGGTGCCCAGGCCGCCGGAGTTGATCCAGCGCCGCGGCTCGTTGAAGCGGTAATACTGGGCCGCCCACATCTGGTGCTGTCCCACATCGGAGGTGATGTAGGTCTCCACGTCTTTGGTCATATTGCACAGCGTCTCGACCACGTACTGCGGTTTGATAATGTCGCCGCTGCCCGGCTTGTACTTGAGGCAATCGCGTTTGCGCCAGCCTTCAATGGCCTCCCACCAGCCGCCTAACGCGGCGGGGTCGGCACGGGTGCTGGTTTCCTTGATCATCGCGATCATTTCGGTAAGCACCTCTTTGACATCGCCGACGATGGGGATGTCCACCTTCACGCGCTTGGAGATGCTGGACGGGTCAATGTCGATATGGATGATCTTGCGTTCGTTCTGCGCAAAGTGCTTGGGATTGCCGATCACGCGATCGTCAAAACGCGCGCCCACGGCGAGCAGCACGTCGCAGTTTTGCATGGCGTTATTGGCCTCTACCGTGCCGTGCATTCCGAGCATGCCCAGGAACTTGGGGTCACTGGCAGGGTAAGCGCCGAGGCCCATCAGCGTGTTGGTGCAGGGATAGCCCAGCATGTCCACCAAAGTCCGCAGCTCGGCCGAGGCCTCGCTCATCAGCACGCCGCCACCGGTGTAGATGTAGGGCCGCTTGGCGGTCAGCAGCAGTTGCAATGCCTTGCGGATTTGACCGCCGTGGCCCTTGCGCATAGGGTTATACGAACGCATGGAAACCGCTTCCGGATACCCGGTGTAAGCCACCTTCTTGAAAGACACATCTTTCGGGATGTCGACCACTACGGGGCCCGGACGGCCGCTGCGGGCGATGTGGAAGGCTTTCTTCAGGGTCAGGGCCATGTCACGGGCGTCTTTGACCAGGAAGTTGTGCTTCACGATCGGGCGGGTGATACCCACGGTATCGCACTCCTGAAAGGCGTCAAGCCCGATGGCATGGGTAGGCACCTGGCCGGTGATGATCACCATGGGGATGCTGTCCATGTACGCGGTGGCAATGCCGGTCACGGCATTCGTCACACCAGGACCGGACGTCACCAAGGCAACACCGACATCGCCGGTCGCACGGGCGTAACCATCTGCCGCGTGGACCGCAGCCTGTTCGTGGCGCACCAGAATGTGCTGGATTGATTCCTGCTTGAAAAAAGCGTCGTAAATGTGCAGTACCGC
>CANCTD010000109.1 GCA_947380945.1 Comamonadaceae bacterium
CTTCCGGCGAACAGCCGGGTCGGGCCCAGACCGGCGACTTGCATGGCCAGGATATTCGGCACCGCGCTGACGCCGGAGCCGCAGTGGTGCACCACGCTTGCGGGGTCGCGGTCGCCCAGCAATGCATGGAATTCTTCCCGCAAGACGGCAGCCGGCTTCATCAAACCGTCTGCGCCTGTGTTCTGGTTAAAAGGCCGGTTCAGCGCCCCGGGAATATGGCCGGCCACGGGGTCAAAGGGTTCGACCTCGCCGCGAAAACGCGCAGGCGCGCGCGCGTCGAGCACGGTTTGGGAGGCGCGCCCGAGTTGCTCTTGCACCGAGCTTGCTTGTACCCAATCGAGCAGGGGCTGTTGGAGAGTGAACTGCGCCGCGGGGGCTGGACTTGCGGGGCCGGTGGCCACGCTTCCGCCCGCCGCGATCCAGGCTTGCAGCCCGCCATCGAGCACGGCTGCGGCCTCGTGGCCCAGCCATTTCAGCATCCACCACAGCCGCCCGCAGTAGTTCATGCCGTGGCGGTCGTAGACCACGGCTTGCATCCCGTTGTGAAAGCCCATCTGGCCGAGCCTGCGCGCAAAGTCTTCGCGGCTGGGCAGCGGGTGGCGGCCTCCGTTGACCGCATGGCCGGAAAACGCCGGGCTGTGGGTGCTGAGGTCCTCGTTGAGGTCCGCAAACACCGCGCCGGTAATGTGGCTTTGCTCAAACAGGGCACGCCCGGCGGCAGGCTGCGTCAGGTCAAAGCTGCAATCAAAAACCATCAGCGGGGCACCGCCGGCTTGCAGCGCGTGCAAAGCGGTGGCGCTGATGAGGGTGGTGTAGGGCGGCGGAGTCATGGCTGGCAGGGCGGTGGACATGGGCTTTGGCTTGCGATGGAGGTGTGGACGGAAAGCGGGTCTAAGGGGTGGAAATAGTGCGCAAACCAGGCGGATGCGGCTGGAATGGGCTGGTTCAGGGCGTCGGCAGGGAGTTTGTAAGGTCAGTGCGCCTCGGCCGGCGTATCCGGCAGGGCGCGCGTGCGCAAAAACGTGGCCGCTACGCCGCTGGCCACAATGACGGCCATACCGGCCCAGCCCAGCGGCTCAATTTGTTCATCCATTAACAGCACGCCGAACAGCGCGGCAAACACGATGCCCGAATACTGCATGCTGGCCACCACCAGCGTCGCGCCCTTGCGGTACGCCCGGGTCATGGCCAGTTGGCCCAGCGAAGCCAAAACACCAATCGGAATGATCCATGCCGCATCCTGCCAGCGAACCAGCGCCCAGTCGGTGTGCGCGCCCAGCGGCAGGCTGATTGCGCCCACGGCAATCGTGCCCAGCGAAAAATAAAACACGGTGCGGGTTTCAGGCTCGCCCGCTTTGCCCAGCGCCGTGACCTGCATATAGGCCAGCGCCGCGCTGATCCCGGACAGCAGGCCGACGATGCCGGCGAACAACTGGTCTTTTTCGATGGTCGGGTGCAGCGTCATCACCACCCCGGCAAAGCCCATGAGCACCGTGGTCAAAAGTGCGCCCTGTTTTTCCTGGCCGCCGTACAGCAGCGCCCCGCCCACGATGAAGGCGGCGATCCAGACGCCGCTCATGTAGTTGAGCGTCATCGCGGTGGCCACCGGCAAGTGGCCGATGGCGTAAAACCAGGCGGCTAAGGAGGTGGCGCCGATAACGCTGCGGGTAAGGTGCATGCCCGGGACCGGTGTACGCCACGGTGTGCCGCTGGCGCGCAAGACCACGGCCATAAAGGCCAGACTCACCAGGCCGCGAAAAAAGACCAGCTCAAAGGTGCTGAAACTGGCGGATGCCAATTTCACGCAGACCGCCATGCCGGCAAACAAAAAAGCTGCCAGCACCATCCATAAAGCTTGCATCCGGGGCTAGGCCTGTTCCAGAGCGGTGCCCATGGCCTGGCGGTACCAGTCATGGAAATGCTGCATGCCATCTTCCATGGGGCTTTGGTAGGGGCCTACCTCGTTGTCACCGCGCGCCAGCAAGGCCGCGCGCCCGGCTTCCATGCGCTCGGCAATCTCGTCGTCTTCGACGCAGGTTTCCATGTAAGCGGCACGCTGTGCTTCCACAAAATCGCGCTCGAAGGCGGCGATTTCCTCCGGGTAGTAGAACTCCACCATATTCATGGTCTGGTTCACCCCCATGGGGTAAAGCGTGGATACCGTCAACACGTGGGGATACCACTCAACCATGATGTGGGGGTAGTAGGTCAGCCAGATCGCGCCGTATGCGGGCGGCTCACCGCTGCGGTAGCTCAGCAACTGCTGGTGCCAGCGCTCGTAGACCGGGCTGCCCGCCTTGCCCAGGCGGTTGGCCACGCCCACGGTCTGCACCGAATACTGGTGACCGAACTCCCAGCGCAAATCGTCACAGGTCACAAAATTCCCCAGGCCGGGGTGGAAGGGACCGACGTGGTAGTCCTCCAGATAGACCTCGACAAAAGTTTTCCAGTTGTAGTTGCACTGGTGCATCTCGACATGGTCGAGTACATAACCGCCAAAGTCCAGGTCCGCGCGCGGGCCGAGTTGCGCCAGGTCTGCAGCGACTTCGCGGCCTTTGGCTTCGAACAGCATGCCGTTCCACTCCTGCAGCGGGTAGTTGTTCAGATTCAGGCAGGGGTCGCTGGCAAAGTGGGGCGCGCCAATCAACTGGCCGCTGCAGCTATCGCCACCCGCAGTGCCGACGCCGCTGTAGGTCCAGCGGTGCAGGGGACAGACGATATTGCCGCCGGCCGAGGCGGGGCCTTGGCCCAGGAGTGAGCCCCGGCCTTTGAGCATCAGGGCCTGGCGGTGGCGGCAGACGTTGGAGATCAGCTCTATGCCCCGTTGGTTGCGCACCAGCGCGCGTCCGCCCTGTTCCTGTGGCAGCACGTAATAGTCCCCGACTTCGGGCACGCTCAAGGCATGGCCCACATAACGGGGCCCGCCCGCGAATATCCGCTGCATTTCGCGCGCATACAGCGCCGCGTCGAAATAGCTGGAAACCGGAAGTTGGCTGTGCGACTGCTGCAGCTGAAGACTTAAATCAGACATGGTGGACCTGACCTAAAGACTCCCCACAGGGGGATAGCCCTTGCGGGCCGGGGAACGGAGCCGATGCGGCAAAAGCTGCCGTCCGGAGCGAAGGGCGCGATTGTACGCCCCGGCTTCCGGGCGGCGCGGGCCCTAAAATGCGGCGCTTGCCCCCAGCCATCCGACCCCATGCCCAAACCCAGCGCCGCTGCCGCTTCCCCTGATCCCGTGACCCCGGCCAACTACGAAGTGGCCTTGCACGAGCTCGAAGCCCTGATTGCCCGCATGGATGCGGGCGAGCTGCCCCTGGACGAACTTTTGGTGAGTTACCAGCGCGGCGCGGTGTTGCTGCAGTTCTGCCGCGACAAGTTGCAGGCGGTGGAAGACCAGGTCAAGGTGCTGGAAGACGGCGTGCTCAAGCCCTGGAAAACCGTCTGATGGCCGAAAACTTTGCTTTCGCGCCCTGGATGGAGTCGGCGCTGCTGCGGGTGGAACAGGCCTTGTCGCACTGGGTTGACGCGCCCCAATTGACGGATCTGGCCCCCGACCTGCCCCGTGCCATGCGTTACGCGGTGCTAGATGGCGGCAAGCGGCTGCGCCCGCTGCTGGTGCTGGCCGCCCATGAGGCCTGCGCCGCCCAGAATGGTGCGGCGCTTGCGGGTGCGCAGGCGGCGCTGCGCGCGGCGTGCGCGGTGGAGCTGATCCATGCCTATTCCCTGGTCCATGACGACATGCCGTGTATGGACAACGATGTTTTGCGCCGGGGCAAACCCACGGTGCATGTGGAGTTCGGCCAGGCCACGGCTTTGCTCGCGGGTGATGCCTTGCAAGCCCTGGCATTTGAATTACTCACCCCCGCTGCGACAGAGGTCGATCCTGGTATTCAGGCCCGTTTGTGCGCACAACTGGCCCGGGCTGCAGGCCACGGCGGCATGGCCGGTGGCCAAGCGATTGACCTGGCGAATGTGGGCCGCAGCCTGCAGCGCGCCGATTTGCAGCGCATGCACGAGCTCAAGACCGGCGCGCTGCTGCAATGCAGCGTGGTGATGGGAGCACATTGCGGTGCAGCAGATGCCCAGGCGCTGCAGGGCCTGGGCGCTTATGGCGCGGCTTTGGGTTTGGCGTTTCAGGTGGTGGACGATGTGTTGGATGTGACTGCCGATTCCGCCACCCTGGGCAAAACTGCGGGCAAAGACGCTTACGCGAACAAACCGACCTATGTCAGTAGCCTGGGCCTGGAGGCGAGCCAGCGCTATGCCAAAACCCTTTTGACCCAGGCCGAAAAAGCCTTGCGCGATAGCGGCTTGCGCCAGACCCAGGCCTTGCAGGCTCTGGCCCATATGGTGGTGGACCGCGCCCACTGAGCAGAAAAAGCGATATTGATGCAGACCTCTTCTCCAGGCCCGCGCCTGACCGATATTGATTCACCCGCCACCTTGCGCAGCTACCCGCGCCAGGCGCTGCCTGATCTGGCGGTGCAGTTGCGCGATTACTTGCTGCACAGCGTGGCCTCGACCGGCGGGCATCTGAGTTCCAATCTGGGAACCGTGGAACTCACGCTGGCGCTGCACTATGTTTTCAACACCCCGCAGGACCGCATCGTCTGGGATGTGGGCCACCAAACTTATCCGCACAAAATCCTCACCGGCCGGCGTGACCGCATGGCCACTTTGCGCCAGTTGGGCGGCTTGAGCGGTTTCCCCCAGCGCAGTGAAAGCGCATTTGATACCTTTGGCACCGCGCATTCCAGCACCTCGATTTCCGCAGCGCTGGGTATGGCCATGGCCGCGCGCATCAAAGGCGAGGACTTCCATTCCATCGCCGTGATTGGCGACGGCGCGCTCACCGCCGGCATGGCTTTTGAGGCGCTCAATAACGCCGGCGTGCAAGAGGGCAAGCTGTTGGTCATCCTGAACGACAACGACATGAGCATCAGCCCGCCTGTGGGGGCGCTCAACCGCTACCTGGCGCAGCTCATGAGCGGGCAGTTTTATGCGCGTGCCAAAAGCGTGGGTAAAAACGTGCTCAAAGGCGCGCCGCCGCTGTTCGAGCTGGCCAAGCGCATCGAAGAGCAGGCCAAGGGCATGCTGGTGCCAGCCACGCTGTTTGAGAAATTCGGCTTCAACTACATAGGCCCCATCGACGGGCACGACCTCGATTCGCTGATCCCTACGCTGGAGAACATCAAGCACCTCAGCGGGCCGCAGTTTTTGCACGTGGTGACCAAAAAGGGCAAGGGCTATGAGCGCGCCGAGGATGATCCTGTGGCCTACCACGGCCCCGGCAAATTTGACCCGGCGGTGGGATTGCAGAAACCGGCGGCTGCGCCCAAGACCACTTTTACGCAGGTGTTCGGCAGCTGGTTGTGCGACATGGCTGCGCAGGATGCGCGGCTGGTGGGTATCACCCCGGCCATGCGCGAAGGCTCTGGCATGGTCGAATTTGAGCGGCGCTTTCCCCAGCGTTATTTCGATGTCGGAATTGCCGAACAGCACGCGGTGACCTTCGCTGCGGGCCTGGCCTGTGAAGGCCTCAAGCCGGTAGTGGCGATTTACTCGACCTTTTTGCAGCGCGCCTACGACCAGATGATCCACGACGTGGCGATCCAGAATCTGCCCGTGGTGTTCGCGCTGGACCGCGCGGGCCTGGTCGGCGCGGACGGGGCGACCCACGCTGGCGCTTATGACATCCCGTTCATCCGCTGCATTCCCAACATGAGCCTGGCCTGTCCGGCCGATGAAGCCGAGTGCCGCCAGTTGCTCAGTACTGCGTTTGCGCAAAACCATCCGGTGGCCGTGCGCTACCCGCGTGGTGCGGGAGCCGGTGTGGCGGTGGGCGACAGCCTCGACGGTCTGCCGTTTGGCAAAGGCGAAATCCGGCGGCAGGGCAAGGGCATCGCGATACTGGCTTTTGGCACCCTGCTGCAAGCAGCGCTTGCAGCCGGAGAAAAACGGGGTGCGACGGTCGTGAACATGCGCTGGGTGAAACCCTTGGATACCGAACTGCTGTTGCAGATCGCCCGCAGCCACGATGCGCTGGTGACGCTGGAAGAGGGTGCCATCATGGGCGGCGCAGGCAGCGCGGTTACCGAGGCCTTGCACGCCGCAGGGCTGAATCTGCCAGTGCTGCAACTAGGTTTGCCAGACGTGTTTATCGAGCATGGCGACCCTGCCAAGCTGCTGGCCGCCCAGGGCCTGGATGCAGCAGGCATTCTGCAATCCATACAAACCCGCTTCCCGCAAGCGCT
>CANCTD010000110.1 GCA_947380945.1 Comamonadaceae bacterium
CGGGTGCTGGCAGAAGCGGCGTTTGCCGACTATTCGGTGGTGGCTAAAGGCATGGCCATTGGCATTGCACTGCACCAGGGCGATATCGGCCTGTGGAGCGCATGGGCTAACGTGCTGTTCTGTCTGGCCATTGTGTTGCTGTGCGTCAGCGGTATCGTAATGTGGTGGAAACGCCGCCCCGTCGGTGCCGGCCGCTTAGGCGCACCCATGATGCCTGCGGAGACCAAACTGTGGAAAGGTGGCGTGCTCGTGATGGTGCTCACGGGCATGGCATTTCCGCTCGCAGGCATTGCGATGGTGTTGGCTTTGGTGCTTGACACCATCACCTCCGCGGCGCTTCCCGCTGTGCGGGGGAAATTCAACTAAGAGTGCACTGTTCATGGCGAGGTCTCGGGCACTGCGGCTGCTTGAGGCAACCACCGAGATCCGCGCCATGAACCCCGGCAAACCCATTTTCAAAGGAGTATTCCCATGCGTTTTCGCCATGTCATCTGTTGCGCGGCCATGGCCGTCAGCATCCCCTGGTTTGCGTGCGCGCAGACCAGTCACGGCCCGGCGCAGCCGGGTACCCAGCACGCGGCGTCCGCCGGCGTTGACGCCGATGACATCCGGATGGTGATGAAAAAGCAGTTCGACCGACCGGACGCTCCGCTGTCGGTAGAACCCATCACGGTGCAGGGAAGTACCGCTGTTACTGGTTGGGTGCAGGAGAACCGTGGCGGACGCGCACTGTTGCGCAAAACCCATGGGCGCTGGACCATCTCGGCTTGCGCGGGCGATGGTCTGACCCAGGCTGACGTTTTGCACATGGCTGGCTTGCAACCCGCCGCTGCGCAAGCATTAGCCCGCGCAGTTCAGCGCGCCGAGTCGTCCCTGAGTAAAGAGAAGCTGGCGCTGTTTGCCAGCTTTGAGGGCATGGTTCAGATCGACCCACATGCCCAGGGCGATCACCACAACGTACACCAGAAGCCTTGAGCGCTCTGCCTCTCAATATTTTTAGGAATCTTATGACACGTCTTTTCAATCGTATGTTTCGCTTCGTCCTCTGCGGACTAGTCCTGCTGGGTACCTTGCAGGCCTTCGCTGCCACAACCGAAGTGGTGGACGCCATTGGCCGAAAAGTCCGCATCACCACGCCGGGTCAGCGCGTCGTGCTGAATTTCAATTTTGAGGAATTCACCGCTGTCGCCGGTAAAGAAGGCTGGACCAAAGTGGTCGGTATCTCGCGCGCGCCCTGGGAGGGCTGGCGCCCGGTGATTTTCAAACGCTATTCGGCAGTAATACCCAATTTGCAGGCCATGCCCGATATCGGCAACTCCGATGACGGCAACTTCAGTGCAGAGAAGGTCATTGCACTCAAGCCGGACGTGCTGTTCATCGCCGAATGGACTTACAAGTCGCTGGAAACCGCACGTGCCCAAATCGAAAGCGCCGGCATCCCCATCGTCGTGATTGACTACAACGCCCAGCAGTTGGAGCGGCACCTGGCATCGACCCGTGCCATCGGCAAGGTCATGGGCAATGAAAACCGCGCCGAGGAACTGGCCTCGCTGTATGAGCACGAATACAAGGACGTGTTGGCGCGGATTGCGAAAGCGGGCGGTGCGTCCAATAAAAAGGTGTATGTCGAGCTGGGTCAGGCCGGTCCAGATACCGTGGGCAACAGCTACAGTGGAACCATGTGGGGCAAGCTGCTCACCACACTGGGGGCCGTGAATGTGGCCGATGGCAAACTCACGGGACCATGGGGTCCGGTCAATGCGGAAGCTGTCATTGCGGACAACCCCGATCTGATCTTTATCGCCGGATCTTCTTGGATCAACAAGCCCAAAGCCGTGAAGACCGGCTACGAGGCCACCCCGGACATCACCCGCAAATCGCTGGAACCCTATTCGCAGCGCGCTGGATGGGGCAGCCTCAAAGCCGTTAAGGGCGGTGAAGTCCACGCTATCGAGCACGGTCTGTGCCGCACCCTGTTTGACTACGTGGCCATGCAATACATCGCCAAGCAGTTGTACCCGGAGGCATTCCGCGACGTGGACCCAGAGGCTGCGTTCCGCAGCTACCACACCAAGTACCTGCCGGTGGGCTATGCCGGCACCTGGATGCTGCGGCTCAAGCCATGACCCTGGCAACCGACGCCGTCACGCAGGAATACCAGCGCGCCGCGCAGCAGCGCAGCCGGGTGCTTGCGGCGGCGGCACTGGCCTTGTTGCTCGGCGTATTGCTCGACGCGGCAACGGGCCCGGCCTTTTTACCCATAGGCCAAGTGGCCCAGGCGGTGTGGGGTGAAGCGCAGGACGCCTCGGTGCACGCTATCGTCTGGGCGATACGCCTGCCGGTGGCGCTCACGGCGGTGGCCGTGGGTGCCGCGCTGGGCTTGTCCGGGGCCATCATGCAAACCATTCTGAACAACCCGCTGGCTTCGAGCTACACACTGGGCATCTCGGCCGGCGCCGGGTTTGGGGCTTCTCTGGCGATTGTTCTGGGGATTGCATTGCCGCTGCCTGAATCCTACGCAATCGCGGCAAACGCCATCCTGTTTGCTGCGCTGACCTGTGCTGGCGTGTACTGGATAGGTGGAGCACGGGCCGCCAGCGCGGAGGGCCTGATTCTGGCCGGCATCGCGCTGTTGTTTTTGTTTCAAGCCCTGCTCTCGGGCCTCCAAATGATCGCCTCACCCGAGTCCTTGCAACAGGTCGTTTTTTGGCTCTTCGGCAGCCTGCAGAAATCAACCTGGCCAAAATTGGCGGCCATGGTGGCGGTTCTCCTGCTGTGCGTACCATTCCTTGTTCGGGATCTGTGGAATTTGACGGCGATGAAACTGGGGGACGCGCGGGCAGGCGCGCTCGGCGTGGATGTTCGCGCATTGCGGATGCGATCGTTTGTGTTGATCTCGATGCTCACGGGCGTTGCAGTGGCCTTCGTGGGAACCATTGGCTTTGTCGGCTTGGTCGCACCCCATCTCTCTCGCATGCTCGTGGGCGAAGATCAGCGCGGCTTTCTCCCGACCTCGGCGCTGCTGGGCAGCCTGCTGTTGTCCTTGGCCTCCGTGGCAAGTAAAACGATTAAGCCGGGCGCCGTAATACCCATTGGAATCGTGACCGCGCTGATCGGCGTGCCATTCTTTATGTGGATGGTGGTGCGCCACCGCAGGAGTTACTGGTGACCATCAGCCTCCACGGCCTGCGCGTTGCCTATGGCAAAAAATCGGTGCTGCATCATGTCGATGTGCACGCAGCCAGCGGTCGGGTTTTGGGCATCATCGGCCCCAATGGATGCGGCAAATCAACCCTGATTAAAGCAATCGCCGGTCTGCTGCCGGTGCAAGGGCAAATCCGCTTTCACGGCGCCACCCAACGCCCACGCGCTATCGGCTATATGCCCCAGGATAGCCAGGCACCGGCCGCTTTGACCGTGCTGGAAGTCGTTTTGCTAGGTCGCATTGCACAGTTGCATCTGAAAGTCCATGACGATGATTTGAATGCAGTATCCCAAACCTTGGGGTCCTTGGGCATAGGTGCGCTAGCCCCCGCACGCATGAGCGATATCAGCGGCGGTCAACGCCAATTGGTCTACCTGGCCCAGGCGCTCGTTGCACAGCCCCAATACCTGCTCCTGGACGAGCCCACTAGCGCGCTGGATATCAGCCACCAACTGGAGGTGCTGGCCTTTGTTCGGGGCATTACCCATGCGCGGGGCTTGACCACAGTCATGGTCCTGCACGACTTGAACGCGGCTGCGCGCTACTGTGACGATATTGCCCTTATGTCAGAGGGCCGGTTGGTTCGCTGCGACGCAGCGGCCCGTGTCCTTGGGCAGGATTCCGTGTCCGAGGTTTTTGATTTGGTGACCGAGAGCCTTCGCTGCAGCGACGGCATTGAAGTTTTGGTTGCCATCCGTAAGAAAGCCGTAGCGCCCTAGCAGAATGCGATTTTTTGCTTATGCAACGGGGCAGGACGCAAGTTGATCGGATGTTTCTGGGTACATCGTCCGTACGACCGCAGAACTATTCGGCATTGCCGGCTTGGAAAAGCCCGCAGCCAGCGGGAATACCCTGAGTGCAAGCAATTGCTAGAGGCCTGAGACTTTGTTGGGTTGCTCAGCAGAGGGCCATCTTGCCTTTGGTTGATCCCCTGATGGGCATTCCCATGATCAAGGCCACGACACCTCCTACCATCACTAGGCTGGCGACACCTTTGGCCGAACTCACTTGTATGCATGGCATTTCCGCTCGCAGGCATCGCGATGGTGCTGGCGCTGGTGCTGGACGCCGGGACTTCGGCAGCGCTGTCGGCTTTGCGGGGAAAACTGAACTAGCCGATCGACGGTGGAGTGCCCCGGCTCCGTCGGGACACTTCAACGAGTGATAACGCCGGCAGGCTCTCTCAGATGGGTAGCGCATACCCCTTTGCGCAAGTTATATGGGTATGACAAATCAGTATTTCCACCCGGAAAGAAAAACCCCTAGAGTGCAGGTCTGCTCCCAAGGCTTTAAGGCAACAACATGTCACCGATACGGCAACAAACCAACCCGCAAATTGTGAAGCTTTTGCGCGAGCATGACAGTCTTGACTATGCGCAGCAACAGGCCAGGCAAGCCTTGCAGCGCCAGATTCTCTTTTTGATGAACACGATCAAGCTGCATGAGCTGGAAGAGGAACGCACGCAGCGCATGCACTACGCCGCACGACCCAGAATGCCTGCGCAGCTGCAATTTGGCAATTAGCATCCGCGGATCGGATCGTTCACATGCAGTCACAGAACTGCCGCCATTGGCTTACCTGAGCCCATCAGGAGCTGCGATGCACCCCACAATGAAGGCCTGACCGACGACCCGGTCACTGCCCAAGGCACCCGACCAAGGCGTCGGGCCCTTAGCGCCTTGCTGCCAATACCTGGCAGCCATATCGCGCAACTACTTTTTGGTGTAGATCTGGTCGAAGCTTGCGCCATCGGCGAAGTGCTCTTTGTCGGCCTTGTCCCAGCCGCCAAAACCCTCATCAATGGTGAACAGCTTGATCTTGGGAAACTGGCTGGCGTACTTGGCCTTGGCTTTTTCGGAGACTGCCGGACGGTAAAAGTTCTTGCCGGCGATGTCCTGTCCCTCTTCGCTGTACAGGTACTTCAGGTATTCCTCGGCCACCACCCGTGTGCCTTTGCGGTCCACGTTTTTGTCCACCACCGCCACTGCGGGCTCGGCCAAAATGCTCAAGGACGGAACCACCACATCAAATTTGGAACCGAATTCTTTCTCGAGCAGATAGGCCTCGTTCTCCCATGCAATCAGCACATCGCCCTGACCGCGTTGCGCAAAAGTGATGGTGGATCCGCGCGCACCGGTGTCCAGAATCGGCACGTTGGAATAGAGCTTGGCGACAAATTCCTTGGCCTTGGCATCGCTGCCCAACTTCCGCTTGGCAAACTCCCAGGCTGCAAGGTAATTCCAGCGCGCACCGCCTGAGGTTTTGGGGTTAGGTGTGATGACCTTGATGTCGGGCCGAATCAGGTCATCCCAATCCTTGATGCCCTTGGGGTTGCCTTCACGAACCGCCAACACGATGGTGGAGGTGTAGGGCGACGAGTTGTGCGGCAAGCGCTTTTGCCAGCCGGACGCGATCCAGCCGCCGTTTTTTGCTACAGCATCGGTATCACCGGCTAGCGCCAGGGTCGCCACGTCGGCTTCCAGTCCGTCGATGATGGCGCGCGCTTGTTTGCCCGAGCCGCCATGGCTTTGCTTGATGGATACATCTTGCCCGGTTTTGGCTTTCCAGTATTTGGTAAATGCGGCATTGAACTCCCCATACAACTCGCGGGTAGGGTCGTACGACACATTCAGCAGGGTGATCTGCTGCTGCGCAAACGCTGTGGGCGCAAAGCCCAGGACAGCAGTTGCCGCCAAGGCCGCTAACCGGTGTCCCAAACGTGACCCACCAAAAAGTGATCCAGAAAATGCCATGTCGCCGCTCCAAAAAAGTTGTTACAGCACAAATTCTGCGACCGACGAAGCGATAAGTAAAAGACTGAATGTTTATGTGCTTATGCGGAATTTGACAGCGCACGGGCGCAGGCGCAGCACCGGATGAAAGACGCTTATTGCAAACCAGACATAAGCTTATGGACATATGGAAATGGGAATATGTTCTTTTACAAAATGAACATCCACAGGCACCATCCGGCATCTTTTGATTCCATGTGAGTAGTGCACCGTGCCATCCCAGCTTTCCGAAACCCCAGCGCGACGCCATGCGCTTTC
>CANCTD010000111.1 GCA_947380945.1 Comamonadaceae bacterium
CGGCGGAGCTGGTCGGGCAGCAGGTGCACGGCGTGCGCCGCCGGGGTAAATACCTGTTGCTGGATCTGGACCACGGCATTCTGCTGGTGCATCTGGGTATGTCGGGCAGCCTGACCTTTAGCAAAACCGCTGGCGAACCCGGTAAGCACGACCATTTTGATTTGCACACCACGGCCGGGGTGTTGCGCCTGCACGACCCGCGCCGATTTGGCGCAGCCGTTTTTGTGCCCAGCGAAGACAGCCCGCAAGCGCACAAATTGCTGGGCCATCTGGGTGTGGAACCGCTGGGCGAATGCTTTGACCTGGCGGCTTTTTGCACCGCAATGCGCCAACGCAGTGCACCGGTCAAGCAGGTGCTGCTGGCCGGTGAGGTGGTGGTCGGTGTGGGGAATATTTATGCCTCCGAAGCACTGTTTCAAGCCGGCATTCGCCCGACCACCCGCGCCGCGCGCCTCAGCCGCCCGCGCTTGGCGCGCCTGCACCACGCGGTACGCGACGTGCTGACCCGCGCGGTTGCCAAAGGCGGCAGCACCCTGCGCGATTTTTCAAATACACAAGGCGAATCCGGCTACTTTCAGCTCGAAGCCATGGTCTACGGGCGCGCGGCGCAGCCCTGCAAGGTTTGCGCAACACCCATCCGCAGCATCCGCCAGGGTCAGCGCGCCACGTTTTTTTGCCCCCGGTGCCAAACCCCGTGATGCCACCCGCTGCGTCGATCGCGCAGCGCGTATCGGACTGGCAGGCGCTGCATGGCCGCCAGGATTTGCCCTGGCAGAACACCACCGACCCCTACCGCGTCTGGGTGTCGGAGACCATGCTGCAGCAAACCCAGGTGGCCACGGTGCGCGGCTACTTCACGCGTTTTATGGACCGCTTTCCCACGGTACAGGCGCTGGCTGACGCCAGCTTGGATGAGGTTCTGGGCATGTGGAGCGGTTTGGGCTACTACAGCCGCGCGCGCAATTTGCACGCCTGCGCGCAAGCGGTTATTCAGCTTCACGGCGGGGCTTTTCCCCGCAGCGCTGCGCAACTGGAAAGCCTGCCTGGCATAGGGCGCTCCACGGCGGCGGCGATTGCTTCGCTGTGTTATGGCGAGCGGGTGGCGATTCTGGATGCCAATGTGCGCCGGGTGCTGACCCGCGTGCTGGGTTTCGGCGGTGATCTGGCCCAAGCCGCCCAGACCCGTGCGCTGTGGGACGCGGCCCAGGCTGTGCTGCCGCCTGAGGGCGCGCCTGCGCCCGCCGGTTTTTCCATGCAGCGCTACACGCAAGGCGTGATGGACCTGGGCGCAGGCCTGTGCCTGCCGCGCCAGCCCTTGTGCACCGCCTGCCCGCTGGCGGACATCTGCGTGGCACGCGCCCAGGACCGCGTGCAGGACTATCCGCGGCGCAGCCGCAAGCTCAAGCGAAGCGCGCAGTCCATCTGGCTCTTGTACCTGCAGGATGCCCGGGGCGCGGTCTGGCTGGATAAGCGCCCCACGCCGGGTGTATGGGCTGGCTTGTATTGCCTGCCCCTGTTTGATTCTGAGGAGGACTTGCTGGCGGCGGCGCTGGGTGCGGGTGCGCGGCCTGAGCCTATGGCCGCTTTTGTGCACGTGCTCACGCACAAGGACCTGCATCTGCACCCTTGGCGCATGCGCCTGTCGGTGACGCAGCCGCCAGTGGGGCCAAGCGCTGCCATGGCCGGCGCATGGTTTGCCCCCGACGAGTGGCCCGCACTGGGTTTACCGGCGCCGGTGCGCCGCCTTTTGCAGGCGGACTGAGACCGCTTGACCCGGGCCCTCAGGCGTCGAGCTCGCGGTGGCGTTTGAGGGTGACCCAGGGCGTGCCGTTGGGCGCACTGAATTGCCGCGCCAACTGTTCCACCAGGAACACCGAGCGGTGTTGTCCGCCAGTGCAGCCAACCGCCACGGTGACGTAGCTGCGCTGGTCGCGCGCCAGGGGTTCCAGCCACTGCTGCAGGAACTGCGCGATGCTGTTTTGCATGGCGTGGACCTCGCTTTGCGCGTCCAGGTATTCGGCCACAGGCGCATCGCGGCCCGTGAGCTCGCGCAAGCCGGGCTCGTAATGCGGGTTGGGCAGCATGCGCACGTCGAACACATAGTCCGCGTCGACCGGAACGCCCCGCTTGAAGGCGAATGACTCAAACACCAGCGTCATTTGCGTGATGGGCGTGCGCGAGAGCTCTTTGATATAGGCCTGCAAGCGCGCCGGGCGGATGGCGCTGGTGTCCACGGTGTGCGATTCCGCACGCAGATCTACCAGCAGTTCGCGCTCCAGCTCAATCGACTGCACCAGATCGCGGCGCAGCTCCTCGCCGTCCAGCACGGCGGGGTCGGGCCGGCTTTGCGCAAGGGGGTGTTTGCGCCGGGTTTCGGAATAGCGGCGCACCAGCGTGGTGGTCGATGCGTCCAGAAAAATCGCGCGCACATGGTGGCCTTGCGCGCGCAAGGTCTTGAGTTGCTGCGTGGCCAGTTGCAGTGAGGCGCCGCTGCGGGCATCGGTGGCAATCGCCACGTGGGTGGCCTGCTGCTTTTGCTCCAGAGCGATGAAGTCCTGCAGCAACTCGGGCGGCAGGTTGTCCACGCAGTAATAGCCTATGTCTTCGAGCGCGTGCAGCGCCACCGATTTTCCCGAACCGGACATGCCGGTGATAACCACAATTTCCATTAGTGCTCCGTCGCGGTGCCGCGCAGCATTTCACGTGCATGCGCCAGCGAGGTGGGCGTCAGGGCCTCACCGCCCAGCATGCGGGCGATTTCCTGAACCCGCGCATCATCTTCCACCGGTGTGACGCTGCTGTGCACGCTGCTGCCCTGGGTGTTTTTGGCCACCACCAGATGCTGGTTGGCGCAGGCGGCGACTTGTGGCAGGTGGGTCACCGCCAGCACCTGCCGGTCCGCGCCCAGCTTGTGCATCAAGCGCCCCACGGTATGCGCTACCGCCCCGCCTATGCCCGAATCGACTTCGTCAAACACCAGCGTGGGTGCGCTGCCC
This sequence comes from Comamonadaceae bacterium, assembly GCA_947380945.1. Classification (GTDB taxonomy): domain Bacteria; phylum Pseudomonadota; class Gammaproteobacteria; order Burkholderiales; family Burkholderiaceae_C; genus Allorhodoferax. The sequence goes on from CANCTD010000111.1 coordinate 2,997, forward strand.
AGCGTGCTGGTGCTGACCGCAATCGCCAGCGCGATGCGCGAGAGCTCACCGCCGGAGGCGACTTTGCCGACCGGGCGCGGCGTGCTGCCCGCATGGCCGGCCACCAGAAACTGCACATCTTCCCAGCCGCTCTCCATAGGCTGCGCGGCGCGCTCCAGCGCGACCACAAACTGGCCGCCGCGCATGCCCAGTTCCTGCATGGCGCTGGTAATAGATAGTGCCAGCAGGGGCGCGGCCTTGGCCCGGGCTTTGGAGACTTTGCGCGCCTCGGCCTCGTAGGCTGCCGCAGCAGCATCCACGCTTGCCTGCAAGGCGGCTATATCGCCGGCCGCGTCCAGCTGCGCCAGCTCCTGCTTCCATTGCTGCCAGGTGGCAAACAACAAGGCGGGCGTTTGCTTGTACCGGCGGGCCAGCGAAACCCACAGGGCCATGCGCGTGTCCAGCTCCTGCAGGCGCGCGGGGTCCAGATCCACATGGCGCAGGTAGGCGCGCAGGCTGCGCACGGTTTCCTCGGTTTGCGCCAGCGCGGCGTTGAGCATTTGCACGGGTTCGGCAAAGCGCGACTCGATGTCCTGCTGCGGCTCGACGGCAGCGCAGGCCGCAGCCAGGCGGCGCAGCGCGCCACCATCGTCGCCGTCCAGCGCATCCAGCGCGCCCTGGGCCGCGTCCAGCAGCGCCTGCCCGTTGGACAAGCGGCCGTGTTCGGTGTTCAGACCGTCCCATTCGTCTGGCTGGGGTTGCAGCTTGTCGACCTCGCCGATTTGCCACAGCAGTTTGTCGCGCCGGTCCTGTAAGTTGCTTTGCGCGGCCAGCGCTTCGGCATGCTGGCGGCGTGCTTCCTGCCAGCGCTGCCAGTGGCCGCTGAGCGCCGCAGTCGATACGCGGGCGTAGGCATCAAGCAGTTCACGCACGGCGGCAGCGCGGGTCAGGCTTTGCCAGGCGTGCTGGCCGTGGATGTCCAGCAGCAGCTCGCCGACCGCGCGCAATTGCTGCGCAGTAGCCGGGCTGCCGTTGACCCAGGCCCGGCTTTTCCCGGCCTGGTCCACGCTGCGGCGCAGCAAAAGGGCTTCGTCTGCGGCAAAGCCCTGCTCGGCGAGCAGGGCGTCCAGCGTTGGCGTGTTGTCAAACTCGGCGCTGATTTCGGTGCGCTGCGCGCCTTCGCGTATCAGCCCGGCTTCGGCTCGGGCGCCAGTGACCAGCTGCAAGGCGTCAATCAGAATCGATTTGCCCGCGCCGGTTTCGCCCGTGAGTGCGGTGTAGCCGGATTGCAGATCCAACTCGAGTTCATGCACGATGACGAAGTCGCGCAAGACCATGCGTCGCAGTGCCATGGCTCAGACCACCCCTTCGTTCCAGTGCAGCTTGTTGCGCAAGGTGTCAAAAAAGGTCCAGCCGCGCGGGTGCAAAAAGCGCACTGCGTGGCGCGAGCGGCTGACCTCGATGCGGTCGCCGTGCAAGAGGGCGGCCAGGGACTGCATATCGAAATTGGCGCTGGCGTCGCGCCCGGCGACCAGTTCGACCACGATGTCGGCGCTGTCGTCCAGCACCAGCGGCCGGTTGGACAGGGTGTGCGGCGCAATCGGCACCATTACCCAGGCCCTGGTGGCCGGGTGGATCATGGGGCCGCCGGCCGACAGGGCGTAGGCGGTGGAGCCTGTAGGTGTGGCGATGATCAGGCCGTCGGCGCGCTGCTTGGCCACGAAATGGCCGTTGACCTCGACGCGCAGCTCGACCATGCCCGAGGTCGCACCCCGGTTGACCACCACATCGTTCATGGCCAGCGCAGAAAACACGCAGACCTTGTCGCGCACCACGCGGGCCTGGATCAGGCTGCGCCGCTCTTCCACATAGTCGCCGGCCAGCATGGGCGCCAGCGTGGCTTTGAATTGATCCAGCGCGATGTCGGTGATAAAGCCCAGGCGTCCCTGGTTGATGCCGATCAGCGGGACGTCGAACTCGGCCAGGCGCCGGCCCATGCCCAGCATGGTTCCGTCACCACCCAGCACCACGCAAACGTCGCAGCCCGCGCCCAGGGCGTCCACGCCCAGCGCCGGGTAATGCGGGTGGTCCAGATTCGCGGCGGTGGAGGCTTCCAAGACCACCTCGCAGCCGCATTGCTCCAAAAACGCCGCCACATCGGCCAGCAGGGCGCGCGAGTCGTCCAGTGCCGCCAAGCCGGCGACCGGGAACTTGCCCACGAGCGCGGCACGCCGGAAGGATGGGGATTTGGAGGGGAGCATGCTGAAATTACATCACTAAAATGATTTCATGCTTGATGACCGCGCCAGGACGCTGCTCAAAGCGCTGGTAGAGCGCTATATCGCCGATGGGCAACCCGTGGGCAGCCGCACCTTGTCCAAGGCGACCGGGCTGGAATTGTCGGCGGCGACCATCCGCAACGTGATGGCCGACCTGGAGGAGCTGGGCCTGATCGTCAGCCCCCACACCTCGGCCGGGCGCATTCCCACGGCGCGCGGCTACCGCCTGTTTGTGGACACCATGCTGACCGTGCAGCCCCAGCGATTCGGCCAGCAGACGCTGGCGCCGGACCAGCCGCAAAAAGTACTCTCCAACGCGGCGCATTTGCTCTCCAGCCTGTCGCAGTTTGTTGGCGTGGTGATGGCACCGCGCCGCGGCTCGGTGTTCCGCCATATCGAGTTTTTGCGCTTGTCCGAAAAGCGGGTGCTGGTCATCATCGTCTCGCCCGAGGGCGATGTGCAAAACCGGGTGATATTCACCCCGGTGGACCACACCCAGGCCCAGCTGGGCGAAGCGGCCAACTTTTTGAACAGCCACTATGTCGGCATGGACATGGACCAGGTGCGTGGACTGCTTAAGCACGAGGTGGAAACCCTGCGCACCGAAATTGCCACCTTGATGCAGGCCGCCGTGCACGCCAGCTCCGAGGCCATCGCCGAATCGCAGGATGCCATCGTGATCTCCGGCGAGCGCAATCTGCTCTCAGTCGCGGACTTTTCCAGCAACATGGGCCAGTTGCGCCGGGCTTTTGATTTGTTCGAACAAAAGGCCCAGATCATGCGTTTGCTCGATACCGCAGGCCAGGCCGAAGGCGTGCGCATCTTCATAGGCGGCGAGAGCCAGACCGTGCCGTTCGAAGAGTTGTCGGTGGTCAGCGCGCCCTATGAGGTCGACGGCCGGGTGGTCGGCACCCTGGGTGTGATCGGCCCGACCCGCATGCCCTATGACCGCATGATCCAGATTGTGGACATCAC
>CANCTD010000112.1 GCA_947380945.1 Comamonadaceae bacterium
ACGCGCGCCACCCATTCCGGTGCGATGACCAACGGCGGCAGATCGGGGTCGGGGAAGTAGCGGTAATCGGCAGCGTCTTCCTTGGTGCGCATCGCCCGGGTCTCGCCGGTGTCCGGGTTGAACAGCACCGTGGCTTGTTGAATCGCATGGCCGTCCTCGATCTGTTCAATCTGCCAGCGCACCTCGTAGTCAATCGCCTGCTGCATGAACTTGAAGCTGTTGAGGTTCTTGATTTCACGCCGCGTGCCCAGCGGCGCGCCGGGCTTGCGCACCGACACGTTGGCGTCGCAGCGGAAGGAACCCTCTTGCATATTGCCGTCGCACATGCCGATCCAGGTGACGATTTTGTGCAGCTCTTTGGCGTAGGCCACGGCCTCTTCGCTGCTGCGCATGTCGGGCTCGGTCACGATTTCCAGCAACGGCGTGCCTGCGCGGTTCAGGTCGATGCCGGACTGACCAATAAAGTCTTCATGCAACGATTTGCCTGCATCCTCTTCCAGATGCGCACGCACCAGTCGCACGGTTCGGGGCTCGCCATCCAGAAGAAAAGACACCGCGCCGCCTTGCACCACCGGAATTTCGAACTGGCTGATCTGGTAGCCCTTGGGCAGATCGGGGTAGAAATAGTTTTTACGCGCAAACACGCTGCGCTCTGCGATGTGCGAGCCCAGCGCCAAGCCGAGCTTGATCGCGCATTCAACCGCCGCGCGGTTCATCACCGGCAGCGTGCCGGGCAAAGCCAGGTCCACGGCGCAGGCCTGGGTGTTGGGCTCCGCGCCAAAGGCGGTGGAGGCGCGGCTGAAAATTTTGCTGCTGGTGGCAAGCTGGGCGTGTGTCTCGAAGCCGATGACGACTTCGTAGCCGTGAACCAATTTGGCGGTACTCATGCGGCGGCTCCCGGGGCTTGGGTGTGGTGCGTGGTGTGCAGCTGGAACTGGTGCGCCACGTTCAGCAGGCGCGCCTCGTCCAGGTAGTTGCCTATGAGTTGCATGCCCACCGGCATGCCGCCCCCGCCCAAACCTACCGGTACGCTCATACAGGGCAAGCCGGCCAAGGATGCAGGCAGGGTGAAGATATCGGCCAGGTAATTGGCCACCGGGTCATCGGACTTCTCGCCCAGTTTCCAGGCCGTGGTCGGCGCCACCGGTCCGGCGATCACGTCGCATTCCGCAAAAGCCCGCTGAAAGTCGTCGGCAATCATGCGGCGGATTTTTTGCGCCTGCAGGTAGTAAGCGTCGTAGTAACCATGCGACAGCACATAAGCACCGGTCATGATGCGGCGCTTGACCTCGTCGCCAAAGCCTTCGCTGCGGGTCTTTTGGTACATGTCGAGCAAGTCGCCGTACTGCGCGGCGCGGTGGCCGAATTTGACGCCGTCAAAGCGGCTGAGGTTGGAGCTGGCTTCGGCGCAGGCGACGATGTAGTAGACGGGGATGGCATAACCGGCGTCTGCCAGGCCAATAGGCGCAACCTGGGCACCGAGCGCCATGAGCTGGTTGAGCGCTGTCGAAATCTGGGCAATGACATCCGTGCTGACATCGTTGGCGCGAAGGCCTCCGTTTTGCCATTCCACCCATTCCCTGGGCACGCCTATGCGCAAGGGGCCGCCGCTTTTTCCGGCTGATGCCAGGGGCTTGCGCAGATCCCGCGCAAAGTCTTCTTGCGCCACCTCCAAGGACGTGGAATCCCGGTCCAGATCCGGCCCGCACATGGCGGACAGCAAGAGCGCGCAATCTTCCGCGCTGCGCGCCATGGGCCCGGCCTGGTCCAAGCTGGAGGCAAATGCCACCATGCCGTAGCGCGATGCCCGCCCGTAGGTCGGTTTGATGCCGGTGATGCCGCAAAACGCGGCGGGCTGTCGGATGGAGCCGCCGGTGTCCGTGCCCGTAGCCGCTGGCGTCAGGCGCGCCGCCACCGCAGCCGCGCTGCCCCCGGAAGACCCGCCCGGCACATGGCTGCTCTCCCACGGGTTGCTGACCGCACCGAATGCCGAGTTCTCGTTGCTAGAACCCATGGCGAATTCGTCGCAGTTGAGTTTGCCAAGGGTCACCATGCCGGCCTCGCGCAGCTTGCGCACCACAGTCGCATCAAAGGGCGAGCGGTAGCCGGTCAGGATTTTCGAGCCCGCGGTGGTCACCAAGTCTTTGGTCACGAACACGTCTTTGTGCGCAATCGGCACGCCTTCCAGCGGGCCGGCTGTGCCTTTGGCGATTTTTTCATCGGAGGCCTTGGCCTGCGCCAAACTGACTTCGCTGTCGATGTCGAGGAATGCGTTGTGCGGGTTGCCACCCAGACCGGCCAGAAAGCGGGTGGCGACTTCCACGGCGCTGACCTCTTTGCGCTTGAGCAGCGCAGCAAGTTCGGCCACGCCCAATTGGTGCAAATCGTGCATGGCTTACTCAATCACTTTGGGAACGAGGAACAGGCCGCGCTCGACGGCGGGGGCGCTGCGCTGGTTGGCTTCCCGGCCGTTGGGCTCGCTGGCCAGGTCGGGGCGCAGGCGCAGGGTGATGCCCTGCGCGTTGGCGTCGGGAATGTGCTGGCGCAAGGTTGGCATGGCGTCCACCGGATGGGCCATGGGCACTACGCCTTGGGTGTCCACGCCATTCATTTGCTCGACGATGCTGAAAAACGCGTTGATCTTGTTCAGCATATGGGTTTGCTCGGCGGGGGCGAGTTCCAGGCGCGCCAGGGTCGCGATCCGGGAGATGTCGGCAGGGGTCAGTGGCATGGGTGCAAATGCGATCTGTGAGGAGGAAAAAATGCCGCTTGCTGGCTGCGCAAAGCTGCCACTTTATGGGGCATGGGGTATTATCCCGCCTTTAGCTGAGCCGCCCCGCAGGCCCGATCAAGGCTGATTTGTGCGGCGTGTTTAGAGCTTAAACACCGCTTTTTATTCCAGAACACGGGCTTTTTGCGCGCAAGTGCAGGCAACAGGCCGATAGGATTTTTCATGTTTGCAAGTTTTCGCCGTTATTTTTCGACCGATCTGGCGATTGATCTGGGCACCGCCAACACCTTGATTTTTGTGCGCGACAAAGGCATTGTGTTGGACGAGCCTTCTGTCGTTGCGATCCGCCACGAAGGCGGCCCGCAGGGCAAGAAGTCGATCCAGGCTGTGGGCCGCGAGGCCAAAGCCATGCTGGGCAAGGTGCCGGGCAATATCGAAGCGATCCGGCCCATGAAGGACGGCGTGATCGCCGACTTCACCGTTACCGAGCAAATGCTCAAGCAGTTCATCAAGATGGTGCATCCGCGTGGCGTGTTCAAGCCCAGCCCCCGCATCATTATTTGCGTGCCCTGCGGCTCCACCCAGGTCGAGCGCCGCGCGATCCGCGAGTCGGCGCTGGGTGCCGGTGCCAGCGACGTGTACCTGATCGAAGAGCCCATGGCTGCGGCCATCGGTGCCGGACTGCCGGTCTCGGATGCCAGCGGCTCCATGGTTGTCGATATCGGCGGCGGCACCACCGAGGTGGGCGTGATTTCGCTGGGCGGCATGGTTTACAAGGGCAGCGTGCGTGTTGGCGGCGACAAGTTTGACGAAGCCATCATCAACTACATCCGCCGCAATTACGGCATGTTGATCGGCGAGCCCACGGCAGAGGCCATCAAGAAGCAAATCGGCTCGGCTTTCCCCGGCTCCGAGGTGCGCGAAATGGAAGTGCGCGGGCGCAATCTGTCCGAAGGCGTACCCCGCAGCTTCACGATTTCGAGCAACGAGATCCTGGAGGCGCTCACCGACCCGCTTAACAACATCGTCTCCGCCGTCAAAAACGCGCTGGAACAAACCCCGCCCGAACTTGGTGCTGACATTGCTGACCGCGGCATGATGCTCACCGGCGGCGGCGCGCTCCTGCGGGATCTGGACCGCTTGCTCGCGGAGGAAACCGGCTTGCCCGTCTTGGTCGCCGAGGATCCGCTGACCTGCGTGGTGCGTGGCTGCGGCATTGCGCTGGAGCAAATGGAGCGCCTGGGCTCCATCTTCACCAACGAATAAGCTCCGGGCAAAGCCCCTATGGCACTCGGCGTTCTGGACCAGGACCCCCCGCCATTTTTCCGCCAGGGCCCGTCGGCCTTTTCCAAGCTGATTGTGTTCAGCGCAGCCGCTTTGTTTCTGATGGTGGCGGATACCCGTTTTCAAATGCTGCAACCCGCCCGTATGGTGCTGGAAGCGGTTCTCTTTCCCATGCAATGGCTGGCGCAGCGTCCGGGGCTCATGGCCCGTGAAGCCGCCTTGTTTGTCGAACGGGTGCAGTCAGCCGACGCCTTGCACACCGGCTTGCGCGCGCAACTGCGCCAGCAATCGACCCGGGCCTACCAGGTGGAGCAGCTGGAGCTGGAAAACCGCCGTCTGCGTGCCTTGCTCGATTTGCGTCCCACGCTGCCGGTCACGGGCACTGCGGCGCAGGTGATTTACGACGCAGCCGACCCGTTCACCCGCAAAGTGATCATCGACCGGGGCCAGGCGCAAGGTATCAAAGAAGGTTCGCCGGTCATCGATGAAAAAGGTGTACTCGGACAGGTGACCCAGGTATTTGTGCTGAGCAGCGAGGTCACCTTGATTACGGACCGCGACCACGCCACCCCGGTTTTGAATGTGCGCACCGGTGCGCGCGGTGTTGTGTACGGCGATACGTCCAGCCACGCCGATGCGATGGAGCTGCGTTTTATGGCGGCCAACGCCGATGTGGCAGAGGGTGATTTGCTCACCACCAGCGGGGTGGACGGCGTGTATCCGGCGGGTTTGCCAGTGGCCCGGGTGGAAAAGGTCGACCGCCAGGTGAACGCGGTATTTGCCCAGATTTACTGTGTGCCCGTTGGCCTGGTTTCCGGGGCTGGGCAGGTGCTGGTTTTGGACGCCGTGCCGACCGGTATACCGGCCCGCCCCGAGACGCACACGCCCGCGGCACGCGCAGGAGGCCGGCGATGATCATGCCCGTGGGACAACGGCTGCTGCTACCGGCCAACCCGGCCTTTATCTGGGGCAGTCTGGTACTGGCCTTTTTCATGAACATGTTTTTCAACATGGCGTTTTTCGGGCGTGCGGCGTGGGCGCCTGATCTGGTGGCTATCGTGCTGGTTTTCTGGACCGTGCACCAGACCAGCCGGGTGGGTATTGGTGCTGCCTTTGTGTTCGGGCTTTTGATGGATGTGCACCACGGCAGTCTGCTGGGGCAGCATGCTTTGTCGTACATCATCCTCAGCTACTTTGCAATCACCATCCACCGGCGCATGCTCTGGTTTGGCTTGCGCGGACAGGCGATGCAAATTCTGCCGCTGTTTTTTCTGGCCCACGGCGTCGCGCTGGTTTTGCGCTTGCTCGCCGGAGGCGCGTCACCAGGGTGGCAGCTCTTGCTGGCACCGGTGGTGCAGTCCGCCCTGTGGCCACCGGTAAGCTGGCTGCTGTTTGCGCCGCAGCACCGTGCACCGAACCCCGATGCCACCCGGCCTATTTGAGATGCGCGGGACGCGAACGCCATGACGCAGCTGCGCAATGTTGATGCCGAGTTGCAGCGTTTCCGGGACCGGGTTTTTGCCTTCACCATGGTGGTACTGGCCTGCTTTTTCCTCTTGTTTTTGCGACTGGCGTATTTGCAGGTATGGCGGCACGAGGATTTGCTGGCGCAGGCGGAAAGCAACCGCACGGCGATTGTTCCCGTGGTCCCTAACCGGGGCCTGATTCTGGACCGCAACGGCATCGTGCTGGCGTCCAACTATTCGGCCTACACGCTGGAGATCACGCCGGCCAAAAATGCCAATCTTGAGCAAACCATTGATGCCCTGAGCAAGGTCATCGACATCAGCGCCCGCGACCGGCGTCGCTTCAAAAAGCTGATGGAGGAGACCCGCAGCTTTGAATCCCTTCCCATCCGCAGCCGCCTGTCGGATGCGGAGGTGGCGCGCTTTGCCGCGCAGCGTTTCCGCTTTCCCGGCGTGGAGATCAAGGCCCGGCTGTTTCGCAGCTATCCCTATGGCGAACTGGCCAGCCACGTGATCGGCTATATCGGGCGCATCAACCAGGCCGAAAAAGAAAGTATCGAGCAGGCCGATGACCAGGCCAACTACCGGGGTACCGAATACATCGGCAAGCTCGGCGTCGAGCAGAGCTACGAGCGCCAGTTGCACGGCACCACGGGCGTGCAGCATGTGGA
>CANCTD010000113.1 GCA_947380945.1 Comamonadaceae bacterium
GGCTTGCATTGCGTGCTGTGTCTGGGTGGTGCCGCGCCCCTGGCGACCGCGCCACAGCCCGCACTGGCAGGCCACAACAGCAGCCCCCTGCCATGGGCTGCCGACACCCCGGCCTCTTATAGCCGCCATGCCGGACCGGCACCGGCGCGCGGCCCGCCTACGGCCTGACGTTGACGCACTAAAGGCCCGTAAAAGGGGCGGCATCTGCTGCCTGCGGTAACACCCGGGCCACGTGCAAAAACCCATTCGACGGCACCTCGGTGCCGGCAGCCGTATACGCCGCGCGGGCTACCAGTTGCGCACACCGCCCGGCGCGGCAATCCAAGCATTTTGAACACGGAAAACACACATGCCATTCCCTTGCTTCTCCTCCTTTATCCGCCCGTTTTTTCTGCACGCCTTTGGTGTGCTCCTGGCCTGCGGCCAGGCCCACTCCCACGTGGTGCTGCAAGACCCGGCCGCAGCCGCAGGCAGCAGCTACCGCGCGGCACTGCGCGTGGGCCACGGCTGCGGCAATGAGGCCACCACCGCGCTGCGCGTGCTGATTCCTGCCGGCTTTAACGCAGCCCAACCCATGCCCAAGCCGGGCTGGACCCTGAGCACCCAAACCGGCCCGCTGGCCGAGCCGTACACCCAGCACGGAACCACTTACACCGAAGGCGTGCTGGCCATCACCTGGACCGCCAATAGCGCGCAAGACGCCTTGCCCTCGGCGTATTACGACGAGTTTGTGCTGCGCGGCACCACCCCCAAACGGGCGGGACCACTGTGGTTCAAAGTGCTGCAGCAATGCGCCAACGCCAAGCTGGATTGGAGCGAAATCCCTGCCAGCGGCACGTCGACCCACGGGCTGGCGTCACCCGCGGCCTTGCTCGAAGTGCTGGATATCCAAAGCGGCAACGGCCATAACCACTAACAGCCCATCTGTAACTCTGAAGGAGATCCCATGAAACCATTTCCCCGCTACCTGGGTCCGCTGCTGGCGCTGGCACTCGCGACCACGGTACAGGCCCAAAATCTGGACGTACAAAACGCCTGGGCCCGCGCCACGGTGCAAGGCCAGAAAGCCACCGGCGCATTCATGCAAATCACCGCCCCGGTCGATACCACCCTGGTTGGCGTCAGCACGCCGGTGGCAGGCGTGGCCGAAGTCCATGAAATGAAGATGGACGGCGACGTGATGCGCATGCGCCCGCTGACCCAGGGCCTGAAGCTGCCCGCAGGCAAGGCGGTGCAACTCCAACCCGGCGGCTACCACCTGATGCTGATGGACTTGAAAGTGGCACTGCAAAAAGACAGCACCATCCCACTCACACTGACCTTCAAAGACAGCAAGGGCGTGCAAAGCACCCAGGAGCTGCGGGTTCCGGTGCGGGTGGCTGCACCAGCCGAGGCCGGGCACCACCAGCACGGCAACTGAAAATTGTGCCCCCGCTTGTCACGGCATGCGCCCAAGCGGGCCGCAAGCTGTTACAACCGAGGGGCACACTGACTCTGGAGCCCCCATGACCTCATCCAACACCAACGACCCGCTGGGTTTTGCCAAGTTTGTCCCCGGCTTCGACTTTTTGCAGGGCTTGAGCAAGGGTGCGGCGCAAGCAGGTGGCGGTGCCAGCCCGGCCAGCGCCGCTTTCAACCAGTGGTTTACTCCCAGCCTGAGCGCCGAGGACCTGGAAAAACGTATCGGCGAACTGAAGACCGTGCAGTTCTGGCTGGAACAAAACACCCGCGCACTCGCCGCCACCATCCAGGCACTGGAAGTGCAAAAAATGACGCTGGCCACGCTCAAGAGCATGAATTTTCCCCTGCCGCCCGCGTTCACCAGCCCCGGCGACAACGCAAGTCCGCAAGCCAAGCCCGCTGCGCCAGAACCGCAAACCGCAGCCACCCCGGACGCCAAAGCCGCGCCCGGCGCCACCGTCGATCCGATTCAACTCTGGAGTGCGCTGACCCAGCAATTCCAGACCATTGCCAGCACCGCACTCAAAGACGTGGGCCAGGCCGCCAGCCAGATGGCCGCCCACAGCCCAGCACCCGCTGCTGCCAAACCCGCCCGCAAAGCAGCCGCCGCGAAACCGGCCGCCCGGCCTGCGGCCAAAAAAGCCGGCGCTGCACGCACGCCCAAACGCGGCTGAGCGGCATGCTGCCGTTTCCTTTCGCCCACGCGACCCATCCGCAGTGGCAGGGCGCAGCAGCGCTGGTTCTGGCCCAGCTGCGTGCGCAATTGGCAGGCGGCAGCCACGCCAGCGCGCCCGGCCTGGGCTTGCTCTACATCACCGACGACTATGTGGATGTGGCGCGCGACATTCTGGATTACCTGGGTGCCGAGCTGCCCGGTGTCACCGACTGGTCCGGTACCGTGGGCATAGGCATTGCGTCGAACAACGTGGAGTATTTCGACGAGCCCGCGCTGGCGGTGATGCTGCTGGAAATTCCCAGCGACCAGTTCCGCGTGTTCTCGGGCGTATCGCCGCTGAACCTGGGGTTTGAGGCGCAGACCGCGCTGGTCCATGTCGATCCGTCCACCCCCGACGTCACCGAACTGCTGGGCGACATGGCGCGCCGCACCGAAAGCGGCTACCTGTTTGGCGGACTCTCCAGCAGCCGCAGGCGCAGCGTGCAGTTTGCGCTCTCGGGCGACGGCACCCTGCCGGGTCAGGCGCGCAGCAAGGGCGTTTTCAGCGGCGGCATGAGCGGCGTGGCTTTCGGGCCGCAGATCGACGTCATCTCCCGCGTGACCCAGGGCTGCAAACCGGTATCCAAAGTACGCGTGGTGACCGAGGCGCGGGACAACGTGGTGATCGCGCTGGATGGCGACCCCGCGCTGGACGTGCTGCTGGCCGACTTGAAGGTCAGCCTGGACCAGCCCGAAGCGGCGCTGAGCGCCGTGCGCGCCACGCTGGTGGCGCTGGCCGCGCCGCGCACGGGAGCGTCCAATGCCGCGGTTCGCCTGACGGGCAACCTCGGCAACGAGACCCAGGTGCGGCAAATCATAGGCCTGGACCCGGGACGCCGCGCGATTGCCGTGGGCGACGCGGTACACCCCGGCTTGCAGCTGGCGTTTTGCCGCCGCAATGCGGAGACCGCGCGCGCCGACCTGATGCGCATTTGCGCCGAAATTCGCGAAGAACTCGAACCCAGCGAAGTCGAATATGCGTCGGTCGATGGGCCATCCGCCGAGCCGGTGGGCGAGCGCAAGCGCATCGTCGGCGCGGTGTATGTCAGCTGCGTGGGCCGGGGCGGCGCGCACTTTGGCTGGCCGCATGCGGAGATGCAAATCGTGCGCCAGGCGCTGGGCGATGTGCCGCTGGTGGGGTTTTTTGCCAGCGGCGAAGTGGCTTATGAACACCTGTACGCCTTCACCGGCGTGCTGACGGTGTTCACCGCCAGCGCCGACTAAGCGACGGCCAAAAGCCTCAAGCCGCCAGCGCCGCCCGCATCTGGTCGACCACCGCCTTGTAGTCGGGCTTGCCGAAAATAGCGCTGCCGGCAACAAAGGTGTCCGCACCGGCGTCGGCCACGCTGCGGATGTTGTCGGCCTTGATGCCGCCGTCCACCTCCAGCCGTATGTCCTTGCCGCTGGCCTGTATGCGGCGGCGCGCGTCCGCAACCTTGCGCAGCGCCGAATCGATAAAGCCCTGGCCGCCGAAGCCGGGGTTGACGCTCATGATCAGAATCAGGTCGATGTCCTCTATCACCCAGTCCAGCACGTCCAGCGGCTGCGCCGGGTTGAACACCAGCCCGGCTTGCACGCCCTGCGCCTTGATCGCCTGGATGCTGCGGTGCACATGGCCGCTGGCGTCCGGGTGGAAGCTGATCAAGTCGGCACCGGCCTGGGCAAAAGCCGCCGCCAGCGCGTCCACCGGCTGCACCATCAAATGCACATCGATGGGTACGGCCTGACCCGCTGCGGTTTTTGCGTGGGGCTTGAGGGCCTGGCAAATCATGGGGCCGAAGGTCAGATTGGGCACGTAATGGTTGTCCATCACGTCAAAATGAATCCAGTCGGCACCGGCGGCGATCACGGACTGGACTTCCTGGCCCAGGCGGGCGAAGTCGGCGGAAAGAATGGAGGGGGCGATGCGGTAGGTCATGCGGGCATTTTCGCCGTAGCATCGGCCCATGTCAAAAACCGCCTCCCGCTACCAGTTTTCGGTCGACGTGCAGACGCAGTACCTGCCTGAGCAAAGCCTGCCGCATGAACACCTGTACGTGTTTGCGTACACCATCACCATCCGGAACACCGGCCAGGTTGCCGCGCAGCTGATCGCGCGCACCTGGAGCGTCAACGACTCCCGCGGCCACACCGAGCGCGTCAAAGGCCTGGGGGTTGTCGGGCACCAGCCCCTGCTCAAACCCGGCGAAGCCTTTGAGTACACCAGCGGCACCCGGCTGCGCACACCCACCGGCACCATGCACGGCAGCTATTTTTGCGTGGCCGAGGACGGCGAGAAATTCGATGTGGACATCCCCATCTTCGTGCTCGACGCGCTCAGCGGCAGCGACCGCACCTTGCACTGAACCCATCTTTGGTTTGCGCGCACCATGGACGAGTTCGAACTGATCCAGCGCTACTTCAGCCGCCCGGCCGCCAAGGCGGTACTCGGCGGGGGTGACGACTGCGCGGTCCTGCAAACCGCACCCGGCATGCAACTGGCGATTTCGACCGACATGCTGGTGGCGGGACGGCATTTTTTCCCCGATGTGGACCCGCAGGCGCTGGGTCATAAAGCGCTGGCAGTGAACCTGAGCGATCTGGCGGCCTGCGGCGCGCGCCCGCTGGCATTCACGCTGGCGCTGGCGCTGCCCCAGGCGCAGGCGGAATGGCTGGAGCCCTTTGCCGCCGGCCTGTTGGCGCTAGCCGATGCCCACGGCTGCGAACTGATAGGCGGCGACACCACGCGCGGCCCGCTGAACCTGTGCATCACGGTGTTTGGCGAAGTGCCGGGCGACGCTAGCGCGCCCACGCGCACCCAGGCCCTGTTGCGCAGCGGGGCACAAGCGGGCGACGATGTGTATGTGAGCGGTACCTTGGGTGAAGCCGCACTGGGCTTGCAACACCAGCTCGGGCGGCTGCAACTGGACCCGGCAGTGGCCGCCGCCTGCCGCGCGCGGCTCGAGCGCCCCACCCCCAGGGTCGCGCTGGGCCTGGCGCTGCGCGGGGTGGCGAGCGCCTGTGCCGATGTCAGCGACGGGCTGCTGGGCGACCTGGGCCACATCCTGGCGCGCTCGGGCGTGGGGGCGCAAGTGGACTATGCGGCAATACGGGCCACTTGCCCTTGGGCGGACAGCGGCATCGATGCGCAGCGACTGGCCGACTGTGTGCTCCACGGCGGCGACGACTATGAGCTGGTGTTTACCGCGCCGCCGCAGCGTGCCGGCGCAGTCGCGGCAGCAGCGCAATCCAGCGGCACGCCGGTGCGGCGTATCGGCTGCATTCAGGCGCAGGCGGGGCTGCGCCTGCTGGATGCACAGGGCCGCCCTACCGAAAGTCCTGCGCGCGGCTTTAACCACTTTGCGACCGCGCAAGCTGCGGAGCTGGCGCTGTGAGCGCGGATGTCACGCCCGTGCGGGTGCGTCCCGGTGCCGGCTTTATGTGGCGGCACCCGGCGCGGCTGCTGGCGCTGGGCTTTGGCGCAGGCCTAAGCCCCAAGGGGCCGGGAACCGCGGGCACTTTGTGGGCCTGGGCGGCTTTTGTCGCGCTCAGCCCCTGGCTGGATGCACCGGCCTGGGGCTGGGTGATCGCTGCGGGCATTCCGGTGGGCGTGTGGGCCTGCGCGCACACCGCGCGCGACCTGGGTGTGGCCGACCCGAGCAACATCGTCTGGGACGAGGTCATTGCCTTCTGGTTGGTGCTGTGGCTGGTGATGCCAAGCGGCTGGCAGGGGCAGTTGGCGGCGTTTGCGCTGTTTCGGTTTTTCGACATTGCCAAACCCGGCCCGGTGGGCTGGGCCGACGGTTTATTCCATGGCGAGAATCCAGACGCCACGCCCTGGGGCTGGACGCGGGCGGGCTGGGCCATCATGCTTGACGACCTGGTCGCCGCCGCCTGCACGCTGCTGGTGATCGCAATCTGGCGGGCCTGGTAATGCAGGAACAACTGGCACACGCGGTGCAGTCGCTGGCGCGTACGCTGTTG
>CANCTD010000114.1 GCA_947380945.1 Comamonadaceae bacterium
ATCGCGTGGTCCGCGCCCAATTCCACACAGGCGGCGCACTTTGCATCGCTGCCCGCTGTTGCGATCACCGTAGCACCGAAAGCCTTGGCCAACTGAATCGCGGTCACGCCGATGCCGCTGGTGCCACCCTGAACCAGCAGGGTTTCACCGGCCTTGAGCTGGCCGCGGTCAAAAACATTGCTCCACACCGTGAAGAAGGTCTCCGGCAGCGACGCGGCCTGAACCGTCGTCATGCCGCGCGGCACCGGCAAGCATTGCGGAACCGGTGCCACGCAGTACTGCGCGTAACCGCCCCCGGCAACCAGCGCGCAGACCACATCGCCAACCTGCAAACCGGCGGCCGCCATGGCCTGGGCGTCGCCCGAGACGATGTCGCCCGCAATCTCCAGCCCCGGAATATCACTCACGCCCGGCGGCGGTGGATAGCCGCCGGCGCGCTGCAACAAATCCGGCCGGTTCACCCCGCTGGAATGTACCCGCAGCAAGACCTCACCGGCCGCGGGAACCGGCACCGGACGCTGCGCGACGCGCAGCACCTCGGGGCCGCCGAAACCGGCGATTTCAATGGCTTGCATGCTGGCGGACATCAGGTAACGCGGCTGTTCAGGCTGGGATCAAGCGTGGTCGTGGTCGTTCGCGGGACGGTCAAGCAAAACCTTCATGGACAGCTTGATACGGCCTTTTTCGTCGGTTTCCATGACCTTGACCTTGACCACTTGGCCTTCGGTCAGGTAGTCGCTGACTTTTTCGACACGCTCGTGCGCGATCTGGCTGATGTGCAGCAAACCATCTTTACCGGGCAGCAAATTAACCAGTGCTCCGAAGTCCAGAATCTTGGTGATCGGGCCTTCGTAGATCTTGCCGATTTCGACTTCGGCGGTGATCTCCTGGATGCGCCGCTTGGCTTCCTCGGCCTTGGCCGGGTCGCTCGATGCGATGGTGATGGTGCCGTCTTCCTCGATGTTGATTTGCGTGCCGGTTTCTTCGGTCAGCGCGCGAATAACAGCGCCGCCCTTGCCGATCACGTCGCGGATCTTGTCGGGGTTGATCTTCATGGTGAACAGGCGCGGCGCGAAGTTGGAGACTTCGGTTTTT
This sequence comes from Comamonadaceae bacterium, assembly GCA_947380945.1. Classification (GTDB taxonomy): domain Bacteria; phylum Pseudomonadota; class Gammaproteobacteria; order Burkholderiales; family Burkholderiaceae_C; genus Allorhodoferax. The sequence continues at coordinate 1,096 of CANCTD010000114.1, forward strand.
GCCTCAGCCATGGCTTCTTGCATCTTGCCCAGAATGTGCATACGCGCCTCTTTGGCCTGGGCCAAAGCGACTTGCATGATTTCTTTGGTGATGCCCTGGATTTTGATGTCCATTTGCAGCGCGGTGATACCGTCGGTGGTACCGGCCACTTTGAAGTCCATATCACCCAGGTGGTCTTCGTCACCCAGGATGTCGGTCAGCACTGCAAAGCGGTTGTCTTCCTTGATCAGGCCCATGGCAATACCGGCCACATGCGCTTTCATGGGCACGCCTGCGTCCATCAGGGACAAGCAGCCACCGCAGACGGAAGCCATCGAGGAGGAGCCGTTGGACTCGGTCACTTCGGAGACCACACGCATGGTGTAGGGGAAGTCTTCCTTGCTGGGCAGCACGGCAATCAGCGCGCGCTTGGCCAAACGGCCGTGGCCGATTTCGCGGCGCTTGGGCGTGCCTACGCGACCGGTTTCGCCGGTAGCAAACGGAGGCATGTTGTAGTGCAGCATGAAGCGGTCTTCAAAGTCGCCACTCAAGGCGTCGATGCGTTGCGCGTCGCGCTCGGTGCCCAGGGTGGTGACCACCAGCGCCTGGGTCTCGCCACGGGTGAACAGGGCCGAACCGTGGGTACGGGGCAGCACGCTGTTGCGGATTTCAATCGGGCGCACCGTGCGCGTGTCACGGCCGTCGATACGCGGCTCGCCGGCCAGAATCTGGCTGCGCACCAGCTTGGCTTCGATGTCGAACAACATGCCTTCAACGGCCACGCCGTCAAACGCCACGCCGTCGGCCTTCAGGCCGTCCATCACGGCTGCGTAAGCAGCGCGGCAGGCTTTGGTACGCAATTGTTTGTCGCGGATTTGGTAAGCCGCTGTGAGCGACTCCAGCGCCAGGTGGCTGACCTTGGCGATCAGCTCTTCATTCTTGGCGGCAGGCTTCCAATCCCAAACCGGCTTGCCGGCATCACGCACCAGCTCGTGGATTGCGTTGATCGCAATCGCACCCTGGGTGTGGCCGAATACGATCGCGCCCAGCATGATTTCTTCGGACAGCTGCATGGCTTCGGATTCCACCATCAACACCGCAGATTCGGTGCCCGCAACCACCAGATCCATGATCGAATCTTTGCGCGCGGTCTGACCCGGGTTGAGCACATAGGCACCGTTGACATAACCCACGCGGGCCGCGCCTATGGGGCCGGCAAAGGGCACGCCACTGACGCTGAGGGCGGCGCTTACCGCAATCATGGCGGCGATGTCGGCGTCAACTTCGGGGTTGAGCGACAAGGTGTGCACCACGACATGGACTTCGTTGAAAAATCCTTCGGGGAACAAGGGACGGATGGGGCGGTCGATCAGGCGGCTGGTGAGTGTTTCAAACTCGCTGGGGCGGCCTTCGCGCTTGAAGAAGCTGCCGGGAATTTTGCCGGCGGCGTAGCTTTTCTCGAGGTAGTCGACCGTCAGGGGGAAAAAGTCCTGGCCGGCTTTGCCTTCGGTGCGCGCCACGACTGTGGCCAGCACCACGGTGCCGTCCATATCGAGCATCACTGCGCCGGTGGACTGGCGGGCGATTTCGCCGGTTTCCATGGTGACCGTGTGCTGGCCCCACTGGAAGGTTTTGCTTACTTTGTTGAACATCGTCATAAAAATATCTCCGTTAGTGCGGGAGGTGCAGGCCACCTCACCCAAGCCCGGAATCCACAGCACAGAACACGATGCCATTCCAAGGAAACCCGGCCCTGCGGCCAGATGGATTGCCTTGGAATGACACAGCTTCGCTCCGTTTTTGCGGCTTCCGAAGTAAAAAACGCCTGAGCTAGTGACCTAACCCAGGCGTTTGATGTGTCAAATCTCCAACTGGCGGACCGCTTACTTGCGCAGGCCCAGATTGGCGATCAGCGCGGTGTAACGCGCGCCGTCTTTCTCTTTCAAATAGTCGAGCAGCTTGCGGCGGCGGCTCACCATGCGCAACAGACCCCGGCGACCGTGGTGGTCTTTGGCGTGGGTCTTGAAATGGGGGGTCAGTTCGTTGATGCGGGCTGTGAGCAGCGCGACTTGAACTTCGGGGCTGCCGGTGTCGCCGGCGCTGCGGGCGTGCGTTTTGACGACCTCGGCTTTGATGCTGGATGCAATCATGGTTTCATTTCCTGTGTAGATTTTGTAACTTGCGCCAGCGGCTGGAACTGCTGCTGGCGTGATCCCCGCCCGGTTGAGCGAAGCCAGCCATTATAGGGGGCGCTGCATTTTGCAATTGCTGGGCTGCTCCGCCTGGGAGGCCGACAGGCTTTTAATGACCTTGAAACCGAAACCTGAGCCCTCCACGTCGAAGCGCACGCCCGGCGCACCCTGTCGCTCCATCTGCCCCACCACCAAAGCTTGTTGGAACTGGTGGTCAGCCACCCGCATGGATCCGGTTTGGCCGCCCAGGCTGACGCGGGCGCGCTCCAATTCCAGCGCTACCGCCAGCGCGTCCGGTACGCCTGGCCCGGTCGGACTGGATTTGGCCGCCGCCTCGATGGCCTGCGCCACCGACTCCACCAACAGCTGCATGCGCATGTGCACGTAATCGTCCTCGGACTTGGGGAAGCGCGTGCGAAACGACTTGTAAAAGGCCTCGGATGCCGCGCCCGGCACATTGGGCAGCCAGTCGGCGACCGCCAGGACTTTGCCCACACCGGCCTCGCCCAAAGCGGCGGGCGCACCCAGCGCGTTGCCGTAAAAGGTGTAGAACTTGCCGTCGAAACCGGCGTCTTTGGCCGCTTTAACCAACAGGGTCAGGTCCGCGCTGAAGTTGCCGGTGATGACCGCCTGGGCACCGCTGGATTTGATTTTCTGGGCGTAGGGCAAAAAGTCCTTGACCCGCAGCATGGGGTGCAACTCCTCGCCCACCACCGCGATGTCGGGCCGCTGCGCAGCCAACTGCCGCCGCGCTTCGCGCAACACGGCCTGGCCGAAGCTGTAATCCTGCCCGATCAGGTACACGCTTTTGACATTGCGGTCCTCGCGCAGCACCTCCATCAAGGCCGCCATGCGCATATCGGAATGCGCATCGAAGCGGAAATGCCAAAAGCTGCATTTCTCATTGGTCAGTGCCGGATCGACCGCCGAATAGTTCAAAAACACCAGCCGCTTGCCTGGTTCGCGCTCATTGTGTTTGTTGATGGCGTCCACCAATGCACTGGCCGTGGCCGAGGAATTGCCTTGCAAAATAAAGCGCGCACCGCTGTCAATCGCCGCACGCAGTGAGGACAAAGCCTCTTCGGTCTGGCCCTTGCTGTCATAACGCTCCAGTAGCAGGGGAGCCGCCGCTGCGCCCGCGAGCTTGACGCCCCCACGCGCGTTCACGCGCTCCACCGCCCACAAAATGTTGCGGTACACCGCTTCGCCGCCGTTGGCGTTTGCGCCGCTCAAACCTTCAATCAGTGCGAGTTTGATAGGCGCCGCGCTTTGGGCCTGGGCGAACAGGGAAGCCAAGGCCAACAGCAGCGCCCACAACGTTTTCAAAACCATCGACTTACTCCGTTCAAGTTAGGTACCACTGCCCGCCACCGGCGTATGCAAGGGCCAGCGCGGCTTCACATCAAAGGCGTAATCGCGGCGCGCGGACTCGATGCCGCTTTGCAGCCGCATGGCCGCAGCCAGGGCGATCATTGCGCCGTTGTCCGTGCACAGCGCCAGCTCGGGGTAATGCACCCGCACACCGCGCGCGGCGCAGGCTGTATTGAGCTGGGCGCGCAGCCGCTTGTTGGCCCCTACGCCACCGGCGACCACCAGCCGCTTCAAACCTGTTTGCGCCAAAGCGTTCATGGACTTCTTGACCAACACATCCGCAATCGCCGCCTGGGTGGACGCTGCCAAGTCAGCGCGCTGACCCGCAGGCAGCGCATCAAAACCCGGCGTCGCACCGCTGGCCAGCACGGCCCCGGCGTGCACGGCCGTGGCATCCGCCTGGTGCGCGGCCACCATTTTTTGCGACTGCACCAGCACTGCGGTCTTCAGGCCGGCAAAGGAAAAATCCAGATTCCCGCTGTGCAGCAAGGGGCGCGGCAGCGCATAGGCATCGGCCCTTCCCTGCTCGGCCAACGCAGCCAAGGCCGGGCCGCCCGGATAACCCAATCCCATGAGCTTGGCCGATTTGTCAAAGGCCTCACCGGCGGCGTCGTCTATCGTCTCGCCCAGCAACACGTACTGCCCGACCCCGTCCACCCGCATGAGCTGGGTATGGCCGCCGGAAACCAACAAGGCAATAAAAGGAAAAACGGGCGGGTCTGCACTGAGAAAAGGCGAGAGCAAATGCCCTTCCAGGTGGTGTATGCCGATGACCGGCTTGTCCAGCGCCGCTGCCAATGCGCAGGCCGCGCCCGCCCCCACCAACAGCGCCCCGGCCAGCCCCGGGCCCCGGGTAAAAGCCACTACGTCCACTTGGTCCAAGCCGTGTCCAGTCTGCGCCAGTACCTGGCGCGTCAGCGGCACGACGCGGCGGATGTGGTCGCGGCTGGCCAATTCGGGCACCACGCCGCCAAACGCCTGGTGCATCTCGACCTGGCTGTACAAGGCGTGCGCCAAGAGCTGGGGCGTCTCACCCGCGCTTACGGCCACCAGGGCCACGCCGGTTTCGTCGCACGACGACTCCAAGCCCAGCACAAGGGTGGTGGCACCCTCTTGAGCGGAGACCTTGGGGGAGTGAGTGGGGGTGGCAAGCAGCATGTGGTGGCGCGAGTTTAGGGCAGCGCCTGCGCAACAATCAGCGGCATGACAAGCCCCGCTGATGTTGCATCCATTGAACGCGCCACGCTGGACGCCGTGTGTCCGGCCGACGTCCAGGAGATTCCCGGCTGGCTGCTGCCCTATGACCCGCTGCCCATAGGCCGCGCGCAAAGCGCCGTGCCGCTGGCGCACACGCCGCTTTCCGTCCCCGTTTTGCAGCACATTGAGGCGCACTACCAACAGCGCCAGCGGCCCACGGTGTTTCGCCTGCCCGAGGGCCTGATCAGCCCGACC
>CANCTD010000115.1 GCA_947380945.1 Comamonadaceae bacterium
ACCAGTTCGCCGCTCAAACGGCCTTCCGTGTCGAGCAAGGCGTTGGCCTGGGCGATCACGTACTTGCCTTCTTCAATCGCCGACAGGTAATCGATATCCATCGTCACCTTGCCATCCACAACGCGGCGGTAAGGGGTTTCGATAAAGCCATATTCATTCAAGCGGGCATACAAGGCCAGCGAGTTGATCAGACCGATGTTGGGTCCTTCCGGTGTCTCGATAGGGCAGACGCGACCGTAGTGGGTCACGTGCACGTCACGCACTTCGAAGCCGGCACGCTCACGCGTCAAACCACCTGGGCCAAGGGCCGAAACACGGCGCTTGTGGGTGATCTCGGACAAGGGATTGGTCTGGTCCATGAACTGGCTCAGCTGCGAGGCACCGAAGAACTCTTTGAGCGCTGCGGAAATCGGCTTGCTGTTGATCAGGTCGTGGGGCATGAGCGGCTCTTGCTCGGCCTGGCCCAAACGCTCTTTCACGGCTTTTTCGATACGTGCCAAACCGGTGCGGTACTGGTTCTCGGCCAGCTCGCCCACGCATCGCACGCGGCGGTTACCCAAGTGGTCAATATCGTCCACATCGCCACGGCCGTTGCGCAAGTCCACCAGGATCTTGACAACCGACAGGATGTCTTCATTGGTCAGCACCATGGGGCCGGTCGACTCGGCACGGCCCATTTTGGCGTTGAACTTCATGCGGCCCACACGCGACAAATCGTAGGTGTCGGGGTTGTAGAACAGGCGCTGGAACAGCGCTTGCACGGCGTCTTCGGTGGGCGGCTCGCCGGGGCGCATCATGCGGTAGATGGCGACGCGGGCCGAGAACTCGTCAGCGGTCTCGTCGGTGCGCAGGGTTTGCGAGATATAGGCGCCTTGGTCCAACTCATTGGTGTAGATGCAGGACACATCGGTAACGCCGGCGGTGCGCAGCTTTTTCAGCAGCACATCGGTCAACTCTTCGTTGGCCTTGGCGATGATCTCACCGGTGTCGGCTTCAACAATGTTGCGTGCGACCACGCGGCCAAGCAAAAAGTCTTCGGGCACGCTGATGTGGCTGGTACCCGATTGCTGCAGGTCGCGGGTGTGGCGCGCGGTCACGCGCTTGTCTTTGGCCACCACCACATTGCCCGACTTGTCGGTCAGGTCGAAACGGGCGATTTCACCCTTCATGCGCTCGGGCACAAATTCCATTTGCGCGCCGCTGTCCATCAACTGGAAGTTGTCATTGACAAAGAAGTTGGCCAGGATCGACTCGTTGTTCAGGCCGATGGCCTTGAGCAAAATCGTGACTGGCATTTTGCGGCGGCGGTCCACGCGGAAATACAGCAGGTCTTTGGGATCGAATTCAAAGTCCAGCCAGGAGCCGCGGTAAGGGATGATGCGCGCCGAAAACAGCAGCTTGCCCGAGCTGTGGGTTTTGCCCTTGTCGTGTTCAAAGAACACGCCCGGTGAGCGGTGTAACTGCGAGACGATCACGCGCTCGGTGCCGTTGATGATGAAAGAGCCTTTGCCGGTCATCAGAGGCACTTCGCCCATGTAGACCTCTTGCTCCTTGACTTCCTTGATCACTTTGTTCTGCGAAGTTGACGCGTCGCGGTCGTAAATGATCAGCTGCACGCGTGCGCGCACGGCGGATGCGTAGGTCAGACCGCGGGTCTGGCATTCGCGCACATCAAAGGCCGGCTTGGCCAGGTTGTATTCGGAATACTTCATCTCCACAAAACCGTTGTGCGAGACGATGGGGAATGCGGCGTTGAAGGCGGCCTGCAAGCCCTCGTCGGTACGTTTCTTGGGGTTGGCGTCGGCTTGCAAAAACGCGGTGTAGGCGTCTTTTTGCATTTGCAACAGGTACGGAATTTCCAGCACGCTATCGCGGTTGCCAAAGTTCTTGCGGATGCGTTTGCGTTCAGTAAAGTTGTAAGCCATTCGATCTCCGGGCAAAGTCTGAGGAGTCCGGGCGGACTCCTAGGCGACTGTGTATCTTTCTTGGTGATTGGCCACTACCAACCATTGGCGGACGGCCGCGCATTGCACGCAACCCGACCCAAGCCGTTCTTCTGCAGTCGGAATCAGAAGACACTCGCAAACAGCGCGTACGCCGCTTGCGGGTGTGCTCTTATCAGCACACAGGCCGGGAGCCTTTCGGAACCCGGCCTGATGGGGCAAGCCGTGCTTACTTGAGCTCGGCCTTGGCGCCGGCTTCCACCAGCTTCTTGAGGGCAGCGTCGGCGTCTGCCTTGGGCAGGGCTTCCTTGACCGCTTTGGGCGCGCCGTCGACCAGGTCTTTGGCTTCCTTCAGACCCAGGCCGGTGATTTCACGCACGGCCTTGATGACCGACACCTTGTTGGCGCCTGCCTCGAGCAACATGACGTTGAACTCGGTCTTCTCTTCCGCAGCAGCAGCGGCACCGCCACCGCCACCAGCACCTGCGGGTGCAGCCATGGCGGCTGCGCTCACACCAAATTTCTCTTCGATGGCTTTCACCAGGTCGTTGAGTTCCATAACCGTCATGCTGTCCAGCGCGGTCAAAAATGCGTCTTTATCGAATGCCATTGTGTTTTCCTAAAAATTGGTTACTACTGGCTGCCACTTACGCGACAGCGGGCTCAGCGTCTGCTGGCGCTGCGGGTGCTGCTGCACCTTCGCCGCGCTTTTCGGCCAAAGCCGCCAGCACGCGGGCTGTGCGGGAAATGGGCGATTGCATCAAACCCAGCAATTGCGAAAGCAACACTTCTTTCGAAGGGATGCTTGCGAGCTGCTTCACGCCGTTGATGTCCAAAGCTTTTCCGCCATACGCCCCGCCACGAATCACCAATTTGTCATTGGTTTTCGCGAACTCGGCAACCACTTTCGCAGCCGCCACGGCGTCAACAGAAAAGCTGTAGATCAGCGGACCGGTCATCTGGTCCGATACGATGTCAAACGCACTACCGGCAACAGCACGACGGGCCAGGGTGTTTTTCAAAACACTCAAGGTCACGCCACTGTTGCGCGCGGTGGTGCGCAGACGGGTCATATCAGCAACCGTGATGCCGCGGTATTCCGCCATCACCAGCGTTTGAGCTTTCGCTGCCAGGCCGGTCACATCGCTGATGACCGCTTCCTTTTCACTACGATTCAAACTCACTGTCTTCTCCTTGTTTGCGCTTTGCCGCTTGTGCGGCATCACGCTCCACGTTGTAGCGACCAACTGTCCCGGGATCCACATCCTTCAGGCAGCGGGGTCGCCATCTGCGTTGGCTTTCGCTGATTAAGCGCAGTCAGGCTGCGCGCCAACGGTCTTGGATGGCCTGGAACCTGCCGCAAAGCCGGTACCAACCCACCACCTCGGGCCACTCCTGCGAGCGGCCCGAATTTCTATGCGCTTAGGCGCTAATCGTTTGCAAGTCCACCCGCACGCCTACGCCCATGGTGGACGAGACAGCCACCTTGCGCAGGTACACACCTTTGCTGGTTGCAGGCTTGGCCTTGTTCAATGCCTCGACCAGCGCAGCCAGGTTGCCCTGCAGATGGGTCGAATCGAATGAACGGCGGCCAATCGTCGAATGCACGATACCGGCCTTGTCGACACGGAACTGCACCTGGCCGGCCTTGGCGTTGCGCACAGCCGTTGCCACGTCGGGAGTTACGGTACCGACCTTGGGGTTGGGCATCAAACCGCGCGGGCCCAGAATCTGGCCCAGTGTCCCGACCACGCGCATGGCGTCCGGTGCGGCAATCACGATGTCAAAAGGCATGTCACCGGCCTTGACCATCGCAGCCAGGTCGTCCATACCGACGATGTCAGCACCAGCGGCGCGGGCTTCGTCGGCCTTGGCGCCCTGGGCGAAGACCGCCACGCGGGTTACCTTACCCGTGCCATTGGGCAAAACCACGGCGCCACGCACCACTTGGTCGGATTTCTTGGCATCGATGCCGAGTTGCACTGCCACGTCGATCGATTCGTCAAATTTTGCGGTGGCAAATTCTTTAACGATGACCAGGGCATCCGCCAGGGGATACAGCTTGGTGGAATCGATTTTGCCCTGTTGGGTCTTTTGCTTTTTAGTCAGATGGGCCATTTCACACGCCCTCCACAGTTACGCCGATGGAACGGGCCGAACCGGCAATGGTACGAACCGCTGCATCCAGGTCGGCTGCAGTCATGTCTTTCATCTTGGTCTTGGCGATTTCTTCGAGCTGGGCGCGCGTGATCTTGCCGACCTTGTCGCTGTGCGGACGGGCAGAGCCCTTGTCCAGCTTGATGGCCTTCTTGATCAAAACCGTCGCAGGCGGGGTCTTGATGATGAAGGTAAAGCTTTTGTCGGCAAAGGCCGTGATCACCACGGGCAAAGGCAGACCGGGCTCAACACCTTGGGTCTGCGCGTTGAACGCCTTGCAGAACTCCATGATGTTCAAGCCGCGCTGACCCAGGGCCGGGCCGATGGGGGGGGATGGGTTGGCCTTACCGGCTGGCACTTGCAGCTTGATAAAGCCGACGATTTTTTTCGCCATGATTTCTCCTTACGGGTGATAACGCCTTTGCGCCGAACAATTCGGGCAACAGCTCCCCGGGGTTAACGACTCAAGACTCCGCCCATGCCGCGTCGAAAAAAGCATGGGCTGACGTGGGCGCTTGCGGCACCCGGAATTTCTAACTTCAGGTCTTTTCGATCTGCGAAAAGTCCAGCTCCACAGGCGTGGAGCGGCCGAAAATCGTGACCGATACACGCACCTTGCTCTTCTCGTAGTTCACATCTTCAACTGTTCCGTTGAAATCGGTGAACGGGCCGTCTTTGACGCGTACGTATTCGCCGGTCATGAACTCGACCTTGTGGCGCGGCTTGTCCGTGCCTTCTTGCATCTGGTTGACGATTTTCATGACCTCGGTTTCCGAGATCGGCGCAGGGCGGTTTTTCGAACCACCAACAAAACCGGTCACCTTGTTGGTGTGCTTCACCAGATGCCAGCTCTCGTCGTCCATGATCATTTCAACCAGAACGTAGCCTGGGAAAAACTTGCGCTCTGTGGTCTTTTTCTGCCCGTTTTTGACCTCTACAACCTCTTCCATGGGGACCAGGATGCGACCGAATTTGGTCTGCATGCCAGCGCGGTTGATGCGCTCGATGATGTTGCGTTCCACAGCTTTTTCCATGCCCGAATACGCATGCACCACGTACCAGCGGAAATCGGGGTTGGTAGAGGCCGCGCCCGCAATCGACGCCGCTGACACTTCTGAGATTTCAGTCATTATTTTTTCCATCCCAGAATGAGGTCGTAAAAAATCCATTCCAAGGTCTTGTCCGTGAGCCATAAGAACAAGGCCATCAGCAGAACAAAACCAAACACCACCAGCGTCATCTGGGTCGCTTCTTTGCGGGTGGGCCAGACAACCTTCTTGAGCTCACGCGTGGCATCCACGCCGAATGCAATCAGCTGCTGGCCAGGCTCCGAGCTCAGGAACACGCCGACGGCAGCCGCCAGACCAAGCACAAAAACCGCCCACTGCACCAGCGCGCCTTGTTTGGCGAGCAGAAAAAACCCGGCCAAGGCCAGCACCAGCAAAGCAGCAGACGCGCCCATCTTGAGCTTGTCGGCCCCTGAACTGACTGTCTGGATCTGTGTGCTCGCCATATATTCCTGTCACTGTCAAAAAACGCATCGGCCCGCTGGCAACAGCGCGGTAGACCCTGCTTGATGGGCCCACCGAAATCGCTGTTGTTTACCGGGTGGCAGGGGCAGTAGGAATCGAACCTACAACCTTCGGTTTTGGAGACCGACGCTCTGCCAATTGAGCTATACCCCTTCGATTGGCAAGAAATCCTTACGCAATAATTTTCGCAACCACGCCCGCACCCACGGTGCGGCCGCCTTCGCGGATGGCGAAGCGCAAGCCCTCTTCCATCGCAATGGGGTTGATCAGCTTTACCGTGATCGACACGTTGTCACCCGGCATCACCATCTCTTTGCCTTCTGGCAACTCGATCGCACCGGTCACGTCCGTCGTACGGAAGTAGAACTGGGGGCGGTAGTTGTTGAAGAAGGGCGTGTGGCGGCCGCCTTCGTCTTTGGACAA
>CANCTD010000116.1 GCA_947380945.1 Comamonadaceae bacterium
GCGGCTGCACACCAGCAGCACCGTGTCGGCCGCCGGCTTGAAGCCGATAAAACTGGCTTGCATACGCCCTTTGGCCGAGCAAAAGGCCGCCAGACGCGCCTGCCCCTGCGGCAGCAACAAAAAGTCCTGGGTCAGCTGGTTGTGGATAAACGAGGCGGCATCGGCACCGGTGATGCGGATGACGCCCAGGTGGCTGAGGGCGGCAGCGCCCGTCGCGGGAGCATGGATCAGGAGGGTCATGCCGGGAATTATGATTGCCGCCACACACTTTGCGGGAGCGCTCACCGGTGCGCACATGGATCCTACGGGCTTTGACCCTTTTGTTTTGCCTGGCCTTGGCAGGCGGCGGCGTGGGCGTTTGGTGGGTCGGCCGCGTGGTGGAGCTTCCGCCTGGCGGTATTGAGCTGGAAGTGGAGCCCGGCATGGGCGCGCGCCAGGTCGCTGCGGTAGTGGTTCAGGCCGGGGTGCCGCTGGATGCGGATGCGCTGTATGTCTGGTTCCGGCTGTCGGGCCAGTCGCGCCGGATTCTGGCGGGCAGCTATGGTTTTGAGACCTCCCTGACACCCTGGCAATTGCTCGCCAGGTTGATCGGCTCTGACGTTTCCATGCGCACCGTCACGCTGGTGGAGGGTTGGAATTTCCGGCAGGTGCGCCAGGCCCTGGCCGGGGCGGAGGGGCTCAAGCCCACGATCAAGTCGCTCAGCGACGCCGACCTGATGGCCATGCTCGGGCGCGCCGGTGTGCCGCCCGAGGGACGGTTTTTCCCCGACACCTACAGCTATGCGCGCGGGACCTCGGACATCAAGGTATTGCAGCGGGCGCTGCGTGCCATGGACCAGCGCCTGGAAGCCGCCTGGGCCCAACGCAACCCGCGTACCGCGCTACGCAGCCCGGAGCAGGCGCTGATTCTGGCCAGCATCATCGAAAAAGAAACCGGGCGATTGGCCGACCAGCCCATGATTTCGGCCGTCTTCAACAACCGCCTGGCCATGGGCATGCGCCTGCAAACCGACCCCACCGTGATTTACGGCCTGGGTGCCAGCTTCGACGGCAACCTGCGCAAAGCCGACTTGCAGGAAGACTCGCCGTTTAACACCTACACCCACGCCGGCCTGCCGCCCACGCCGATTGCCATGCCCGGCCGCGCTGCGCTGCTTGCTGCGGTGCAGCCTGCCGCGTCCAAGGCCTTGTACTTTGTGGCGCGCGGCGACGGCAGCAGCCAATTCAGCGCCACCTTGGAAGAACACAACCGCGCGGTCAATACCTACCAGCGGCAAAAATGAGCAGCATGAACCGGCTATTCATCAGCGTCGAAGGCATAGACGGCGCGGGTAAATCCACCCACATCGCGGCCATGGTCGAGGCGCTGCGCCACGGCGGCCATACCGTTTGCCAAACCCGCGAGCCCGGTGGCACGCCCCTGGCCGAACAGCTGCGCGAACTGGTCTTGCATGCGCCCATGGATGCGCTGACCGAGTCGCTGCTGATTTTTGCGGCCCGCAGGGACCACATCGAACAGGTGATCCGCCCGGCACTGGCGCGTGGCGAAGTCGTGTTGTGCGACCGGTTCACCGACGCCACCTTTGCCTACCAGGGCGGCGGCCATGGCTTTGGTCTGGACACTTTGGCGACCTTGGAGCAATGGGTGCAAGGGCAGCCGGGTAGCGGCCCGTCCGGGGGCGGCTTGTTGCAGCCATCGCTCACGCTGTGGTTTGACCTGCCCGCGCCCATGGCGGCGCAGCGGCTGGCCGGTGCCCGCGTGCCCGACAAGTTCGAATCCCAGCCGCGGGCGTTTTTTGAGCAGGTGATTGCCGGTTACGCGCGGCGCGCCCGCATGGATGCTGCGCGCTTTGTCCGCATCCACGCCGAGCAGTCGCAGGACGCGGTGCGCGCCCAGGTACTGGCGGCTTTGCGTGCGCGGGGATTACTCAGCCCATGAGCACGGCCGCCGAATCCCTGCCGCCGTGGATCGCCGCGCAAACCCGCACGCTGGTGCAGCAGCGCGGCCACGCCTGGCTGCTGCAAGGGCCGGCCGGGTTGGGGCATTACCCGCTGGCGCTGGCGCTGGCCGGGGCCTGGTTGTGCGAGCGTGCGGGGCCAGAAGGCGCCTGCGGCACTTGCCCAAGCTGCCACAGCATCGCGGTGCGCACCCACGCCGATTTGCGCGTGCTCATGCCCGAGACCTATTTGCTGGAACTGGGCTGGCCCCTGGGCGAAAAAGCCCAGGCCGAAATCGACGACAAGGCGCGCAAACCCAGTCGCGAGATCCGGGTGGACGCGGTGCGCGAGGCGGTTGAGTTCTGCCAGCGCACCAACGCGCGCAACCGGGGCAAGGTGCTGGTGGTGTTTCCCGCCGAGGACATGAACCTGATCACGGCCAATGCGCTGCTCAAAACCCTGGAGGAGCCGCCCGGCGACACCCGTTTTATATTGGCCACCCAGGCGGCGCACCGGCTGTTGCCCACGGTGCGCAGCCGCTGCATGGTGCACACCATGCGCTGGCCGGCTGCTGACCAGGCCGCCGCGTGGTTGGCGGGCCAAGGTCTGGCCGAGGGCCAGATTCCCGCGCTGATGCGGGCCAGCGGTGGTCGCCCGGCCCAGGCTTTGCAGATGGCGCAATCGGGCCGCGACGGTGCAGCATGGGCCAGGTTCCCACGCGCCATGGCGGCCGGCGATGTGGCCTGGGTCAAGGACTGGAGCGCTGCCGAATTGGTTGATGCGCTGCAAAAGCTCTGTCACGACCTGTGCGCGCTGGCGGTCGGTGCGCCGCCGCGCTATTTCGACGCGGCGGAGCTGCCGCCAGCCCCCGCGCAGGGGCACTTGCGCGGCTTGGGCGATTGGGGTCAATCGCTGGCCCAGACCCGCCGCGTGGTCGATCACCCCTGGAATGCCGGGCTGATGACCGAGGCGCTGGTCAGCGCTGCCACAATGGCGCTACACGCTGCTGCGCCCCAGGCGCCTGGCACCGGGCGGTACCCGGCGCGGGCCTGAACCGCGCGCCAGCACACAGGGGGGAAACACCATGGCTGAAGCCACCACCACCGGTTCTTTGGATGCTGGCGCTTTGCGTGCCAGTATGTTGCAGTTCAGCGCCAAGGACGCCACCTCGCTGTACGCCAACTACATCCGCAATTTCAAGCACGGTGGCATTTTTGTCCCCACCAACCGCGAATTTGAACTGGGTGCCGAAGTCATTGTCGCGCTCAGCCTGCCCCAGCGCAGCGAGCGCTTTGCGATTGGCGGGCGGGTGGCCTGGATCACGCCGGCCCAAGCGCCGCATGGCCGCAGCCAGGGCGTGGGCGTGGCTTTTGAGGCGGACGACAAGTCCAAGGCGGTGCGTGCCACCATCGAAGCCATTCTGGGTGATTTGCTCAACTCCGGGCGCGGCACGCAGACCTTTTGAGCGCAGCCCCGCGACGCCATGTACACCGATTCCCACTGCCACCTGAACTTCCCCGAGCTGATTGCGCAAATCACGGACATACGCGCCGCCATGGCGCAGGCCCAGGTGACACGGGCTTTGTGCATTGCCACCACGCTGGAGGCATTTCCCCAGGTGCACGGTTTGGCGCTGGACTACCCGAATTTCTGGGCCACGGTGGGCGTGCACCCGGACAGCGAGGATGTGGCCGAACCCAGCTTCGAGGACCTGGTAGAGCGCGCCGCCTTGCCCCGTGTGGTGGCCATCGGCGAGACCGGGCTGGACTATTACCGGCTCAACGGCCGCAGCGTGGCCGATATGGAATGGCAGCGGGAGCGCTTTCGGGTCCACATACGCGCCGCGCAGGCGACGGCCAAACCGCTCGTTATCCACACCCGCAGCGCCAGCGACGACACCCTGGCAATCCTGCGCGAGGAGGGCGAGGGCGCAGGCGGTGGGGCAGGTGGCGTGTTCCACTGCTTTACCGAGAGCCGCATGGTCGCCACGGCGGCGCTGGACATGGGCTTTTACATCTCGTTTTCGGGCATTCTGACCTTCAAAACCGCGCAGGATTTGCGCGACGTGGCCGCCCTGGTACCCATGGACCGGCTGCTGATCGAGACCGACAGCCCTTATCTGGCCCCTGTTCCGTATCGCGGCAAAACCAATAACCCGTCTTACGTGCCCTGGGTGGCCAGGCAATTAGCCGACATCAAAGGCTGCAGCGCCGAGGCCATTGGCGAGCAGACCAGCCGCAATTTCGACGCGCTTTTTGCAGGGGTTTTAGCGTGATAAATAAGTTTAAAAAAACGATTTATCTTTATGTTTTATCAGGAATTTTCCTGGTTCATGCTGGCAGTTACGAGGATTTTTTCCAGGCCGTAAAGATGGACGACGGCCCTGCTGTGGCGGCCTTGCTGGCGCGCGGTTTTGACCCCAATGCCCTAGGGCCGGACGGCCTGACCGGTCTGTTTGTGGCGGCCCGTGCGGGCTCGGCCAAGGTCGCCCGGGTTCTGCTGGATGCGCCGGACACCGACGCGGAATTCCGCAACGCCCTGGACGAGAGCCCTTTGATGCTGGCCGCGCTGCGGGGCGACCTTGCGCTGGCGCGGGCCCTGATTGCCCGAGACGCCGATGTCAACAAACCCGGCTGGACGCCGCTGCATTACGCGGCTTCGAAGGGTCAGGTCGCACTGATCAGCCTGTTGCTGGAACACTACGCCTACATCGATTCCGAATCGCCCAACGGCAGCACGCCCTTGATGATGGCCGCAGGCTACGGCAGTCCCGAGGCCACCCGCGCTTTGCTCGAAGCCGGTGCAGACCCTACGCTCAAAAACGCCAAGGGCCTCACCGCCCTGGACTTTGCCCAGGGTTTTGGAAAAACCGCTTCGGCGTCGCTCATCGAAGCGGCGCTGACCGCCGTTCCCGCGCGCTAACTGGCGGCCTGGTCGGCCGCCAGCATGTGAGTGGGCCACTTGTATTTGCGGCCTGCGCCCCGTCAGTCGGGCTGAGAATGGCCGGGAGGCAGCTCAAATATCCGAGAAAAGCAGCGCCTGTTGCGCCGCGTCGCTGCTTTGCTCGTCCTCTGTTGCAGCGGCCCCCGCTGCGCGCGAGCCGGCCGCCACCACCTCAGCGGCTGGCAGCAAGCCGCCCACCCGTACGCCCAGCAGCCGCAGCCGCTGGTCCAGCGGCGCGCGCTTGAGCGCCTGACCCGCTGCCTGGCGTATGGCGGCGGCCTGGTCGGTATATGCCGCAATCGTCTGGTCGCGCGTGGCGATGCGAAAGTCCGCAAAGCGCAGTTTCACGCCGATGGTGCGGCCCATGTAGCCCTTGCGCTGCAAATCGGCCGCCACCTGCTCGCACAGCCGGGTGAACACCGCGCCGAGTTCCGCGCGGTCACGCACCGCGTGCAAGTCGCGGTCAAAAGTGGTTTCGCGGCTCATGCTCACCGGCTCGCTGCTGGTGTGCACCGCGCTGTTGTCGCGCCCGTGCGCTGCCGCGTGCAGCCAGGCGCTGGTGCGCGGCCCGAAATGCTGCGCCAGCAGGGCTGGTTCTGTGGCGGCGAGCTGGCCTATGGTGTGTATGCCCAGCGCCTGCAAGCGGGCGTCGGCTTTGGGGCCTATGCCGTTGATCTTGCGGCAGGCCAGCGGCCAAATGGCGCTTTGCAAATCCTCTTCCATGACCACCGAAATGCCATTGGGTTTGTTGAATTCGCTGGCCATTTTGGCCAACAGCTTGTTGGGCGCCACGCCCACCGAACACGTCAGCCCCGTGTCCTCAAAAATCGCTTTCTGGATAAGCCGCGCCAGCACGCGCCCACCCTCGCGCTGGCCGCCGGGTACCTCGTTGAAATCGATGTAGACCTCGTCCACGCCCCGGTTTTCCATGACCGGCGCGATCTCGGTGATGATGGCTTTGAAGCGCTGCGAATAGTGCCGGTACTGCGCAAAGTCCACCGGCAGCAGCACCGCCTGCGGGCACAGCTGCGCCGCTTTCATCAGCCCCATGGCCGAGCCCACGCCGAACTGGCGCGCCGCATAGGTGGCGGTGGTGATCACCCCGCGCCCGGTGTAGTCGCGCAG
>CANCTD010000117.1 GCA_947380945.1 Comamonadaceae bacterium
GATGCCAATATTGTGGGCAAGGCGTTTTTTGTCTGGATGAATTTCGGCAGCCTCAAGCGCATAGGCGGCTTCCATTGATGGCAATTCGCCTGTATCCGCAATGAGCCAGGGGCTGGAGCAGCTGCAGCTGCGTTTGCAGTACCGATTCCAAAATCCCGATCTGCTGCGCCGCGCGCTGACGCACCGCAGCTTTTCTGCCGAACACTACGAGCGCCTGGAATTCCTGGGTGATTCGGTTCTTGGTCTGGCGATCTCCGATATGTTGTACGCGCAGCTGGCGACCTTGGATGAGGGAGATTTGTCCCGCATCCGCGCCAACCTGGTGCGCCAGGAGACTTTGCACCGCCTGGCGCTGGATCTGGGTTTGTCCGAGCTGTTGCGCCTGGGCGAGGGCGAAATGCGCTCCGGCGGCCCCAAGCGCCCGTCCATCCTGGCCGATGCGCTGGAGGCGGTGCTGGGCGCGGTCTATCTGGATGCCGGTTTTGCCGCAGCGCAATCGCTGGTCCAGCGTTTGTTCGCCGCCGTTGCCATCCACCCGGCCATGCAGGCGGTCGGCAAAGACCCCAAAACCGAACTCCAGGAGTGGTTGCAGGCACGCAAGCGCCCCTTGCCCGCGTACCGTGTGGTTGCCACGCTGGGCGCCGCTCACCAGCAGAGTTTTGACGTCGAATGCGCCATCGAGCCCTTGGGTTTGAGCGAGCGCGGGATCGGCGGATCGCGCCGTTCGGGCGAACAGGCTGCCGCCGCTGCCATGTTGCAAACCATCAAAAACAGGGCCATTCCATGAGCACCAAAAAAAATCCGCCACCCGCCGACCCGCCTGCCGCACAGGACGCCGGGGAGCTGGACGCCATGCTGCAAGGCCTGCTCAAGACCGGCTTGAAAAACGCAGACCCCGGCGCTGCGGCGGCGGGACAGCGCTGCGGTTTGGTGGCCATCGTGGGCAAGCCCAATGTCGGCAAGTCAACGCTGATGAATGCGCTGGTCGGGCAGAAAATCAGTATCACCTCCCGCAAAGCGCAAACCACCCGGCACCGCATCACCGGCATGCACACGCGCGGCGTGACCCAGTTTGTGTTTGTGGACACGCCCGGTTTCCAGACCCGCCATAACAACGCGCTGAACCGCTCGCTGAACAAAACCGTGGTCGGTGCGGTGGGTGATGTGGACCTGATTTTGTTTGTGGTGGAAGCCGGTATGTTCAACCAGGCCGATGCCAAAGTGCTGGCCTTGCTCAGCAAAGAGGTGCCTACGCTGCTGGTGGCCAACAAGCTTGACCAAGTGGAGCGCCGCTCCGACCTGGCGCCCTGGCTGCAGGACATGCAGCAGCGCCACGCATTCACCGAGTTCGTCCCGATTTCGGCCAAGAACGCCAAGGACATTGCCCGCATGCTCGACATTTGCGAGAAGTTCCTGCCCGAGCAGCCCTGGTGGTATGCGCCCGACGAGCTGACCGACCGCAGCGAAAAATTCCTGGCTTCGGAAACCGTCCGTGAAAAATTGTTCCGCCTGACCGGCGATGAACTTCCCTACACCTCCACGGTGGTCATTGACCAGTTTTCGGAAGAACCGGGCACCGGCAAGCAAAAGCGGCTGGTGCGCATTGCCGCCACCATCGTGGTCGAGCGCGACAGCCACAAGGCCATGGTAATCGGCGACAAGGGCGAGCGCATCAAACGCATAGGCACCGAAACACGGGTGGAGCTGGAGCGCCTGCTTGATGCCAAAGTGTTCATCGAAATGTGGGTCAAAGTGCGCTCTGGTTGGGCCGACGACGAGGCCCGTGTGCGCGCCTTCGGTTACGAATAAACAAGCGGCCCATGGCAACGCGTCGCCCTGCGCAGCGCTTTAGCGACGAACCGGCCTATGTGCTGCACCGCTACGACTGGAGCGAGTCCAGCCTGATCGTCGAGGTCTTCACCCGCCACCATGGCCGCATTGCCCTGGTCGCCAAGGGCGCCAAACGCCCGAGTTCCAGCTTCCGGCCCATCCTGCTGCCCATGCAGCCCCTGCATATCGCCTTTGGTGGCGACGGCGAAATCCGCACCCTCAAAAGCGCGGAGTGGCAGGGCGGCCATGTGATGCCCAAGGGCGACGCGCTCTTGTCCGGCTACTACCTGAACGAGCTCCTGCTGGCCCTGCTGGCGCGCGACGACCCGCATCCCGGCCTGTTCGACGTCTACGCGCGGGTGGTTGAGCTGATCGCCGGCGGGCACGAGGCGCTGCTGCAGGCCGTGCTGCGCACCTATGAAATCCTGCTCCTACGCGAAGTTGGCTTGCTGCCGCAGCTCGATATGCAAACCCTGACCCTGGCGGCCCTGCAAGCCGACGCGCCCTATGTGCTGGTGCCCGAGGGCGGTTTGCGCGCCGCCCATGCCGATGACCGCGCCAGCCTGCGCGGTGCGCAGTGGACCGATGTGCAGGCCGCCCTCAGCGGCGGTGATCCTTTTGCGGCCACGCTGCGGGCCTGCGCCGAACACATGGCAGGGCTCAAACCGCAGTTGCGCCACGTGCTGCACTACCATTGCGGCGTGAAAACCCTGCGTACCCGCCAAATGATGTTTGATATCCAGGCGCTGTAGCCGCGCCAACGCCCTATGAGCTCTCCATCCATTGCCCTGTCCGTCAATCTGAACAAAGTCGCGCTGGTGCGCAATACCCGGCATCTGGGTATACCCAGCCTGACCCGTGCGGCCAGCTTGTGCCTGCAAGCGGGTGCGGCGGGCATCACGGTGCATCCGCGCCCCGATGAGCGCCATATCCGCGCCCACGACGTGGTGGACCTGGCCACATTGATGCGCGACTGGCCGGACCGCGAGTTCAACATCGAGGGCAATCCCTTGCACAACCTGCTGGCCTGCGCCAGCGATATCCGCGCGCGCGGGCTGCCAGTCCACCAGCTGACCTTTGTTCCCGATGGAGAAGGGCAGTTCACCAGCGACCACGGCTGGAATTTTCCGGCCGATGCGGCCACGCTGGGGCCACTGATTGCAAAAGCCCAGGCCCTGGGTGCCCGGGTGAGCCTGTTCATGGATGCCGACGCATCGGCCATGGCTGCGGCGAAAGCAGTTGGCGCGGACCGCGTCGAGTTGTATACCGAACCCTATGCCGCCGCCTGGGGTACGGCCCAGCAGGAGGCGCAGCTGCAGCGCTTTGCCGCTGCCGCGCAGGCCGCCCTGGATGCCGGTTTGGGCGTGAATGCCGGCCATGACCTCAACCGCGACAACCTGGCAGCTTTTGCCCGGCGGGTGCCCGGCGTACGGGAAGTCTCGATTGGCCATGCATTGATTGCCGACGCGCTGGAGATGGGCTACGCCGAGACGGTGCGGGCCTACCGCACCTGTCTGGTCTGAGTGGCGCATGATTTTCGGCATCGGTACCGATATTTGTGATGTGCGGCGCATTGCCGCGGCCCAGACGCGCCACGGCGACCGGTTCGCGCAACGCGTGCTGGGCCCGGCTGAATTGCAGGTCTGGCGCGCGCGCGGCCAGCGCTGGCCCGAGCGGGCTGTGCGCTACCTGGCCACCCGTTTCAGTGCCAAAGAAGCATTCAGCAAGGCCATAGGGCTGGGCCTGCGCATGCCCATGACCTGGCGGCACTGCGAAATCCTCAACCACGCCAGCGGCGCGCCCTATGTGCTTGTCCATGGAAGTTTGCACGACTGGTGCGCGGCGCGCGATCTGCGTTTCCATGTGAGCGTGAGCGACGAGAGTGATTACGCCAGCAGCTTTTGTGTGGCCGAAGTACGGTCGCCCGCGCGCGCGGATGCTTGATAGGAGAACGGTGTGCACGCCCCATTGATTATTGATATCGCCTCCACCAGCCTGAGCAAGCGCGACCGCCAGCGCTTGCGCCACCCGCTGGTGGGTGGGCTTATTTTGTTTAGCCGCAACTGGGAAAACCGGGCCCAGCTGAGCGCCCTGTGCAAAAGCATCAAAGCCTTGCGCGCCGATTTGCTGATCGCGGTGGACCATGAGGGCGGGCGGGTGCAGCGCTTCAAGACCGACGGATTCACCCACCTGCCGCCCATGCGTGCGCTGGGCGAGATGTGGCTGCAAGCGCCGCAGCACACCAGCAAAAGCGCACCGGACAAGCGGGCCGGGCCGCTCGACGCCTGCAACGCCGCTACTGCCTGCGGTTATGTCCTGGGCAGCGAGTTGCGCGCCTGCGGCGTGGACCTGAGTTTCGCGCCCGTGCTGGATCTGGATCATGGCCGCAGCGGCGTGATTGGTGACCGTGCCTTCAGCCGGGATCCGGCTGTGGTGAGCCTTCTGGCCAAAAGCCTGGTGCACGGCATGCTGCAAAGCGGCATGGCGCACTGCGCCAAACATTTTCCCGGCCATGGCTACGCCAAGGCCGACTCGCACCTCGCCAGCGCCGTGGACCGCCGCAGCCTGGCGGCCCTGCTGGCCGACGATGCCGCGCCCTACCGCTGGCTCAGCAACACCTTGTCGGCGGTGATGCCTGCGCACGTGGTGTATCCACAGGTGGACGCGCTGCCCGCCGGTTTTTCGCCGGTGTGGTTGCAGGAGGTGTTGCGCGGGCGGCTGGGCTTTACCGGGGCGGTGTTCAGCGACGATCTGTCCATGGCAGCAGCGCGGCGCGTCCACGGGGTTGAGCTCAGCGACACGGCCGCCACCCTGGCAGCGCTTCAAGCGGGGTGTGACCTGACATTGCTGTGCAACCAGTCGCTGGTGGAAGACGGTGCCGCGATTGACCGTCTGCTCGAAGGTTTGACTGAAGCCCTTTTAAAAGGTGAATGGCAAGCCAGCGAGAGCGCTGAGACTAGGCGTGTCGCCTTGATACCCACGAGCCCAGCGCTCGATTGGGATGCGCTGATGGTTCAAGCAGCCTACATGCGTGCCTTGGACAGTCTGATCTAGCGCGCCAATATCTATTGCTGCTTAGGCTGCGTGCTAGCATCTGCCCTTGCGATAATTTATCAACCCCACTTGAGGAATCCTATGAAATTGCAGTCTTTTGTGATTGGAACCATGCTGTCCGCCTTTGCCCTGTTGGCCCACTCCCAGTCCGAGCCCTCCGTGGCTCCGGCAGTTGCGGCAACTGCGAGTGCCAAAAAATCGCATGCCAAGGCCCACAAAAAGCACGTGCACAAAGTGGTAGCCAAAAAGCACCACAAGTCGAAATCCAAATCGAAAAAAGCCGCCAGCATGTAATAGCGCGCTTCCTCTCAGGGAGCGCGGTGCAGGCGCGGCGCCGATAACAGTGCCAAGTGGTCGTCGAGCGCAAGCGCAAGGGAGGGGTACTTGGCCGCAAGGCCCGCTCTGTCCAGCAGTGTCCGCAAGCGGCTCAGGTCTTTCGCCTCGGGGGCGACCCGCATTTGTGCCAAAGCCGCGGCAGTATTTCCGCCTTGGACTAGCGCCAAGACTTTTTCGGCCCAAACATTTTTTTTCGTCATGCGATCCTGAGGTGAAGTGAGCGTTACTGTTTCGAATCTGCTGGTTGCGAAGAGCGCTATTGTGCGCTCCGAAGGTTGGACCTGTGTCTTTGTGACAAGTAGCGCGTGGTGCCAGATCTGATATACCGAATAGCGCTGTGCGCCAGCGCCGCGTTTCTGGTTGGTTGCGCGGGTGGCCCGCCCGTCGCGACCGTTGTCCGCGCTGAAGCCTTGAGCAGCGTAACCAGCGCGGCGCCACCAACCCAAGGCGTGAGCACTTCGTCGGCTGTTTCTGCCGAAGATACAGCGCCTTTGAAGGTACCCCCCAAAGTGCCGCCCAAACTGGGCCTAGCTCTAGGTGGCGGGGCGGCACGCGGGTTCGCGCACATTGGCGTAATTCAGGTCTTGGAAGAAGCCGGATTGCGTCCCGATGCCGTTGCCGGAACTTCTGCAGGCAGTGTGGTGGCCGCCTTGTACGCCAGCGGTAAAACCGGCGTGCAATTGCAGCAAATCGGTGAATCCATGGAGGAGGCCGCCATCACCGATTGGACCCTGCCGGTCTTTAACTCGGGCATCTTGCGGGGCGATGCCCTGGCCAAGTACAT
>CANCTD010000118.1 GCA_947380945.1 Comamonadaceae bacterium
AAGCTGAGTTCGCGCAGGCGCTTACTCAAGATTTCGTAGTGGAAATCGTTGTTCTCTTTGAAGATATCGGTGTCGGGCAAAAAGTGCACTTCGGTGCCGCGCTTTTCGGTGTCGCCAATCACTTTCATGGGCGAGACTTCGACACCGTCCTGCATTTCAACGATGCGGTTTTGCACAAAGCCGCGGCTGAACTCCAAAGAATGGACTTTGCCGTCGCGCCGGATGGTCAGGCGCAGCATTTTGGACAGCGCGTTCACGCAGCTCACGCCCACGCCATGCAGGCCGCCTGAGACTTTGTAGCTGTTTTGGTTGAACTTGCCACCCGCGTGCAGCTCGGTGAGTGCAATTTCGGCAGCCGAACGCTTGGGTTGGTGCTTGTCGTCCATCTTGATGCCGGTCGGAATGCCGCGCCCGTTGTCGACCACGCTGATCGAGTTGTCGGAATGGATGGTCACCAGAATATCGTCGCAGTGTCCGGCCAGCGATTCGTCGATGGAGTTGTCCACCACCTCAAACACCAGATGGTGCAAGCCGGTGCCGTCAGACGTATCGCCGATGTACATGCCCGGGCGCTTGCGCACGGCTTCCAGGCCTTCCAAAATTTGGATGGAGGACTCGCCGTAGGCTTCGGTGGCACCCGCCTGGTCGGTGTCGATCAGGGGCTGGAAATTTGAGCTCTCGCTGCCGCTGTCACCGGTGTTGACGTGGGTGGAATCAGATGCCGCAGGTCCAACGGGCTTGTTTTCTTCTGTCATGGATAACTTTGTCTAATGGATATGCGGGCTGTGCGGCGGGCGGTATCGGGGGAAGGCAATAAAAACACCCGGCGCAAGGCCGGGCGGGGGCATGCATCAGGCGCTCAAATGCGCATGGGCATCACCACGTACTTGAAGTCGGCGTGGTCGGGAATGGTGAACAGCGCCGAGCTGTTGCCGTCGCTCAGTTCCAGGTTGACCATCTCCTGGGTCATATTGCTCAGCACCTCGATCAGGTAGGTAACGTTGAAGCCGATCTCGATTACGTCGCCGCTGTAGTCGATATCGAGCTCGTCAACCGCTTCTTCCTGCTCGGCATTACTGGACGCCACGCGCAAAGTGCCGGGTTCGATGTTCAGGCGTACGCCTTTGAATTTGTCGCTGGTCAAAATGGCGGTTCGCTGCAGCGTGGCCAGCAGCGCACTGCGGCCCAGCGTGATGCGGTGTTTGTGGTTGCGCGGGATCACGCGGTTGTAGTCGGGGAACTTGCCCTCGACCAGCTTGGTTACAAACTCCATGCCCCCAAACGCGAAGCGCGCCTGGTTGCTGGCAAATTGCATTTCCAGGTCGCCCGGCTCGTCGGACAAAAGACGCTGCAATTCCAAAACCGTTTTGCGCGGCAGGATGACCTCCTGCTTGGGAACTTCGACATCCAAGGTGGCGCTGGCAAAAGCCAGTCGGTGGCCGTCGGTGGCCGCAAGGCTGAGTTGCCGGCCCTCGGCGACAAACAAAATGCCGTTCAGGTAATAGCGGATGTCATGCACCGCCATCGAAAACGAAACCTGGGCCAGCAGTTCGCGCAGGACTTTTTGCGGCACGTTAAAAATGGGGCCGAAGTTGGGCGCGGGTTGGACCAGCGGAAAGTCTTCCGAGGGCATGGTCTGCACCGTGAACTTGCTTTTTCCACCCTTGAGTACCAGGCGGTTCTGGCTGGTTTCCAAGGACACCACCTGGTCGGCCGGCATGGTGCGCAGAATATCGATCAGCTTGCGTGCGCCCACGGTGATGGTGAAGTCGCCCTCATCGCCACCGAGTTGGGCCTGGGTGCGGATCTGGATTTCCAGATCGCTGGTGGTGAATTCCAGCGTGTTGCCGGTCTTGCGCAACAGCACGTTTGCCAGGATGGGCAAAGTATTGCGCCGCTCGACGATGCCCGCAATTGACTGCAGCACTCCCAGCACCTCGTCTTGTCTCGCTTTCAAAACAATCATTGTGTTCTCCGGTATTTCCACTGCGGCGTATCTGACGCCGCTCTCGCATTTTCGCCTAAAGGCTAGCCCTTGAGGGTTTGTTCCAAAACATGCAGTTGCTGGTTCACTTCGGTCAGTTGCAAGCGCTCCGCCCCAATCTTGCGCACCGCATGCAAAACGGTGGTGTGATCACGCCCGCCAAACAAGTCGCCGATTTCCGGCAGGCTTTTTTGCGTCAATTCCTTGGCCAGGTACATCGCGATCTGACGCGGCCGGGCAATATTGGCCGGGCGTTTTTTCGAATACATGTCCGCAACCTTGATTTTGTAGTAATCGGCTACGGTTTTTTGTATGTTCTCAACAGAAATTTGCCGGTTTTGCAGTGATAACAGGTCGCGCAGCGCGTCGCGGGCCAGTTGGATGGAGATGTCTTTTTGGTTGAAGCGCGAATAGGCCAGGCATTTGCGCAGCGCGCCTTCGAGTTCGCGCACATTGGAGCGCACATTTTTGGCAATAAAAAATGCCACCTCTTCTGGCATTTCAGCGCGCTCGCTGCGGGCCTTGTTGATCAAAATAGCCACCCGCATTTCCAACTCCGGCGGCTCCAGCGCCACCGTCAAGCCGGCGTCAAAGCGCGAAACCAGTCGCTCGGAAATGTCCACCAGACCCTTGGGGTAGGTGTCGCTGGTCATCACAATATGCGAGCGCTTGGCCAGCAGCGCCTCAAAGGCGTTGAAGAATTCTTCCTGCGTGCGGTCCTTGTTGGCAAAGAACTGCACGTCATCAATCAGCAGCAGGTCCAGCGAATGGTATTTCTCTTTGAACTGGTCAAAGGTCTTGCGCTGGTAGGACTTAACCACATCCGATACAAATTGTTCTGCGTGGATGTAGAGAACCTTGGCTTGCGGGCGGTCCGCCAACAGCTGATTGCCCACCGCGTGCATCAAATGGGTCTTTCCCAGGCCGACGCCACCGTAAATGAACAAGGGGTTGTACATTTTGCCCGGCGTGGTTGCCACATGCATGGCCGCAGTGCGCGCCATGCGGTTGGCCTGGCCTTCGACCAGGGTGTCAAAGGTCAAAGCAGTGTTCAACCGGTTTTTCACCAGACCGCTGGGAATATCCGCCTCCGCCTCGGACAAGGGCGGCAAGGGGTCGGCTGCGACCGCTGCCATCGTATTGCTAACACCCACGAGGGGTTGGTTATTTTTTGTTTCCTGGCGGGCACTTACGCTTAATTCAATGGGAAAACTGCGGCCATATACGCTGTTCACCAGGGCGCCGATACGGGCCCCGTACTGGGCCCGGACCCAGTCGAGTTTGAAACGGTTGGAGACGAAAATCTGCAGGCGGCTGCCGTCGGCGCTTGGCGCGGCACGCAGCGGCCGGATCCAGGTGCCAAACTGCTGCTCAGGGAGCTCCTGGCCGAGTTTTTCCAAGCAAACCGCCCACAAATCGGCCGCATCGGCGTCGGAGCACGGATGGTCTGTCAGGGGAAGTTCGGCCTTGGGCATGGATGCTGTCTGTCTGTGGATAGAAGTCGCTCGGAAGAGCCGCGATTGTATGTCTGCAATGACTTATCCACAATTCCAAGGGCGGCGATTTTCGGCACAATGGTTGGATTTTCAGGCCGGTTGCACGTCGCTTGTGGGCCGTGCATTCAGAAAGTGCCACAGACACCGCAGAATTTGCGATAATCGTCGGCTCGCCTTGAGCCCCGCGACCGATTCGCGCGCATTCATGCCCGGGCGCAATTTCACCGGACTGGACTCCAATTATGAAACGTACTTACCAACCCTCGAAGATCCGCCGCGCCCGTACGCATGGTTTTTTGGTGCGCATGAAGACCCGCGGTGGCCGCGCGGTCATCAACGCCCGCCGTGCCAAAGGCCGTAAACGGCTGGCAGTCTAAAGGCCGCTTGCGCGGGCGGGCTCTCAGGGTGTGTGCGCTTGGGCTTCAGGCGTGAGGCGGCTGCAGACGCGGCCGCAGTTCCAAACCGTGCTGGCCGGTCCCGTGATCGCCAAATCCCCGCATTTCGCTTTGCACGCCCGCGATTGGGAGTCTGATCCTGGTACCGCTTTTGCCCGCGTTCCTCTGTCCGGCGAACCCTTGATCGGTGCTTTGTTGCCCAAGCGTTGGGCCAAACGGGCGGTGACGCGCAACGCGATCAAGCGCCAGGTTTTTGCTGTCGCAGACCAGTTTCAAAGCCAGCTTGTCCGGTTTGCCTTTGTGGTGCGCCTGCGTTGCGCTTTTGACCGGACCGACTTTCCCAGCGCCAGCTCCGTCGCCCTCAAAGGCACGCTGCGTCTGGAGCTGTCACAGCTTTTTGCTATCGCCGTCACCCGATTGCCTGCCGCCCGCCATGCTTAAGGCTTTTTTGATTACCGTGGTCAAAGGCTACCGCTTGTTGCTGAGCCCTTGGCTGGGGTCGGCTTGCCGGTTTGAACCCACCTGCTCCCGCTACGCGCTCGACGCCTTGCAAATGCACGGTGCCGCTGGTGGGAGCTACCTGGCGGCGCGTCGCTTGTTGCGTTGCCACCCTTGGTGCGAGGGCGGGCTGGACCCGGTACCCCGCGCTGCCTCGTTTTCCCGTCTTGTGACAACTTCTCCCGAAAAGATCCGCCCATGAACGATATCCGCCGCACCATTTTGTGGGTGATTTTTGGCTTTTCCTTGCTGATGCTGTGGGACCAATGGCAGATTGCCCATGGCCACAAGCCCTTGCTGGGTGCCGCGCCTGCGGGCCAGACTGGCACACCTGCCGCGCCCAGCGCCGCGCCGCCCGTACCGGCTGCAGTCTTGCCCGGCGGCCCGGCACCGGCCTTGGCTGGCGCGCAGGCCGTACCGGTATCCGGCAGCAGCCGTACGCCTGGGGCAGAGCGCTTCGAGGTGCGTACCGATGTGCTCCAGCTCACTTTTGATACCGAGGGCGGCAGCGTGGTGGGCTCGCAGTTTTTGCGATACGGCGATACCCTGGATAAGACAAAGCACATGGGCTTGCTCGATGACAGCAGTAACCGGGTTTACGTCGCCCAGTCGGGATTGGTTGCCGGGGCAGTTCCCGGTGCGTTCCCGACCCATAAGACCGTGATGAAAGCCAGCGGCGACTACACGCTGAAAGACGGACAGGACACGCTGGCCTTGACTTTCACGTCGGAGCCGGTGGGCGGCATCCAGCTGACCAAGACCTACACGCTGGCGCGCGGTAGCTACGCCCTGCAGGTTCAGCACACACTCACCAACACATCGGCAGAGGCTGTGGCACCGCAGCTGTATGTGCAGCTGGTTCGCGATGGGAACAAGCTGCCGGGTGAGTCGTCCTTTTATTCGACCTTCACCGGACCGGCCGTGTATACCGATGCCAAGAAATACCAGAAAGTCGAATTCAGCGCCCTGAAGAAAAAGACTGCCGATTACGAAAAGCAGTCCGAAAACGGCTACATCGCGATGGTGCAGCACTACTTTGCCAGCGCCTGGGTTTTGCCCACCGGCATGCAACGCAGCATTTCCTTGGACGGAATCGACATTGGTTCCAGCCTGGCGGATTGCTGTTACCGCGCGGCAATGGTCGCTCCGCTGGAGGCCATCGCACCGGGCGCGAGCAAGACCGTTACGACCACCTTGTTCATTGGTCCGCAGGAAGAAAAAATGCTGGAGGCCCTGACGCCGGGGCTGGAGCTGGTGAAAGACTACGGCTGGCTCACAATTCTGGCCAAACCCCTGTACTGGCTGCTGGATGCCTTGCACCGCGTCTTGCAAAACTGGGGCTGGGCCATCGTGGCGCTGGTCTTGCTGCTGAAAATCGCCTTTTACTGGCTCAATGCCAAGGCCTATGCCAGCATGGCCAAAATGAAGGCGATCAACCCGCGCATCATGGAAATGCGTGAGCGCCTCAAGGACAAGCCGCAGGAAATGCAGCAGGAAATGATGCGGATTTACCGCGAAGAAAAAGTCAACCCCATGGGCGGCTGCTTTCCGATCATGGTGCAGATCCCGGTCTTCATCGCCCTGTACTGGGTGCTGCTGTCGAG
>CANCTD010000119.1 GCA_947380945.1 Comamonadaceae bacterium
CATGCGGTCCATGGTGGCGGGGTCAGCCACAAAGCGGTTGCGGACCTTGAACGCCTGTTTGGTGGCTTCCACCAGCGCATGCAAATACGGGGCGCCATCGGCCTCGTGAATACCGTGGCGCAAGCGCAAGCGATCAAAGATGGCCAGAATCATCAGCGAGGCCAGACCCTGCGTGGGCGGCGTCATGTTGTAGAGCGTGGCACCGGTCACGCGCACCTGCAAAGGCGTCACGCTGCTGGCGCTGTGCGCATGCAAATCCGCTAAACGCAGCGGCCCGCCCAGGCGCTGGTGTTCGGCGGCAATCGCCGCAGCCACGCTGCCACGGTAGTAATCATCCAGCCCCTTATCCGCCAGGGTTTGCAGCGTACGCGCCAGCGCCGGGTAACGGCGCAGTGTGTTCACCGCGGGCACCTGCCCCGATGCGCCGGTGGCCGTTGGCGCATCCAGAAACTGCCTGGCAAAGCCCGGCACATCGGCCAGTTCCGGCAAAAACTTGGCGGTGAAATTGACCTGACTTTGGGTCACCGGCGCGCCCTCGCGGGCGTACCAGATCGCGTCTTGCAGTAAGCGCGATGCAGGCAGGTTGCCGCCTAAGCGTTCGCTGTGCCGCAGCGCTTCCTGCCAGCCCGATATGGCACCGGCCACAGTATTTGCGGCCAAAGGACCACGCCCGGGAATGGCTTGGTGGCCGGCATAAAAATCCAGAGTTGCCGCCCCGGCGGCGCGGCCGCAGGCGTCAATCGCCACCGGTGGCTGGCCCGGCTCGGAAATCAACCAGAAGCCGTCGCCGCCGATGGCGTTCATATGCGGGTAGACCACGGCAATCGTTGCGGCTGCGGCCACCATGGCCTCGATGGCGTTGCCGCCTTCGCGCAAGACGGCGCAAGCGCTGCTGGCGGCCAGGTGGTGGGGCGCGGTCACCATGCCGCGCGGAGATGTCAGGGTTTGGCGCATGGCGGTCTTTCAGTCTTTCAAAAATTGCTGCGCCATGGCTTCGAACGCAGACACATAACAGCCCATGGGCACGCGCACCACGCCGGCGCCGATCTGGCCAACGCCGGCCTTCTTGTGGGCAATGCCGGTAGTCACCAGCGGACGGATGCCGGTGTCCAGCACCTTGCGCACATCGATGCCGCACGGCGCGCCGGCAAAGTCCAAAGCCGGCAGGCTCAATGCGGGGTTTTTGGTGACGGTGATTTCGTACATCTCCTGGCTGTAGCGCACCGCGTCGCTGACCGAGCCACCGGCCAGCAGTGTGAGCGCAGGCGATGCGGCAAACGAGCAGCCACCAAAACCGGCGGTCTCGGTGATCGCGCTGTCGCCGATGTCCGGGCAGGCGTCGTCCTGCGAGAAGCCCGGAAAGTACAGGCCGTTGGGCAGGTCCGACTTGGCCGTGAACCATTGCTGGCCCAGGCCGCTGATGCGCAGGCCGGTCTCGGTTCCGTTGCGCGCCGTAGCGGTGACCACCGAACTGAAGGGCACGCCGTGGGCCGCGTCCATGATGGCTTTGCACGAGACCATGGAGTAGTTCAGAAAGAACTGCGAAGTCTTGGCCACAAAGTCCAGCGTCTGGTGGATATGGTCTTGCGGCACCTGCCCCTGCGCGGCGGCCAGGGGCACGGCCAGCGCCATGAAAAACAGCGCGGTCGAGGCCGCGTTGCGGCTGTGGACTTCGTCGCCCATCAACAGCGCCTGCGACTGGATCGCCTTGAGGTCGATACCGCCGGTCTTGTCAAAGTTGTGGCGTACAGCGGCCTTGAGCACCGGCGCCAGCACGTTCTCAAACCACCTGAGGCGCTGCAACACGTCCGGGCCGTTCGCGCCAAAGCGCAGGCAGCGGCCTATGCCTTCGTTGATGTTGGTATACGCCACGTTGCCGTGGGTGGCGTCGCGCACCTGGATGAGCGGCATGGACGGGCTGATGATGCCGGTCATAGGGCCCACAGCCTGGAAATCGTGGCACTGGCCGAATGCAATCTCACCGCGCTGCAGCATTTTTTCGGCCTGCTCCGGCGTTTTGGCCCAGCCTTCGTACAAGACCGCGCCAATCATCGCGCCGTGCATGGGACCGCACATGGCGTCCCATGCCACCGGCGGGCCGGCGTGCAAGAGCAGCCGCGCGCCCTTCATTTCGGGCCACACGCCATCGGCCCGCAGCGCAATGTCTTCCCACATGGGGCGGGAATTGATGATGCGCTGGGTCACCTCCTGATTGGCTGCGGCGATACGCGGGTCGTCCATCAGGCGCGCCAGGTTCCAGGCCAAGACCGGGTCGGCATTGCCCGGCGGCCGCCAGCCCAGGTGGTCGACCTGCCCGCCGTTGTGGCGGATGCTGTCGTTGAAGCCGTCGATGCCGATATTGAGTACGGCGGGCGGCTGGCTGAGCAGGGTGTTGGCTGGCATTTTCATAAGGGTTCCGCAGGGGGTTCGCAAATCTGTAGGGCCAAAAAGACGCCGGCAAGCATATCGCCGCCTGAGCTGGCGCCCAGGCGGAGCAGCCGGTCTACGGCTTCGGTAATCCGGCCCGGTTCACCGGATTGGAAGGCGTCGAATACTTCGTGCAGCACGCGGTAGCTGCTGCCGCGCATCAGGTCGTCAAGCAAAGCCGCGCTGATCGGGTTGGTCGCCGACTCGGCGGCGCGGCGGATGCGGGCACGCAGGCCCGGCATGGCGCTGCGCCAGGCCGCGTTGGACAGGGTGGGCGCGTGCACCAAAGTAAACAAAATACCGCCCAGAAGGTCGTCGCCACTGGGTGTGAGGCCGTGGCCCAGGCCCAGCACGCGCAGCGCGGCAGCCTCAAAGGCGGCAAGGTCCTGTGCGCGCAGCGCCCGCGCCACAGCGTGCAAGCGGGGCCGCGCCAGCTCCAGCGGAAACACCAGCCGCTGACCGGCCAGCCACCCCAGCAAACCGATGTGCGTATCCATGCCCTGCCAGGCCAGCGCCGCGCCCTTGCGCAGACGCTTGGCGTCGTACACAACCGGCGCGGCGTGCCAGGGATGCGCCAGGTTGCGCGGGTGGTCGGTGCGGGCTTTGGAGCCGGTCCAGACGATGCGACCGTCCAGAAGCGCGTAGTCCGTGGTCTCGAACCCCGGTACGGCTTGCAAGTCGATCGCGGCAAGGTTCACCGGGGTGGCGCTTTGCAAGTGATGTGCGTGCCCGCCCGCCCCATCAGCGCGTCAAACGCGCGCTCCAGCGAGGTGATGATGACTTCGCCGTCGTGGTTGGCGTTGGGCAGCTCTTCCAGGTAACTGATCGCCGCTTCGATCTTGGGCCCCATGCTGCCTGGCGGGAACTGGCCGTCCGCGGTGTACTGGCGCGCCTGCGCCAGGGTCATGTGGTCCAGCGGCCTCTGGGTCGGCTTGTTGAAGTCCAGCGCCACCTGTTCCACGCCGGTCAGCATGATCAGCGCATCGGCATGCAAATGCGCCGCAAGCATGGCGCTGGTCAAGTCCTTGTCGATCACTGCGGCCACGCCGGTCCAGTGGCCGTTATCGCCGTGCACAACCGGCACGCCACCGCCTCCGCAGGCAATCGGGATCACGCCCGCATCGAGCAGCGCATCGATGGTTTTGAGATCCAGAATTTTTTTCGGCTTGGGGCTGGCCACCATGCGGCGCCAGCCGCGCCCGGAATCTTCGGCGAAATACCAGCCGGTCGCGGTCGCCATCTCGCGAGCCTGCGCCTCAGTAAAAAATTTACCGACCGGCTTGGTCGGGTTGCTGAAGGCCGGGTCAGCGGCATCGACTTCAACCTCGGTAACCACGCAGGACACCACGATGTCCAGACCACTGTCGACCAGCACATTGGCAAAACTCTGTTGCAGCATATAGCCCATGCCGCCTTGCGAATGCGCAACGCACACGTCCATGGGCATGGGCGGAAGCTCCTCGGCCGTGCGCGCCATGCGGTACAAGATATTCCCCACCACCGGGCCGTTGCCATGGGTCAGCACCAGCTGCCAACCGGCGCGGATGATTTCCACCAAATGCGCGCAAACCTGGCGCATCAAAAGCAGCTGTTCTTCGGCCGTGCCTTTGATGGTGGGCGGGTACGCGGCGTTACCGCCCAGCGCCACCACGACCCGCTTGCGCGCAGGCACGGGGCTGGTATTCATCGCACCCACTCGCCGGCCAACCAGGCCGCGTTGGCGCTGTTAGCCGCCAGCACCATGCCCGCTGCGCGCAGCGTGGCCTCTTGTTCGCTCAGCACCTGGGGGTCGGTCTCGGTGCCGCACACAAAACCCACGATCGCCAAGTTTCGGCCCGCTTTGCGCGCCACGGCTTTGGCCCGCTGAATGGCCGGGGCCAATTCGCCCGCCGGGTTGCTGTGCGCGCCCCAGCCAATCACCACATCGAGCAGGATCACGCGCACCGACGGATCGGCCGCTTCCAAGCCCAAGCGCTCGATGCGCGCGGCCTGGTCGATCATGGGGTGCGGGCGGCCAACGGTGAACGCGTCGTCACCCAAATCCAGCGCGCTGTGTGCACGGCTGGCCTGGCGCGGGTTCGGCAGTTCCAGCGCCGGGCCCAGGGGCACGTTGGACCACACATGCAGGCCGGCAGCAGCCCACAGCAACTGCGCCTCAGCGGCAAAAGTGCCGCCCGAGAACAGTGCGCGCAAATACTTCTGGCCTTTGCCAAACACCGGTTTTTTCGGCAGTTCGTAAACCGGCGGTGCGGTGCGGCGCACACCCGCGAGCTTGACGGCCAGCGCCGCGCAATCGACCAGGGTGTGGGCTAGGCGGACCAGACTGCCTTTGGCGGGTTGGGGCAGCGTGGATGCATGGCCCAAGAACAGCACGATGGACGGCTTGCCCGCCGCCTGCAGCGCTGCCAGCACGCGGGCTGCCACTGCAGCCCCCGGCGGCTTGGAGACGATCACGATCACCCTGGTGGCCGCGTCCTTTGCCAGCAAGGCGATGCCTTGCAACATGGTCGCGCCGCCCACGGCGTCATACACATCGCGCCCGCCGGTTCCGATGGCGTGGCTGATGCCGCCGCCCATACGGTGGATTTGCGTACTCACCTCCTGCAAACCCGTGCCCGAAGCTGCCACCAGGCCGATGGAGCCGCGCCGCACTGCGTTGGCAAAACCCAAAGGCACACCGCCGATGATGGCCGTGCCGCAGTCCGGCCCCATCACCAGCAGACCGCGCCGGGTGGCCTCGCGCTTGAGCGCCGCCTCCTGCGCCAGCGGCACGTTGTCGCTGAACAAAAATACATGGAGGCCGAGCTTGATGGCCTTGAGCGCTTCGGCCGCCGCATAGGGGCCGGGCACCGAAATTTGCGCCAGGTTGGCAGCGCCCAAGGCGGCCTTGCCCATGCCCAGGTTGGTGGGTACCACGCGCGTCGCGTCTGCGGCCTGCGGGCCTGCTGCCTGGGTTCCCGCTAGTTCGGCTTTGCAGCGGGTAACGGCGGCATCACACGCGTCTGCCGTACGCGCCTGCACCACCACCATCACATCGCTCGGGCCCGCGTCCTGCACCGCGCTCTTGAGAAGGCCGGCCTCGCGCAATATGTCCTTGTTGGCGGGGTTCCCCATCTGAAGCGTGGCGTTCACCACACCGGGCATCGCAAGCAAACTTTGCGCGACTCGCATCAGGGCAACAGAGTCTTTATAGAGGTTGGCGTGGATGAATGCGGCCGTGTGCAAAGAGGTGGTCATGCGGGGGCAATCCAGGGGGTTTTTGTTAACAATTTGCTATTATGCTTTTATATGTCCAGCACCCACCTCCCCAGCCTCTCCCCCCTGCCAAACCCGGCCAGTGCCATGGACGAATTGCACTTCGCCCCGCGCTTGCTGATGGGTCCCGGCCCCATCAACGCCGACCCCCGCGTGCTCAAGGCCATGTCCTCGCAATTGCTGGGGCAGTTTGACCCCCAGTTCCGCCGCATGATGCGCGAAACCATG
>CANCTD010000120.1 GCA_947380945.1 Comamonadaceae bacterium
TTGTCCTCGCCCACGGGCTCCAAAAATGCACAGCGCTTGTTCAGGCAGCAGTTACCGCACTGCACGCATTCGCCCTCGATGGTGTCGGGAACCTGTTTGACCTGCAGGAATACATCGCTGAGGTAGTGGCGCACCGGGCCTTCGCGCAAAGCGTCAAAGTGCACGGAAAATTTGCCTACGTAGTGGCGGTACTGCCGCACATAGCGCAAGTCGCGCAGCAAGATTCCCATGATGACCGGCATGGCCGGGACCAGCATGCGAAAACCAAAATTCATGATGCCGGCCAGCGCAACCGACAGGTGCGCGCGCCACAGCACGCCGGGCTGGGTCAGGGTGAAACCGCCTCGCACGCGCTTATCCCAGTTGCGGCGCAAGCGCCACGCGTGACATGGTCTGGCTGAAGTGCGCCAGGCCACTGGTCGGCGCGCCCGGCACCTTGGCCAGGTCATCGTAGCGGCGCAATCGAACAGCCTCCTGGCTATAGGGAAGCGCCTCGAAAGCCTGGACCTGCGCCGCATCAAAGGCCCCGCCTTGCAGCACCAGGCTGTGCTTGGATGCAGGCGACAGATCCGCCCAATAGGCGGCATCGACCGCACACAGATAGCGCTTGGCGTCCACATGCAGCTTGATCGGCTCGAGCACGGCATCGGCAAACAGGCTGCGCAAAAACGGCAGCGCCACGTACTGGTGCAAATCGTCTTTTTCAGGCATCGCCTCGGCCTCTGCGCCCGCAGGCCCATCGGCGGGCTGCTTGGCGCCGACGATGTGACCCAGGTCATGCAGGAGCGCGGCCACCACCGTGCTGTCGGTCTCGCCTGCGGTCTCGGCCAGTTGGGCGCATTGCAGCGCGTGGTCGAGTTGGCTCACCGCCTCCTGGCCGTACCAGGTGGTGGCACGGCTGCTCAGCAGTTGCACGATGTCAGGGATGGATAGCGACATACAAATTCCTGTGGGGTAAAAAACTAAAGAGCGCGTGCGCCAATCACAGCGAAGCGCAGACGCGAGCAGGCCACGTCAATCAGCGAAACGGTCAGCCAGATCAGCCCAATCATGAAAGACATCTGCCCGAACTCCAGGGTGCGGATTTGTTCGGACAAAACCAGGCCGACGCCACCGGCTCCCACGATGCCGATGATGGAGGCGCTGCGGGTGTTGGACTCGAAAAAGTACAGAACCTGGCTCAGCCACACGGGTAGCAACTGCGGCACAATGCCAAAGCGCAGCGCCGCCGAAGTCGAGCCACCGGAGGAGAGTACGCCTTCCACGGGTTTGGGGTCCGCCGCCTCAATGGCCTCGGAAAACAGTTTGCCGAAACTACCGATGTCCGATGTCATCAGCGCCAGCACCCCGGCGAAGGGCCCCAGGCCCACCACATTGATCCAGATCAGCGCCCAAATCAAAATATCGACCCCGCGTAGCGTGTCAAAGCTGCGGCGTGCCAGGAAGCGGACGATCTGGTTTACCGTGGTGTTGCGCGCAGCCAAAAAGCCCAAGGGAAATGCCACGATGGCCGCGCCCAAAGTACCCAGTAAAGCGATGGCCAGTGTTTCCGCCATGGCCTTGGCAAACACGCGCACTGCAGCCAAAGAGCCCGGGTCAGGCGGCAGCATCAGCCCGGCAATGCGCGCCAATTCACCCAAGCCGCTGAGCAGGCGGGCAGCGGAAATGTCCATAACGGACAAGCCGTACGCCCACAAAGCAGCGCCGAGAGAAAGCACCAGGATGGCACGCCCGTGCCGGAGGTAATAAGGACGAAACATGGGCGCAAAGCGGGCCTGCAAAGCGGTGGCGTGCATGCCGGAGCCTGTCTTCATGTTCGCGATGCCCCGTCGATCAGGTGATGGCGCACATAGGCGGTCAGCCCGTCTATGGCCATCACCGTCAAAATAATGAGCAGCAAAATTGCGCTGATATCGGCGTAATAGAACTTGCGGATGACCTCGAGCAAGGTTTGCCCTATCCCGCCTGCGCCGACAAAGCCCAAAACCGCTGCACTGCGCACATTGATCTCAAAACGCAGCAAGGTGTAGCTGGCGAAGTTGGACGCTACCTGTGGCAAAACGGCAAACCGGACCACGTGCAACCAGGATCCACCACTGGACACCACACCATCCACGGGCTTCATATCGATGTTCTCTACGACCTCGGCAAACAGCTTGCCTAAGGCACCGGCGGTGTGGATTGCCAAGGCAAGCAAGCCCGGCAAGGGGCCGAGGCTGAAAGCCAATACAAAAATGAGCGCAAACACCAGCTCCGGCACGGTTCGCGCAAACTCCAAGCAGCGCCGGGTGAGAAAAACCAACCCCGCCTGGCGGGTGATGTTTTTGCTGGCCACAAAGCCGCTGGCCAATGCGATCAGCGCACCGGCTACCGTGCCGACATAGGCCATCAGCAGGGTTTCGGCCATGAGCTTGTGCCACTTCTTCCAGCCCCAGAACCATTCCACCGGATCGGCGAGCACCCACTGCCCGCTTTCGAGGTGCAGGATGCGGAAGATGTAGCTGCCAAACGCGTCCAGATGGTCCCACAGCTTGGCGGGTGAAATTTCGGCCACACCGCTGGAAACCGCTACGCACAAGGCCAAGGCCAACAGGCCGACCCACACCACGCGGCGCTTTTCCACGCCCGCCTGCCTATAGGCCTGGTGCATAGCCTGCGTCGAAGGCGAGACCGCAGCGTCAGAGGGCGGGTTCGACATGGTGGGTGCAAAAGTCAGCCCTCTGGCGCCACAGGCATGGGCGCAGAGGGCCTGGCAGCGCAAGCACTATTTTTATTGCTTCTTGCGCAGTGTGTCGACAAACTTGTTCAGTTCCACCACCGGCAGATAGGCTTCATGGGTCACCGGCTGGAAGGGCTCGAACTTGCCGTCGGCCAATTTGTCAAATGCGGCCTTGTCCTTCTTGGGGGCGTCGAACACCGCTTGCTCAATCTTCTTTTTCAGATCGGCGGGCAAGCTGTCCAGGTAAGCCAAGGGCGAGTTCACAATTTGGTCGGACTTGAAAAGCACGCGGAAGTCTTCTTTCTTGACCAGACCCTTGTCGGCGGCGCGGGTCAATTCGGTGTCGTTATCCGCGTACCAGGCGTTGGCTGCGATATCGACCGTGCCTTGGCTGAGTGCCACCACCGCATTCGTGTGGCTGCCGGTGTAGACCACCTTGCCGAAAAACTCTTCGGGGTTGATCTTCATATTGTCCAAAGCCAGGCGGGGCACGTTATTGCCCGACGTGGAGTTGGGATCAACCAGACCCAGGTTCTTGCCCTTGAGGTCCGCCATGGTTTTGTAGGGCGAATTGGCTTTGACATAGAAGACCGAGTAGTAGCCCTTGGTGCCACCCTTGCCGACCTCCTGGGCGAACGGCGTGATCTTGGCACCGATCATGCGGGCCCGGGCGTACGAAGCCGGACCGTAATAAGCGATATGGATTTGCTCGGCACGCTGGCCTTCGATGACGGCAGCATAGTCCGCCGCGATTTTGATCTTGACCGGAACGCCAAGTTCACGCGACAGGTAGTCGGCAAAGGGGCCGTAACGGTCCATCACCTGGGAGGCGTTTTCCGCCGGGATGGAGGCAAAGATGAGCTCGGGGTATTTGGCTTTCCATTCCTGGGCCTGGGCTGAGGCGATCCAGGCGACAGAGGCGGCAAGTCCGAGTAGCACGCGGCGATTGAACATGGGAAATTCCTTTAAACGAGTGGATGAAAAGCGGAAACCTCGAGCCCATAGAGCTCCTGGGCAATGTCGTCGCTCAGTTGCGCCGCCGTGCCGTCAAACACCACACGCCCGGCCGACATGCCGACCAGGCGGCTGCAGTAGCTGCGGGCAATTTCCAATGAATGCAAATTGCACAAAACGGTGATGCCCAACTCGCGGTTGATAGCTGCCAAAGCGTCCATGACCAATTGGGTGTTACGCGGGTCCAGCGAGGCGATGGGCTCGTCGGCGAGGATGATCCGTGGCTGCTGCATCAGCGCACGGCAAATCGCCACCCGCTGTTGCTGTCCTCCGCTGAGCTGGTCGCAGCGCTGTGCTGCAAAGTCGGCCATGCCGAAGCGATCCAATGTCTGTAGTGCAGCCAGCCGGTCTGCATCGGTCCAGGCGCACAACAGCGCGCGCCAGGTGGGCACCGAAGTCAGGCGACCCATGAGCACGTTGGTGAGCACGTCGAGCCGGCCAACCAAATTGAACTGCTGAAACACCATCGCGCAATCACGACGCCATTCGCGCAAGGCGGCACCTTTCAACTCCGAGACCAACGCCGGGCCGCACCGCACGGTTCCCGATGTGGGCTCATTCAGGCGGTTGATAAGGCGCAACAACGTTGATTTGCCAGCACCCGAGCGCCCGATGATCCCGACGAATTCACCCCGACCCACCGACAGCGATACGTGGTCAACGGCTACGGTATTGCCGAAGCGTTTGGTGAGGTCTTGCAAATCCAGGGTGGTCATGGCGGCCGTTGTCGGTGCAACTGCAAGGGCGCAGCGGCTGCGTGCAGCTTAAAAAACAATCGTGTCAGCGGATTGACCGAACCGTGACAGTTCCAAGACCGTCCAGCGCGTGTTCAGGCCACGCGCACACCACCGCGCCAGACAGCGCGCACCACCCCTTGGCGGCGTCCATCGTCCAACATCACCATGCGCACCTGTATCAGGTCCGCACGCAAGCCCTGGGCAATCGCGCCCCGGTCGTGCAAACCGATGCAGGCGGCCGGATTGCGGGTAACCAGCGCCACGGCCTGGGGCAGGCTCAAGCCGGCAGTCTCGGTCAGGCGCAAGGTGGCGGAAAGCAAACTCCCGGGAACGTAGTCGGAGGACAAAATATCCATCAAGCCCAGACGCGCCAGTTCAATGGCCGAGACATTGCCCGAATGCGAGCCACCGCGCACCACGTTGGGACCGCCCATGATGGTGGCCATTCCGCGCGCACGTGCTGCCTGCGCCGCTGCGACCGTGGTGGGGAACTCGCTGACTGTGGCCCCCTCGGCATAGGCCTCTTCCACATGCGCCACCGTGGTGTCGTCATGGCTGGCTAACGTGATGCCGTGGTCCTTGCAATAGGCTGTGAAATAGGCACGATGCGGTTGGGCGTAACGCACCTGGTCTTCGCGCGCCTGTGCGACACGGGCCTCAAATTTCGCCTGGCTCCAGCCTTTTTTGCCGCTGAAATAAATCCAGGCATGTTCGATGTTTTCCCACTGACGCTGGCCTGGCGTATGGTCCATCAGCGAAACCATGCGCACCAGCGGGTTGTCTTTGAAGGGCGCAAACAGCGACAAGGTATTGGGCGCGGGAAGTTCGCAACGCACGTGCAGCAGGTGCTCGGCACGCAGCACACCCCGCTGGCTGAACTCGACGATATGGTTCAAAACCGAATCCCACTCGCTGCCCCGCACACTGTCGGGGTCGGCTTCGCCCACACCCAGTGCATCCAGCACGGTGGTGATGCCGGAGGACGCGATTTCCGCATCATGGGCCAGCAGGGCCGGCGCGTCGTCCCAGCGCACGGCCGGGCGTGGCATCAGGTGCCGCTCGAAGTTGTCGGTATGCACCTCCACCATGCCAGGCCACAGGTAATCCCCCTCCAGATCGATAGCACCGGGCAGGCTGCTGACGCCGCTGTCCACGCTGTGGATCTGCGCGCCATCGACCTGCACGCTGCCATGTACGACTTCATCGGCGAGGACCAGCTGGGCATTGGTGAAAATGGGCATAGCGGTAATGGGTGAAGGAATAAAAATCAGCTTGAAGGCGGCTGCATGGCCACGCTGCGCGATGCCACGGCCGCTGCGACCTGCGGGTCGTGGAAGATGCCGACAATGCCCACGCCCTGCTCCCGCGCGGCCAGGATCAGCTCGATCACCGTGGCCGTGTTCAGCGGGTCCA
>CANCTD010000121.1 GCA_947380945.1 Comamonadaceae bacterium
GAGCGTGGAGCCGCTGGAAACCGACTTCGGCCGCAAACGCCAGATCAACCAAAGCACCTGCAACAAAGACATTTCCTGCGTCAAAGGCTTTTGCCCCAGCTTTGTCACCGTGCAAGGCGGCAGCCTGCGCAAGCCCGCAGCGGCGCGCACAGCGGCGGCCCCGCAAGCGGGTTTGCCCGATCCTGTGCTGCGCGATTTGGAGGCTGCGACCGACGGCGTGTGGGGTGTTGTTGTGGCGGGCGTGGGCGGCACCGGGGTGATCACCATAGGCCAGTTGCTGGGCATGGCGGCGCACATCGAGGGGCGCGGCATCGTGACGCAGGACGCGGGCGGTCTGGCGCAAAAAGGCGGCGCAACCTGGAGCCACGTCTTGATAGGCGCAAGCCAGGACGCGATACGCACTACCCGCGTGGGTATGGCCTGCGCCGACTTGGTGATTGGCTGCGACCCGGTGGTGAGCGCGGGCAAGGAAACATCGCTGCGCCTGCGCGCCGGGCGCAGCCATGTGGTGCTGAACAGCCACAGCACGCCCACGGCAGCGTTTGTCAAAAACGCCGATTGGGCCAACCCGGCGGCAGATTGCGTAGCCGCCATTGCCGCCACGCTGCAAGACCCGGCTGCGCTGGCTTGTGTGGACGCTGAGGCGATTGCCACGCAGTTACTGGGCGACAGCATTTTTACCAACCCGGTGATGCTGGGTTTTGCCTGGCAAAAAGGCTGGATTCCGCTGGGGCAGGCGGCGCTTTTGCGCGCCATGGAGCTCAATGCCGTGGCCGTGGACAAAAACCAGGCCGCGTTTCAATGGGGCCGCTTGGCCGCGCACGATCCGGCGGCGCTGGCCCGCGCTCTGGCACCGGCGCAGGCGGTGCAGTTCATCCGCCCAACCCGACCCGGTGCGGGTGATCTGGAGGCGCTAATCGAGAGCCGCGCCGAATTTTTAACCCTTTACCAAAACGCCGCCTATGCCGCGCGCTACCGCGCGCTGGTGCAAGGCGTGCAGCAGGCCGAAGCTGCCGCCGCGCCGGGTGGCCAGCAGACGCTGAGCTTTGCGGTGGCCCGCTATGCCTTCAAGCTGATGGCCTACAAAGACGAATACGAAGTGGCCCGCTTGCAGAGCGACCCGGCGTTTCAGCAGCAGAT
This sequence comes from Comamonadaceae bacterium, assembly GCA_947380945.1. Taxonomy (GTDB): domain Bacteria; phylum Pseudomonadota; class Gammaproteobacteria; order Burkholderiales; family Burkholderiaceae_C; genus Allorhodoferax. Next base: position 1,141 of record CANCTD010000121.1, read on the forward strand.
TGCGGCCCAGTTTGAGGGCGATTACCAGCTCAATTACCACCTGGCACCGCCGCTGCTGGCGCAAACCAATGCCAAAGGCGAGTTGCAAAAGCAGCGCTTCGGGTCCTGGATGGGCTGGGCCTTCAGGCTTTTGGCCCCTTTGAAATTTTTGCGAGGCAGCGCATTCGACCCCTTTGGCCGCAGCGCAGAGCGCCGGCACGAGCGGGCGCTGCTGGCGCATTACATCGCCACACTGGAGTCTGCGCTGCCCCGCTTGAACGCGGCAAGCCTGCCCGATGCGCTTGCCTTTGCCACGCTGCCGGAGCAGATCCGCGGCTTTGGTCACGTCAAGGCGCGCCATTGGGCCGCCGTTCAAGCCCGCTGGAACGCTTTGGCACAGGTACTAGGGGCAAGCGCCCGGGTCTGAGGCCGGGGAAATACCCGCCCCGTACAATCCGCCCTCATTCGTAGTGGGCGTCCGCTGCCCTCGCGCAGACCCAAAGCCCCGCATCCGCCTTCCCCTCTTCCAACCATCTCGGAGTTCTGCTGTGTTCATTTCTTCTGCTTTTGCCCAAACCGCTCCCGCCGCCGCTGCCGGGGGTGATATGCAATCCACCCTGATGAACATGCTGCCGATTCTGGTGATGTTCGGCGTGCTGTACCTGGTGATGATCCGGCCGCAAATGAAAAAGCAAAAAGAGCACAAAACCATGATCGAGAGCATCGTCAAGGGCGATGAAGTCGTTACCGCAGGCGGTTTTCTGGGCCGTGTTTCCAAGCTGGGCGAGGCCTTTATCTCGGTTGAACTCGCCACCGGTGTTGAAGTGCAAATGCAGCGCAGCGCCGTGGTCCAGGTACTGCCCAAAGGCACCATGAAGTAAGGCACGCAGGTCATGAACCGTTACCCGTTTTGGAAATACGCGCTGCTGGCGCTGGCGCTCTTGGTCGGGGGCTTGTATGCCTTGCCCAATCTGTTTGGCGAAGCGCCTGCGGTGCAGGTCTCGGCGGCCAAGACGGGCATGATCCTGGACGCCGCATCGACCGAACGGGTGGAAGCCGCGCTCAAGGCCGCCAACATTGCCACCGACAGCGTGCGCCTGGACGGCGCGTCGATCAAGGCGCGTTTTGCTGATACCGAGACCCAGCTCAAAGCCAAGGACGCGATCCAGAAAGCGCTCAATCCCAACCCGGACGATGCCGCCTATGTGGTGGCGCTGAACCTGATTGCCCGCTCGCCCGCATGGCTGAGCGCGATGAACGCCTCGCCCATGTACCTGGGCTTGGACTTGCGCGGCGGCGTACATTTCATGTTGCAAGTCGATATGCCGGCGGCGCTGACCAAGCGGGTCGAGTCGCTCGCAGGCGATGTGCGGGTGGCCTTGCGCGAGAAAAACCTGCGCCACGGCGGCATCAGCCGCAACGGGCAGGCGATTGAGCTGCGCTTTCGCGACACCGCAACGGCGGACGCGGCAAACGCCCTGATCAAAGAACAATTCCCGGAGCTGGTGGCTGTGCTTAGCCCCGACGGCGCCGAGACCAAGATGAGCGCCACCATCAACCCGGTGGCCGCGCGCAAGGTGCAGGAACAGGCGATCAAGCAAAACATCACCACGCTGCACAACCGCATCAACGAACTCGGCGTGGCCGAGCCGGTCATACAGCAGCAGGGGCTGGACCGCATCGTGGTGCAACTGCCCGGCGTGCAGGACACGGCCAAGGCCAAAGACATTCTGGGCCGCACCGCGACCCTGGAAATCCGCATGGTCGATGAGTCCGCCGAAGCCCGTGCCGCCGAGACCGGTGCTGCCGTGCCCTTTGGTGCCGAGCTTTTCAAAGAGCGCAACGGTATGCCGCTGGTGGTGAAAAAACAGGTGGTGCTGACCGGCGACAACCTGACCGACGCCCAGCCTGGATTTGACAACCGCACCCAGGAATCCGCAGTGCATTTGCGCCTGGACGCCAAGGGCGCGCGGATTTTCCGGGACGTGACGCGCGAGAACATCGGCAAGCGCATGGCCATCATCCTGTTCGAAAAAGGCAAGGGCGAAGTCGTCACCGCGCCGGTGATCCGCGACGAAATCGGCGGCGGCCAGGTGCAGATCACCGGGCGCATGAACACCATGGAAGCCACCGACACCGCGCTGCTGCTGCGCTCGGGTTCGCTGGCTGCACCCATGGAAATCATCGAAGAGCGCACCATAGGCCCCTCGCTGGGTGCCGAGAACATTGCCAAGGGCTTTCACAGCGTGACCTGGGGTTTTGTGGCGGTCGCGATTTTCATGTGCGTGTACTACCTGCTGTTTGGCGTGATCTCCAGCGTGGCGCTGGCCTTCAACTTGCTGCTGCTCGTGGCCGTTTTGTCGATGTTGCAAGCCACGCTGACGCTGCCGGGCATGGCGGCCATGGCCTTGGTGCTGGGTATGGCGATTGACGCCAACGTGCTGATCAACGAACGGGTGCGCGAAGAGCTGCGCAACGGGGCCTCGCCGCAGGCCGCCATCCACGCGGGTTACGACCGCGCCTGGGCGACGATTTTGGATTCGAACGTTACCACCCTGATTGCCGGCCTGGCCTTATTGGCTTTCGGGTCGGGGCCGGTGCGCGGCTTTGCCGTGGTGCATTGCCTGGGCATTTTGACCAGCATGTTCTCCGGCGTGTTTTTCTCGCGCGGTGTGGTCAACCTCTGGTACGGACGGCAGAAAAAGCTCAAATCGGTATCGATAGGCACCGTCTGGCGGCCAGATGGCGGGTCCGCATCCGGCAGCAGCGTAGTGGAGCAATAAGCATGGAATTTTTCAAAATCCGCCGCGACATTCCGTTCATGCGCCACGCCCTGGTGCTCAACGGTATTTCGCTGATCACGTTTTTGGCAGCGGTGTTTTTCCTGTTCAGCAGGGGTTTGCATTTGTCGGTGGAATTCACCGGCGGCACCTTGATGGAGGTCAGCTATTCGCAGCCTGTGGATCTGGAGCGTGTGCGCGGCAGCATTGCCGCCTTGGGTATTCAGGATGTGCAAGTCCAGAACTTTGGTACCGCGCAGGATGTGCTCATCCGCATGCCGGTGCAAAAAGGCACGGACGCGACCCAGCAAAGCGACAAGGTGTTTGCCGCACTGAAGACGGCAGACGCCTCGGCCAATTTGCGCCGCACCGAATTTGTGGGTCCCCAGGTGGGCGATGAACTTGCGGTGGACGGTCTGAAGGCCCTGGCCTTTGTGGTCGGCGGCATCATGCTGTACTTGGCCGTGCGCTTTGAGTGGAAGTTCGCTGTTGCGGCCATCATCGCCAATCTGCACGACGTGGTGATCATCCTGGGATTTTTTGCATTCTTCCAGTGGGAGTTTTCGCTCCCGGTGCTGGCCGCCGTGCTGGCGGTGCTGGGCTATTCGGTCAACGAGTCAGTGGTGATTTTTGACCGCATCCGCGAGAACTTCCGCCGCTTTCGCAAGATGACGCCGGTGCAGGTGATTGACAACGCGATCACCTCGACCATCAGCCGCACCATCATCACCCACGGTTGCACCCAGTTAATGGTCCTGAGCATGCTGTTTTTCGGCGGCGCAACCTTGCACTACTTTGCGCTGGCGCTGACCATTGGCATTTTGTTTGGTATTTATTCCTCGGTCTTTGTGGCCGCCGCCATCGCCATGTGGCTGGGTATTCAGCGCGAAGACCTGGTCAAGGCTGTGGCGAAAAAAGACGGGGAAGCGCCGCTGGATCCGGCCGACCCCAACGCCGGCGCGACCGTGTAATTCCGCATCCCGCCCGCGCTCAGACGCGGGCAATGCGCTGAAACGCGCCGCCGGGCAGACGGGCCAGCAAGCCGCCCAATTCCAACTCCATCAGCTTCGCCTGCAATACCGGCGTGGGCAGGCCGCTGCGGGTTTGCAAGGCGTCCAGCCCCAGTGGATCAAAACCCATGGCCTGCAGCAGGTCCGCCAAGGCCGGCTCCAGGGCTTCGGCCGGCGAATCCGCAGCTGCCTCGTCCGGCCTGTCCGCGCGCTCCGCCGCCACCGGGCGGGCGTATTGCAACTCGTCGAGCACGTCCTGTGCACTTTCCACCAGTTTGGCCCCTTGCTTGATCAGCGCGTGGCAGCCCTTGGACTGCGTGCTGTGGATGGAGCCCGGTATGGCAAAGACCTCGCGCCCCTGGTCCAGTGCCAGACGCGCCGTGATCAGCGAGCCCGATTGCAGCGCCGCTTCGACCACCAGGGTTCCGCGTGCGAGTCCGGCGATCAGGCGGTTGCGCTGCGGGAAGTTCTCGGCCAGCGGGGGCGTGCCCAGGTGGTACTCGCTCAGGATCACGCCGTGCTGCGCGATGGCATGTGCCAAATCCCGGTGCTGCTTGGGATACACCCGGTCCAAGCCGGTTCCCACCACGGCCACGGTGCGGATGCCACCTGCGTTTGCAGTCAACGATTTCAGAGCACCCCTGTGTGCGGCCGCGTCTATGCCCAGGGCCAGGCCCGACACGATGACCAAGCCGGCTTGCGCAAACGCCTGGGCAAAGTCATGCGCATGGCTGGCGCCTTGCGGCGTGGGGTTGCGGCTGCCGACGATGGCCAAGCCCGCAGCCTGCGCCAGATCGAGTCCGCTGCGGCCATCGGCCTGAATGGCCCACGCACTGGAAACGCCCATGGCATAGAGCATCGTTGGCGGGTCATCCAAGTCCAGCAGGCAGCGCGGATAGGCAGGGTCCGCCAGGGTCAGCACGCGCCGCTGCTGTGGCGCATCCGCCAGCCAGGCCAGCGTGTCCT
>CANCTD010000122.1 GCA_947380945.1 Comamonadaceae bacterium
GACAACACCGAACTCTTTGAGATGTCGCGCGACGAGGGCGACGAAGCGGGCTTGCTCACGATTGAGGCCGACGCCCAGCGCCTGGCCGAAGTGATAGAGGGTCTGGAATTCCGCCGGATGTTTAACAACCCGGCCGACTCCATGAATGCCTTTTTGGACATACAGGCCGGCGCCGGTGGCACCGAGGCCTGCGACTGGGCCAGCATGCTCTTGCGCCAGTACCTGCGTTACGCCGAGCGCAAGGGTTTCACGACCACGGTGGAGGACGAGACCGCAGGTGACATTGCCGGCATCAAGGGCGCCACCATCAAAATCGAAGGCGAGTACGCATTCGGCTTGCTGCGCACCGAGACCGGCGTGCACCGCCTGGTGCGCAAATCGCCGTTTGACAGCTCGGGCGGACGCCACACCAGCTTTGCCAGCGTGTTTGTCTACCCCGAGGTCGACGACTCGATTGAAATTGACATCAATCCGTCGGACGTGCGGGTCGACACCTTCCGCGCCAGCGGCGCGGGTGGCCAGCATATCAACAAGACCGACTCGGCCGTGCGCCTGACGCACATCCCCACCGGCATCGTCGTCCAGTGCCAGGACGGGCGCAGCCAGCACAGCAACCGCGACGTGGCCTGGAAGCGTTTGCGCAGCCGCATGTACGACTTCGAGATGCGCAAGCGAATGGAAGAGCAGCAAAAGCTGGAAGACACCAAGACCGACGTCGGCTGGGGCCACCAGATCCGCAGCTATGTGCTGGACAACAGCCGCATCAAAGACTTGCGCACCAACTACGAAACCTCGGCCACCCAGAAAGTGCTGGATGGCGACCTGGATGCATTCATCCAGGCATCCCTGAAACAAGGCGTTTGAACGACGCCCTCAACCGAACAAAGCCCCATGTCCGATGTCCACGACGCAGCCACTGCCAAACCCATGGTTCACCGCCGGGATTACGCACCCCCGCCCTATTGGATAGACAGCGTCAACCTGAGCTTTGACCTGGACCCGGCCAAGACCCGGGTCCTGAACGTGATGACCATGCGCCGCAATCCGGACGTGACGCCGCAAGCGCTGCGACTGGATGGACAGGACCTGAACCTGGCGCGGGTGCTGGTGAACGGGCAGGGCACTTCCTTTCGCATGGACGTTGAGCAATTGGTGCTGGAAAATCTGCCCGAAGGGAGCGATAGCTTCACGCTGGAGATTTTCACGACCTGCACACCCATCAAAAACACCAGCCTGACCGGCCTGTATGTCAGCAACGGTTCGTTCTTCACGCAGTGCGAGGCCGAGGGATTCCGCCGTATCACCTATTTCCTGGACCGCCCCGATGTGATGGCCAGCTACACCGTCACCCTGCGCGCCGACAAAGCGGCCTATCCGGTTTTGCTGTCCAACGGCAATCTGGTGGAGCAGGGCGCGTTGGAGGGCGGGCGGCATTTTGCGAAATGGGTGGATCCGCACAAAAAGCCTTCCTATCTATTTGCGCTAGTGGCGGGTGAACTGGTCTGCCGCGAGCAGCGCATCCGTGCGCGCTCGGGTTCGGAGCATCTGTTGCAGGTCTATGTGCGCCCCGGCGACCTGGACAAAACCGAGCACGCCATGAACGCGCTGATGGCGTCGGTGGCCTGGGATGAGGCGCGCTTCAACTTGCCCTTGGACCTGGAGCGTTTCATGGTGGTGGCCACCAGCGACTTCAACATGGGCGCGATGGAAAACAAGGGCCTGAACATCTTTAACACCAAGTACGTGCTGGCCAATCCGGCCACCGCGACCGACACCGATTACGCCAATATCGAGAGCGTGGTTGGCCACGAGTATTTCCACAACTGGACCGGCAACCGCGTGACCTGCCGCGACTGGTTCCAGCTTTCGCTCAAAGAAGGGCTCACGGTGTTCCGCGACCAGGAATTCAGCCAGGACCTGTGCGCCGAGCCTTCGGCGCGCGCGGTCAAGCGGATTGAGGATGTGCGCGTGCTGCGTGCCACACAGTTCCCGGAGGATGCCGGTCCCATGGCGCACCCGGTGCGCCCGGAGAGCTACCTGGAGATCAACAACTTCTACACCGTCACCATTTACGAAAAGGGTGCGGAAGTGGTCCGCATGATGCAAACCCTGACCGGGCGCGCCGGTTTTGCGCGTGGCATGGCGCTGTACTTTGCGCGCCACGACGGCCAGGCCGTGACCTGCGGTGACTTCGCCCAGGCGACTGCCGACGCCAACCCCGATTCACCGCTGGCGCTGCATCTGGACGCCTTCAAGCGCTGGTATTCCCAGGCCGGCACGCCGCGCCTGAGCTGCGGTGGCATTTACAACGCCGAGAAGCAGACCTACACCCTCACCTTGATGCAGCACGGCGGGCGCACGACGGGGCAGGAGGCGCGCGAGCCCTTTGTGATCCCGGTGCGTGTGGGCCTGATCGGCTTGCAAAGCGGCAAGCCGCTGACGCTTTACACCGACGACTCCGGCGCCGGTGCGCGCGAGCAGTTGTTTGTGGTCTCCACCGCCAGCAGCGCGATCACCCTGACACGGGTCGAGGAAGAGCCTGTGCCCTCGGTCTTGCGCGGTTTCTCGGCCCCCGTGATCCTGGAATTCGACTACAGCGACGCGCAGTTACTCGCCCTGCTGGCCCATGACACCGACCCCTTCAACCGCTGGGAGGCAGGCCAGCGCCTGGCCCTGCGCCGCGCCATCGCGAGCGTGCAAAGTGCGGCCGATGCGCCCGCCCGCTCGCAGCCCCTGGACCCGGCGTATTTGGATGCGATGCGCGCGGTCCTGCGCAATCCGGCGCTGGACGCGGCGTTCAAAGAGCTGGTCCTGACCCTGCCGTCCGAAGGCTATATCGCCGAGCAGCTCGAACAAGTCGACCCCCAGGCCATCCACACGGTACGCGAAGCCATGCGCTTGCAACTTGCCACGGCCTTGCATGCGGATTGGGCCTGGGCGTATGAAACCCACCGGCACAACGGCGCTTACCGGCCCGACCCGCTGTCCAGCGGCCGGCGCGCACTGGCCGGTATGGCTTTGCAGCATCTGTGTCTGGCGGCCATGCAATCGGGTGACGCGGTCTGGCCGGGCAAGACCTTGCAGGCCTTCAAAGATGCGTCGAACATGACCGACCGCTTCAACGCCTTGCACGCCCTGGTGCATTGCGGCCATCCGCTGGCGCAGGCGGCGCTGGACCGCTTCCACGCCCTGTTCCAGCACGAGCCGCTGGTACTGGACAAGTGGTTTGCGCTGCAAGCTGCCAAATGCGATGTGCAAGGCGATGTGCTGCCTGCGGTGCGCCGCCTGCTGGCGCATCCGGATTTCAGCCTGCTCAACCCGAACCGCGCGCGCAGCCTGATCTTCAGCTACTGCAGCGCCAACCCGGGCGCGTTCCACCGCGTCGATGCGGGCGGCTATGTGTTTTGGAGCGAGCGGGTGCTGGAGCTCGATGCGATCAATCCGCAGGTGGCGGCGCGTCTGGCGCGTGCCCTGGACCGCTGGAGCACCTTGGCCCAACCCTACCGCGGCGCGGCGCGCGAGGCGCTCGCCCGCGTGGCGGCTAAAGCGGATTTGAGCAACGATGTGCGCGAGGTGGTCTCGCGCGCGCTGGCTATCTGAGGAACTACCCATGTCCGTTTCCCTGACCCGCTACCTGGTGGAGCAGCAGCGTTCCAAAGGCCATATTCCGTCCGAGCTGCGGCTGCTCCTCGAAGTGGTGGCGCGCGCCTGCAAAGGCATCAGCCATGCGGTCAACAAGGGCGCGCTGGGCGGGATTCTGGGCAGCGCCGGCAGCGCCAATATCCAGGGCGAGGTGCAGAAGAAGCTGGACATCATCGCCAACGACGTGCTGATCGAGGCCAACGAATGGGGCGGCCACCTGGCGGCCATGGCGTCCGAGGAAATGGACAGCATCCACGCCGTGCCGAACCGCTATCCGCAGGGCGAATACCTGCTTTTGTTTGACCCGCTGGACGGCTCCAGCAATATCGATGTCAACGTCAGCATCGGCACGATTTTCAGTGTGCTGAAAAAAGCCGATGCCAGCACCTCGGTGAACGAGGCCGATTTCCTGCAAGCCGGAACCCAACAGGTTGCGGCCGGCTACTGCGTCTACGGCCCGCAAACCACGCTGGTCCTGACTGTGGGCGACGGCGTAGCCATGTTCACGCTGGACCGCGAGCAGGGCTCTTTTGTGCTGACCCAGGAAGACGTGCAGATTCCCGCCGACACGCAGGAGTTCGCCATCAACATGAGCAATATGCGGCACTGGGCCGCGCCGGTGCAACGCTATGTGGACGAATGCCTGCAGGGCAAGGACGGCCCGCGCGGCAAAGACTTCAATATGCGCTGGGTCGCCTCCATGGTGGCCGATGTGCACCGCATCCTGACCCGTGGCGGCATTTTTCTGTACCCCTGGGATAAACGCGAACCCGGCAAGGCCGGCAAGCTGCGCCTGATGTACGAAGCCAACCCCATGAGCTGGCTCATCGAGCAGGCCGGTGGCGCGTCCAGCAGCGGCGCGGATAGGATTATGGATATCGCACCGGCGCAATTGCACCAGCGCGTCAGCGTCATCCTCGGTTCACGCAACGAAGTCGAGCGCGTGGTGCGCTACCACCAGGAAGCGGCGGCGGCGGCATAAAGACGTGGCCGCTACAATCGCGCCCACGTTGCCGGTGTAGCTCAGTCGGTAGAGCAGCTCATTCGTAATGAGAAGGTCGGGTGTTCGATTCATCTCTCCGGCACCAATGGAATCAAGTCAGCCAACCCAAAAAGGGTTGGCTTTTTTGTTTGCGGGACGGGAGATTGGTGCGGCTGGCGGGGATTGAACCCCCAGAATCAGAGATTCGGCAAATTATCGCCCTCAGCGACACGCGCACTTGGCACCAAGTTCATAAACCGATCAAAGTCGCTGCGGTTACCCTTTGCGGCTTCCAGCTTGAGATAGTCCAAGGTCATCACCGAGGCCATCTTCTCTGACACGGCGGCGGCGATGAACTGGTTTACCGAAATCTCGTCGCGCAGGGCCAATTCCTTCACTTTTTGGTGCACAGAATTGGGCAGTCTTACGGTCAATGCGGTCATGATTTACTCCTGAGCAAAGTCAAAAATTCTGCCGGTGTGATGGCATTCACTTTCAGTTCCTGGGCGCGCTTAAAGTCTTTCACGTTGTGTGTGACGATGTACTGGCTACCAGATGCCACAGCGCACTCCAAAATCATGTCGTCATCAGGATCGCGCAAAAACGGACGCCACAAGAAATGCACGTCTTGCAGATGCGCAATCGAAGCCAAGTAGCGCAAGAAACCAATTGCGGCTTCGGCATTGGCTCCGGGCGGCAAGTGCTCCGGTCTGGTCAGCACCGATTGCCACTCTGTATAAAGTGCAACCGTCAGAGCAATCTCAAACTTGCTGCTGGGCAACATGGACAAAAGGTGAAAGCTTGCGCCATCACGGGAACGCGCAGCGGCCACCAACACCGAAGTATCAAGAATTACACGCAAAGTGCTTGCGCCAGCAAGTTAGTTGCATTGGCATAACCATATTTTATGCATTCCACCCTCCAAAGCAACACCGAGCAAATGCTCGGAAACGCTTGCCTTTCAAGCATTTCGGACAAAAAGCTGCGCATTTATTGGTGCAGCACGCGCTTCTTTGTTTGCGGGACGTGGGATTGGTGCGGCTGGCGGGGATCGAACCCACGACCCTTGGCTTCGGAGGCCAATACTCTATCCACTGAGCTACAGCCGCAACGGGATGGGTGTGGCCGGGATTGTAGGGCGTTTCCAGGGGGTGGCTGGGTATAATTCCCCCTTTTGTC
>CANCTD010000123.1 GCA_947380945.1 Comamonadaceae bacterium
AGAAAGTGCGTTGTGTCATGGGTGCGTCCGGCTCGAAATAAGGCTCTGAAAGGGGCTCAGAAGGTGCGGGTCTTGAGTGGCACGCTGTCCACGGTCAAGGGCTTCATCTGCACCGGTTTGTAGGTGAGGCTGTTGCTCGCGCTGTGCCACAGGGTGTGCTTGTGCCAGTCGGTGTCATTGCGCCCGTTGCGGTGTTCGGGCGTGTCGCCGTAATCGTCCACGCTGTGCGCGCCCCGGCTCTCGTGGCGGGCGGCGGCCGACACCATGGTGGCCTGCGCTGCTTCGATCAGGTTTTCGACTTCGAGCGCTTCAATGCGCGCGGTATTGAAAATCTTGGACTTGTCTTTGAGCGCGATCTTGTTGACCCGTTCGCGCAAGGCTGCGATCTGCACCACGCCTTCGTCCATCATGGCCTGGGTGCGGAACACACCGGCGTGGTGTTGCATGCTGCTGCGGATGTCGTTGGCCACATCCTGCGCATACTCGCCGTCGGTCGCGCTGTCGAGCCGCGCCAGCCGCGCCAGGGTGCGGTCCGTTGCGTCAGCCGGCAAGTCTTTGTGGGCATGGGTGGACTGGTGGTAGGACACGATGTGGTTGCCCGCCGCGCGTCCGAATACCAGCAAGTCCAGCAGCGAATTCGTGCCCAGGCGGTTGGCACCGTGTACGCTCACGCAAGAACATTCGCCCACGGCATACAGGCCGTTGACCACCACGCTGTGGTTGTTGGCGTCCTGGGTCACGACCTGGCCGTTGATATTGGTGGGGATGCCGCCCATTTGGTAGTGGATGGTCGGCACCACGGGGATCGGTTCCTTGGTGATATCGACGTTGGCAAAGTTGTGGCCGATCTCGAACACCGACGGCAGGCGCAGGTGAATGGTCTCGCGCCCCAGGTGGGTCATGTCGAGGTTGATGTAGTCCTTCTTCGGACCGCAGCCGCGGCCTTCCTTGATTTCCTGGTCCATGCAGCGGGACACAAAGTCGCGCGGTGCCAGGTCTTTCAGGTTGGGCGCGTAGCGCTCCATGAAGCGTTCGCCATTGGAATTGCGCAATATCGCGCCTTCACCACGGCAGCCCTCGGTCAACAGCACGCCCGCGCCGGCCACGCCGGTGGGGTGGAACTGCCAGAACTCCATGTCTTCCAAAGGAATGCCGGCCCGCGCGGCCATACCCAGGCCGTCGCCGGTATTGATAAAAGCATTGGTCGACGCGGCAAATATGCGTCCGGCGCCGCCGGTTGCCAGCAAGGTGGTCTTGGCCTGCAGGATGTGGACTTCGCCGGTTTCCATCTCCAGTGCGGTGACGCCGACGACATCGCCCGCCGCATCGCGGATCAGGTCCATCGCCAGCCACTCGACAAAGAAGTTGGTGTTCGCCTGCACGTTTTGCTGGTAGAGCGTGTGCAACATGGCGTGGCCAGTGCGGTCGGCCGCTGCGCAGGCCCGCTCTACGGCTTTTTCGCCGTAGTTCGAAGTGTGGCCGCCAAAGGGGCGCTGGTAAATCGTGCCGTCGGGATTACGGTCAAAGGGCATGCCCATGTGTTCGAGCTCGTACACCACCTTGGGTGCTTCGCGGCACATGAATTCGATGGCGTCCTGGTCGCCCAACCAATCCGAGCCCTTGATGGTGTCGTAGAAGTGGTAATGCCAGTTGTCATCGTTCATATTGCCCAGCGACGCGCCGATGCCGCCTTGTGCGGCAACCGTGTGCGAGCGGGTGGGGAAAACTTTGGACAGCACGGCGACGTTCAAGCCTGCGCGCGCCAGTTGCAGTGAAGCGCGCATGCCGGAGCCGCCTGCGCCGACGATCACGACGTCAAATTTGCGGCGGGGAATGGAGGAGGGTAGTGAGGGATGCATGAATGATTTGCCTTAAACGCGCCACAGCACCTGGATGGCCCAGCCTGCGCATGCGACCAGCCAGACGATGGTGGCCACTTGCAGGGAAAGCCGCAGTCCCAGGGGTTTGATGTAGTCCATCCAGATGTCGCGCATGCCGACCCACACGTGGTAGGTCAGCGCCACAATAACCGCGAAGGTCAGCGATTTCATCCACTGCGGAACAAAGATGCCCGCCCACGCGGCGTAGCCTATCGGCCCGCGCACCAGCAGCACCTGCAACAAAACCACGGCGGTAAACAAAGCCATCAGGGTAGCCGTAACCCGCTGGGCCAGCCAGTCGCGCAGCCCGTAATGGGCCCCGACCACGATACGTTTGGATCCGAAATTGACCGACATAGTGCTGCTTTCCAAATGAATCAATACAGGCCGAACAGCTTCGCACCCAGAATCGCCGTGAGACCCAGGCTCAAGCCCAGGGTCACCAGCGCCGAGCTGCGCCCGAACTCTTTGCTCACCGCATGGTTGACGTCCATGTACACATGGCGCAGGCCGGCGATGAGGTGATGCAAATAAGCCCAGATCAAGGCCAGTGCAAGCAGCTTGATGCCTACGGCGGGAACCGGCCCAAGCCCGTTGTTAAAGGCGCTGCTGAAACGGGCAAACGAATATTCCGACGAAATCGAGGTGTCAAACATCCAGATGATGAAAGGCAAAAGCACAAACATCAGCGCGCCGCTGATACGGTGCAGGATCGAAACCCAGCCGGCTGGTGGAAGCCGGTAGCTGGGCAGATCGCGCAGTGCGTGGATGTTGCGGAATTCGGGCCGCTTGCGTGGCAGGGCAGGATGGGGAGTGGACATGGGAGGAGTGTTGTGTTCAGCTGTCAAGCGGATCTGACACCGCTGCGCGCAGAATTCTATTGCACCGCAACAAATGCGGCACTTTGTAAGCTGCGTGTCGGAATTGACACCGCACCTGGGATTCAGCCGAGTTCATTGCGGTAGTGGTGTTTGTCGGTACGGTACAGGCCGTAGCGCAATTCCATGGGGGTGTCGTTGTAGGTGAATGCGGTGCGTTCCACGCTCAGCAAGGGCACATAAGGCCCGGTTTGCAACAGTTTGCATTGCTCGCTGTCACCCAGAACCGCGCGTATGTCTTCCTGGGCACGCACCATGCGCATGCCGAATTCTTCCTCGAACAGCGCATACATGGGGCCGGGATAAGCGCGCAGGCGCTCCAAACCCAGGCCCTTAAAAGGTGCGGCCGGCAGCCAGATGTCTTCCAGGATGGTGGGAACGTCGTCAAAGGACAGAACCCGCTGGATTTGCAGTACCGGGTCACCGGTCCGCAACTGGAGCTTGCGCGCCACCAGCGCGTTGGCGCGTGACCTGCGGCAATCGACGATTTGCCGCTGCGCCGGGCCCTGGCTGGCGAGATCGCCCTGGTCGGGGAACAAGCGCAAAAAGCGGTATTGCACCTGCGCCTCGGCGTGGGTCGCCACAAAGGTGCCCTTGCCTTGGCGCCGGATCAACAGGTTTTCGGTGGCGAGTTCGTCGATGGCTTTGCGCACCGTGCCCTGGCTGACTTTGAAGCGCAGAGCGAGCTCGGTTTCACTGGGGATGGCGCTGCCGGACTTCCACTCGCCCGCCTGCAGACTGCGCGAAATCAGCGACTTAATCTGCTGGTACAGTGGGCTGAAAGCCGGAGCGGGGGCCTGCGCTGCAGCCGGTTGCGCGGCTTGTGCTTTAGGCGGCGTGGCGGTGTCACCCGTACGGCTCGATGCGGCGGTGTTCATGGTGCATGCATCATATCCGATGATCAGGCTGCTCTTATATAAGACATAAGACATAAGACAGACCGGGAAAACCCGAAACCTTGCTAAACTCGGCCCATCCTGACTGCCCGGCCCCGTGCTGCGTAGTTGGACGCTCCAGTCATCTTTTCACTTCATTTATTTACCAACCTAGGAGTTCCCATGCTTAAAAAGCCTGTTCGCGTGGCTGTCACCGGTGCTGCCGGTCAAATCGGATACGCCATTTTGTTCCGCATCGCCTCGGGCGAAATGCTGGGCAAAGACCAGCCCGTGGTGCTCAGTCTGCTCGAAGTGCCGGTCGAAAAAGCCCAGCAGGCTTTGCAGGGCGTGATGATGGAACTCGAAGATTGCGCCTTCCCCCTGCTCGCTGGGATGGAAGCGCACAGCGACCCCATGACCGCCTTCAAAGATGTGGACTACGCTTTGCTGATCGGTTCGCGTCCGCGCGGCCCCGGCATGGAGCGCGCCGAATTGCTGGCCGTGAATGGCGAGATTTTCACGGCCCAGGGCAAGGCGCTTAACGCCGTGGCCAGCCGCAACGTCAAGGTGCTGGTGGTCGGCAACCCCGCAAATACCAACGCCTACATCGCGATGAAGAGCGCGCCCGATCTGCCGCGCAGCAACTTTACCGCCATGCTGCGTCTGGACCACAACCGCGCCCTGAGCCAGCTCGCCGCCAAGACGCACAAGCCGGTCGCTGCGATCCAAAAAATGGCGGTCTGGGGCAACCATTCGCCCACCATGTACGCCGATTACCGCTTTGCCACCATCGATGGCGCGTCGGTCAAAGACATGATCAACGACCAGGACTGGAACGCCAACACCTTTTTGCCCACCGTGGGTAAGCGCGGCGCGGCCATCATTGCCGCGCGCGGCGTGTCATCGGCGGCCTCGGCCGCCAATGCCGCGATCGACCACATGCGCGACTGGGCCCTGGGTACCCAGGGCCAGTGGGTCACCATGGGTATTCCGTCGGATGGTCATTACGGCATCCCCAAAGATGTGATGTTCGGTTTTCCGGTCACTTGCGAAGCCGGCGTCTACCGCATTGTTGAGGGCCTGCCCATCGACGCTTTCAGCCAGCAGTGCATCGACAAGACGCTCAAGGAATTGCTGGACGAACAAGCCGGCGTGGCCCACCTGGTCTGAGCGTTCGGCGGCGCCCCATGTTGCATCCCCGCCAGGTATTGCAGGACGCGCAGTCGGGCGCGTCCCTGCTGCCTGTGTGTGACCACTACAGCGGCACGCCGCTGCGCATGCGCAAAAGCCTGGATTTGCAGGCGCAGATGAGCGAGGAATTCGGGCGCTGCGTGTTCGATGTCACGCTCGACTGCGAGGACGGCGCGCCCGTGGGTGCGGAGGCCGAGCAGGCGCAGCGGATTGCCGAGTTGGCGTTGGAGCAGGGGCGCATATGCAGCGGCGGCCAGCGGGTCAACCGCGTAGGTGCGCGCGTGCATCCGGTGGACCATCCGGCTTTTGCCGCCGATGTCCAAGCCATTGTGGGCAAGGCGGCTGCGGCGCTGGACTACCTCATGCTGCCCAAGGTCGAGCGTGTCGCGGACATAGACCGGGCGCTTGCGCTGGTCGACCACGCCACAGGCAGCAGCCGTACCCACGCCGGACTTCCGCCCTTGCCCTTGCATGTACTGATTGAGTCGCCGGGCGCGCTGGCGCAGGTGCTGGCGATTGCCGCGCACCCACGTGTGGAGTCGCTGAGCTTTGGTTTGATGGACTTTGTGTCCGCGCACGGGGGTGCGATTCCTGCCAGCGCGATGGCCTACGACGCTTCCGGCCAGGGTGGCTTGGATCAGTTCAGCCACCCGCTGGTGCGCCGCGCCAAGCTGGAAATCGCCGCCGCCTGCCATGCCCATGCCAAGGTTCCGTCGCACTGCGTCGTGACCGAATTCCGTGATGTTGCAGCGCTCGAGCGCGCGGCACAGCAAGCGTCCCAGGCGCTGGGATTCACCCGCATGTGGAGCATCCACCCGGACCAAATCCGGCCGATTCTGCGGGCCTTTTCCCCACCGGCCCAGGCTGTTGAACAAGCGCAGCGCATCATCGAAGCCGCTATTGCGCAGGATTGGGCGCCGATCGCCGTGGATGGTGTGTTGCACGACCGTGCCAGCTACCGGTATTT
>CANCTD010000124.1 GCA_947380945.1 Comamonadaceae bacterium
CATTGCAATGACAAATACCAATGCTTTGGGCTGGCCGTCGGCCATGGACACCATGGCCGGACCAGGGCAAAAGCCGGCCCAGCCCCAACCAGCGCCAAACAACAGACTGCCGATGATGAGGGGCCGGTCGATTTGCGAATTAGTGGGCAGGCGCAGCATGCCGCCCAAAAAATTGCTGGTGCGCTTTTTGGCCAGGGCGAAGGCAAAAAATCCGACGGCGATGGCGCCGCCCATTACCAGGGCCAGGGACGGATCCCAGCTACCGGCCAGGTCCAAAAAGCCGATAACTTTTCCGGGATCGGTCATGCCCGACAACATCAGGCCCAGCCCGAACAAGAGGCCGACGGCAAATTCGCTTACGCGGTGAACAAGATTGTTATGCAACATGGTGGTTTTCCTAAATGAGGTGGCGCAGCACGTAGACGCTGACAAAGCCCGCGCCCATGAACGACAGCGTGGCCACCAACGAGCGTGGCGACATACGCGAGAGGCCGCACACACCGTGGCCGCTGGTGCAGCCGGATGCGTACCGGGTGCCAATGCCGACCAGCAAGCCGGCGCCGACCACACTGAACACACCCGCGTCGATGCGCGGAGCGGATGCAAACCCCTGCGGCACCAGCGCGTGGAAAACCCAAGGCGCAGCAAACAAGCCGAGCAGAAATGCGACGCGCCACCAGGTATCGCCCACCTTGGGCGGCATCAGCCCGCCCAGAATGCCGCTGATGCCCAGGATGCGTCCATTGAGCAAAATAAACAGTGCCGAGGCCACGCCCAGCATCAGTCCGCCGCTCAATGAGGCCCAGGGGGTGAAGTGTTCCCAATCGATGTTCATGCGCCCTCTCCCTCTTGGGGTGCGCAAAATTGCGCATACAAAATGTTCATGACCGCCAAGGCTTGCGGGCTGGCGATTTGGTAATAGATGTTCTTGCCTTCGCGGCGGGTAGAGACCAGTTCTTCGTCGCGCAAGACCGTGAGTTGCTGCGACAAGGTCGGCTGCACGATGCCCAGTATTTCCTCCAGCTCGCCCACCCGCTTTTCGCCCTGGGACAGCTGGCACAGCAGCATCAGGCGGTCGGGGTTGGACAGCACCTTCATCAGGCGGCAGGCCTTTTCGGCTGCGATGTGCATTTTTTCAAGGTCCAAGGTGGCGTTTTCCATAGGCGCGGTTCCTGTTTTTTGCGAAAGATGCGAAATTCTATTGACTAATAATCTATTTGTCAATATATTATCATGCATCTAACTGAAAAAAGAGTTTCCTGATGACCGCTTCCGCATCCACCCCTCTGGTCCACGGCATTTTTGACCCCGCTACCTGGACCGTGACCTATGTTGTCTACGAGCGCGCGGGCTCTGCCTGCGCCATCATCGACCCGGTGCTGGACTACGACCCCAAGTCCGGCCGCACCAGCCACACCAGCGCCGACAAGGTCATTGCATTTGTAAAGAGCCAGCAGCTCAGCGTGTCCTGGATTTTGGAAACCCACGCCCACGCAGACCACCTGTCCGCCGCGCCCTACCTGAAAGCACAACTGGGCGGAAAAACCGGTATCGGCAGCCACATCACCACAGTACAGGGTGTCTTCAAAGGCATCTTCAACATGGAGCCAGGCTTCGCGGCAGATGGCTCGCAATTCGACCACCTGTTCGCCGATGGCGAGGCGATTCCACTCGGCGCCTTGAGCAGCCGCACCTGGTACCTGCCTGGCCACACACCGGCCTGTGTGGCCTACCAGCTTGGTGACGCGGTTTTTGTGGGCGACACGATGTTCATGCCCGATGTCGGCACGGCCCGCTGCGACTTCCCCGGCGGCGATGCCAAAACCTTGTTCGCCTCGGTTCGCAAAATTCTGAGCCTGCCCGAACAAACCCGCTTGTTCATGTGCCACGACTACCCGCCCGCCGGACGCCCGGTCGCTTTTGAAACCACGGTGGCGGCCCAGCGTGCCGGCAACATCCATGTGCATGACGGCATCGACGAAGCCCAGTTCGTCGCCATGCGCACCACACGCGACGCGACGCTGGAGATGCCTGTGCTGATTTTGCCCGCCGTACAAATCAACATCCGCGCGGGCGAGCTGCCACCCAAGGAAAGCAACGGCATTGCCTACGCCAAGATTCCGCTCAACGTCCTCTAGGTCAAAAAGCACCTACCCCCCAAAGGAACCCGTAATGACCGACACCCTGCACCTGGTCTGTACCGCTTGCAACGCCACGAACCGGGTTCCGCGTGACAAGCTGCATGCGGAGCTGAGCTGCGGCAAGTGCCATACGGCCTTGCTCAACGCGCACCCCGACAACCTGGCTGAAGCCGCGTTTCGGGCGCAAGTCACCAAAAGCGATTTGCCGCTGGTCGTTGACTTTTGGGCGCCCTGGTGCGGCCCCTGCCGCATGATGGCCCCTGCTTTTGAAAAAGTCAGCCAGGACATGCACGGCCGCGCCCGCTTTGTGAAGGTCAACACCGAAGACGAGCAGGGCCTGGCAGCGTCCTACAACATCCGCAGCATCCCCACACTGGCGGTTTTTGCGGGTGGCCGAGAAGTCACCCGACAAGCCGGGGCGATGTCGGCCCCTGACTTGGCGCGTTGGGTCATCGCCGCGCTGCCAAACGCCTAATCAGATTAACAACATCAAGGAAATACCATGACTAAAAACGTCGGCGGCATGGACCGCATTCTTCGCATCGTGGCCGGTTTGGCACTCAGCGTCTTGGCTGCCATGGGTCTTATTGGCGCTTGGGGTTGGCTCGGTCTTGTTGTCTTAGCCACGGGTGTCTTCAGCTTTTGCATGCCCTACCAGTTGTTGGGCTTCAGCACCTGTGCCGTTAAAACCGAATCCGACCCTGCCGCTCGCTGAGGTAAACAATGGACGCTCTTGATCCCGTCATGCTGGCGCGGCTGCAGTTTGCAGCCAACATCACGTTTCATATTCTTTTCCCGACCATCAGCATTGCCATGGGGTGGTTTCTGTTGTTCTTTAAAACCCGCTTTGTAGCGACCGGGTCGCAGCATTGGATGGACGCCTACCAGTTCTGGGTCAAGATTTTTGCGTTGACCTTCGCCTTGGGTGTGGTCAGCGGCATCACCATGAGCTTCCAGTTCGGCACCAACTGGCCCGGATTCATGAACACCGTCGGCAACGTCGCCGGCCCATTGCTCGCCTATGAAGTGCTGACCGCCTTCTTTTTAGAGGCCACCTTCCTGGGCATCATGCTGTTTGGGCGGGGGCGGGTTAGCGAAGGGGTGCACACCCTGGCCACCTGGCTGGTCGCTTTGGGCACCACGGCTTCGGCGTTTTGGATACTGGCGCTGAACTCCTGGATGCACACGCCTGCAGGTTTCGAGATGGTCAACGGGCAAGCACATGTGACGAGCTGGATGGAGGTCATCTTCAACCCCTCGTTCCCCTACCGCATGACCCATATGCTGTTGGCATCGGGTTTGACCGGCTCCTTTTTGCTGGCTGGCATCAGCGCCTACCGCTGGCTCAAGAATGATCGCGCGCCCGAGGTGATGGCCTCGCTGCGTACCGGCGTGATGGTGGCGGCGGTATTGATCCCAGTGCAAATCATGGTGGGCGATATGCATGGCCTGAACACCTTGCACCACCAGCCCGCCAAGCTCGCGGCGATGGAGGGCATTTGGGAAACCCAGCGCGGTGTTCCAGCCGTCTTGTTTGCCATCCCGGACCAAGCCACGCAGTCCAACCGCTACGAGGTGGCGATTCCCAAACTGGCCTCGCTGTACCTGACGCACGATTGGGACGGTGAGGTCCAGGGCATCAAGTCGTTTGGCGACAAACATCCGCCGGTGGGGCCGGTTTTTTGGGCCTTCCGCATCATGGTCGGCGTCGGTCTTCTCATGTTGGCTGTGAGTTGGTTTGCCAGCTATGAATTGAAATTCAAAAAGACCCTGTCACGGCGGACCGCAATGGTGCTGGTCGCCATGACTTTTGCGGGCTGGGTGGCGCTCATTTCCGGTTGGTATGTCACCGAAATCGGCCGCCAGCCTTGGCTGGTCTACGGCGTACTCACGACCGCCCAGGCTGCGTCCACGGTTCCCGCGCGCAATATCGCGCTGTCCTTGGCCATGTACCTCACGCTGTATGCCGCATTGCTGTCTGCCTATGTGTCTGTGGTTTTTTACCTGGCCAAGAAGGCCGTCTACGGTGGTGAAGAGTCCCAGCTGACTACCCGGGGGCTGCTCCATGTCTGAGTTCGGTGTGGATTTGATGAGCCCTGGCGGCTGGCTCCCTTTGGTGTTCGCTCTGGTCATGGCCTTGTCCATGCTGGCGTATGTGATTTTGGATGGCTATGACCTGGGCGTGGGTGCGCTCTTGGACAGCGCCGATACGATTCAGCAAAAGGACATCATGATCGCCAGCATTGGGCCGTTTTGGGATGCCAATGAGACGTGGTTGGTGCTGGGCGTGGGCGTGCTGCTCGTGGGTTTCCCGATGGCGCACGGCGTCATTTTGGGCGCGCTGTATCTGCCAGTGGCACTGATGCTGGTGGCCCTGTCGCTGCGGGGCGTGGCCTTTGACTTTCGGGTCAAGGCCAAGGCGCACCACCGACCTCTGTGGGACAAGACGTTTTACATCGGCTCCATCTTGGCTTCGTGGTCGCAAGGCTTCATGCTCGGTCAACTCATCACCGGCTTCAAGCAGGATGCGGCGGGCTATGGGTTCAGCGCGCTCATCGGGTTGTGCCTGATATTTGCCTACCGGCTACTAGGGGCTGGCTGGCTGATCATGAAAACCGAGGGCGCGTTGCAATTGCGCGCCGTGGCCTGGGCCCAAGGCAGCTTGTGGCTCACCGCCGCAGGCGTGGTCGCCATTTCGGTAGCGACACCTTGGGTGAGTCCCCGCATCTTTGACAAATGGTTCAGCTTCCCGAATGTGCTCATGCTGCTGCCCATCCCGGCGATGACTTTGGCATTGTTCCTGATCATCCAACGCAGCTTGTCCCGTTTGCCCATCCGTTTTGCACAAGGCAACCAGTACGGCGCGGGCGTGCCCTTTGCCTGCACCGTGGGCGTGTTCCTGCTGTCCTTTTACGGCTTGGCGTACAGCTTGTTTCCCTGGCTGGTAATCGACCAACTCAATATCTGGCAAGCCGCCAGCGCACCCGAGGCTTTGCTGGTGATTTTCTACGGCGTGGTGGTGGTGCTGCCGGTGATCATCGGCTACACCGTTTTCGCATACCGGGTGTTTTGGGGCAAGTCCACCCAGCTCCGCTATTAACCTTCGAAAGCTTGTATGGCATATACCGAAAAATTCCAGCATCTGGCCGATATCGCCATGTCCCACGTGGCCGGTGTTGAACCGGCACAGGTAAACGCCTTAGTGGCACAAGGCGCGGTTGCCCTGGATATCAGGGACAAAGAAGAGCATGACGCGGATCACATCGCGGGCTCATTGCATGTCAGCCGGGGTAAGTTGGAGATGAACATCGAAGGCCTTATTCCGGACCTCAACACCATGGTGCTGTGCTATTGCAATGCGAACAACCGGGGTGCCCTCTCGGCCAACACCTTGCGCCACATGGGATATGCCAATGCCCGCTACATTGCGGGCGGACTCAAGGCTTACCGCGCCATGGCGTGAATCCCGGCGCGCACCGCGCCGGGATGTGCCGAATTACTTGGCTAGCGCTTCAATCGCGATGTCGATGCGCACATCGTCACCGACATAGGGCGCGTACTTACCGGCATTGAATTCGGTGCGCTTGATGGTCGTGAATGCATTCGCGCCCAAAGCGGGGACCTTCATCATGGGGTGCGGC
>CANCTD010000125.1 GCA_947380945.1 Comamonadaceae bacterium
GGTGTGCCCAAGAACGCTTCGGACGAGGAAATCAAAAAGTCCTACCGCAAGCTGGCGATGAAGTTCCACCCCGACCGCAACCAGGGTGAAGCCGCCAAGGAAGCCGAGGTCAAATTCAAAGAGGCCAAAGAAGCCTACGAGATGCTGTCCGACCCGCAAAAGCGCGCCGCCTACGACCAGCACGGCCACGCCGGCGTGGACCCGAATATGCGCGGCCCGGGCGCGGAAGGCTTTGGGGGATTTGCCGAAGCGTTCGGCGATATTTTTGGCGAAATGTTCGGCCAGCAGCAACAGCGCGGCCGTGGCGGTCGCCAGGTGTTTCGCGGTGGCGACCTGAGCTATGCGATGGAAGTCACGCTCGAAGAAGCCGCCAAGGGCAAGGACGCACAAATCCGCGTGCCCACCCATGAGAACTGCGAAGTCTGCTCGGGCAGCGGTGCCAAACCCGGCACGCAAGCCAAAACCTGCGGCACCTGCGGCGGCGCAGGTGCCGTGCAAGTGCGCCAGGGTTTTTTCAGCGTGCAACAAACCTGCCCCACCTGCCGGGGATTGGGCAAAACCATCAGCGACCCGTGCATCCCCTGCGCCGGTCAAGGCAAGATCAAAAAGCAGAAAACCCTGGAAGTCAAAATTCCCGCCGGTATCGACGGCGGCATGCGCATCCGCAGCGCGGGCAATGGCGAACCCGGCACCAACGGCGGGCCCCCGGGTGACCTGTACATCGAGATCCGCCTCAAGAAGCACGATATCTTTGAGCGCGACGGCGATGACCTGCATTGCTCGGTACCGATCAACATCGTGACCGCTTCTCTAGGCGGCGAAATCGACGTGCCCACGCTGGACGGCAAAGCCGCCATTGACCTGCCCGAGGGAACGCAAAACGGCAAGCAATTCCGCCTGCGCGGCAAAGGTATCAAAGGTGTGCGTGCCAGCTACCCGGGCGATTTGTACTGCCATATCACGGTGGAAACACCGGTCAAGCTCACCGAGCACCAGCGCAAGCTGCTCAAAGAGCTGGACGAGTCTTTTAAGAAGGGCGGCAACAAGCACTCCCCCACGGGCGACAGCTGGACTGACAAGCTCAAAGGCTTTTTCAGCTAGGCGCGCTGTATGTCGGGCAGCGGCTACCTCACAGCAGCCTTCTACCTGTTCGTAGAACTGCCCGACTGCGCAGCCCTGCAAGCGCCCTTGCTGGCGCGTTGCGAGGCCTTGCAGATCAAAGGCCTGATCCTGCTGGCCCACGAAGGCATCAACGGCACTGTGGCCGGCACGCCCGCGCACATCGCCGCGCTGCTGGAATTTCTGCGCGCCGACCCCCGCCTCAGCAGCCTGGAACACAAGGAATCCTGGTCGCAAAAGCCGCCTTTTCGGCGCGTGCGGGTGCGCGTCAAACGCGAGATCGTCACGCTGGGCGTGCCGGGCATTAACGCGGCAACCCAGGCCGGTACCTACGTCAAACCGCAACACTGGAACGCGCTGATCAGCCGCCCCGACGTGGTCGTCGTTGACACCCGCAACACGTATGAAGTGGAGCTGGGTACTTTTGAGGGCGCGAAAAACCCGCAGATCGCCAGCTTCGCGGAGCTGCCGCAGTGGGTCGACACGGCTGCGTCTATGCAACCCGAAAACGGCATGCGCCCCGTGGTCGCCATGTTTTGTACCGGCGGCATACGCTGCGAAAAATCCACTGCGCTGCTGCGTCAAAAGGGCTTCACCGAGGTCTACCACCTGCAGGGCGGCATCCTGAAGTACCTAGAAGTCGTGCCGCCAGAAGACAGCCTGTGGCAGGGCGAATGCTTTGTGTTCGACGAGCGCGTATCGGTGGGTCACGGCCTGCACGCCGGGCCGCACCAACTCTGCCGCTGCTGCCGCCAACCCCTGCCGGAAGGCGCGTTTGATGCACCCACATTCGAACTCGGTGTCAGCTGCCCGCGCTGCCACGCCAGCACCAGCCCCGCGCAAAAAGACGGTGCGCGCGAGCGGCAACGCCAGTGGGAGCGGGCCAAGGTGCGGGCGCAAGCCCAGCTTGCCCGGCTGACGGACGAGGACGCTCCCGAGGAGCCCTGAGCGCCTCGCAAATCAACCCGAAGTTGGCAACCTTACAATTTGCCCGCGCGGCATAAAGCTTTTGTAAACCAGTCAAGGTTGGCAGAGTTGGGGGTCAGGGTGGCCTAGCAACGCGCGCAAGGGAGATTGGGAGGCTTTTTATGGGATGGATGCACGCGTACGTCAAACAATACCGGGGCACGCGATTACAGCCGGCATGCACGCCCGGGCGCACCGGGACGGCAAGACCATGAAACCGTGTGATGCTTTGTTTCTTGTGGGAACGCGGCTGGACATACTGGACACGCAGCCGCAGTTGCAGCCTGTCCCCCTCGCCGGTCTGCAAATGGACAGCGTGCGTGCCGAACTGCGGAGCCAGATTGACCAGGGCAGCGAAGACCTGTGTTGGCTGGTCGTGGGGGACCCGCCCGGGCAGTGGCTGGAAACCGTGGAGACCCTGCGGGACGGTGGATTTCTGGACACGCTACCCTGGGCCTTGTGGCTGGGTGAGGAAAGCCGGCGATCTGATGTGCAGCGGCTGGCGTGGGACCAGGGCGCACTGGAAATCATCGATTGCGGCGACGCAAGCAGCTTTGCCCACCATATCGAATCCTTGTGCCAGCGTCTGCGCGCGCCCACCGGACCGCTTGCCGACCTGCGCCGTATGCGGCTGGAGAATGCGACCATACGCTCCACGCTGAACAACATCCCCGCGCCGATTTTTGTCAAAGATACCGCAGGCAAATACACCGAGTGCAATGAGGCGTTCCTGGATTACCTGGGCTTGCCGCGCGAGCAGGTGATTGGCCATACCGTCTACGACGTGGCGCCGCCCGCCCTGGCCCAGGTGTACGACGAAGCGGACCGCCGCTTGCTCGAAGGCGGTGCGCGACAAATCTACGACACCCAGGTTCGATGGGCTGACGGGGCCTTGCGCGAGGTTACTTTTTACAAGTCGGTTATTCGTGATCACCGGGGAGCCGTGCTGGGGCAGGCCGGCGCTATTTTTGATGTCACCGAACGCAAGCACCTGGAGAACACACTGCGTGTGCTGTCCGAGACCGACCCTCTGACCGGAATACTGAACCGGCGCAGCTTTATCGAACAGGCGGCGCTTCGCCTGGGTGAGCTGCACATGAAGCGCGAACCCGTGGTCTTGATCTTGTTTGACATCGACCATTTCAAGCAACTCAATGACACCCATGGGCATGTGCTCGGTGATGTTGTGTTGCGCGAACTCAGCGGCTTGGTCACAGCGCATCTGCGCACCGAGGACTTGTTCGCGCGCATCGGTGGCGATGAATTTGCGATCCTGCTGAAAGGCCTGCCCGAGAGCCATTCAGTGGAGAAGCGGCTTCCCACGCTGGTTGCGTCGCAAACTTTTGCCACGGAACACGGCGGTCAACAATGCACCATCAGCCTGGGCGCAGTGCGGCTTGTCCCTACGCATGTGGATGTCGACGCGCTCCTGGCCCAAGCCGATCAGGCGCTCTACGAAGCCAAACGCCAAGGCCGCAACACCGGCATTATTCGCTCCCTGCCAGCCGCACAGAGCGCCGCTGCTTAGCGGTTTGGGGCCTTTCGGAAGCTTTACAGCTTCCCGGAAAAGCAAACCACGGCCAGCGCAAACACCTGGGATTGCTAGCTCCAATAGAAGCTTCAAATAGAGGTGAATGAGGTTTGGCGCATGTCCGCTTCGAAAGCGCTTGCCGCAATTCGCCTCCCGCCAGACAGCATACTCAGCCCATGCCCCTGCCCGTCCTCTACTCCTTCCGCCGCTGCCCCTACGCCATTCGGGCGCGGCTGGCCTTGCAGGCGGCCGGTCAGGCGGTGGAACACCGGGAAATTGCGCTTAAAGCCAAGCCTGCTGCGATGCTGCGCGCCTCGCCCAAAGGCACGGTGCCGGTGCTGGTGCTGACCGATGGAAGCGTGCTGGAAGAGAGCCTGGACATCATGCGCTGGGCCTTGGGGCGCAGCGACCCGCAAGGCTGGCTGGGCGGCGATAAAGCGGGCCGCAACGACGCATGGGCCTTGGTTGCGCAAAACGACGGCGATTTCAAATTCCACCTGGACCGTTACAAGTACCCGCAGCGCTTCGGCCTGGCCGACGGTTTGGCGCACCGGGAAATAGCGTGCGGATTTTTGGCGCTTTTGCAAGACCGCCTGGCGTTGCAGGGTTTTTTGGGCGGGGCGCGCTTCGGTGTGGCCGACGCGGCCATCGCGCCCTTTGTGCGGCAGTTCGCGCACACCGACCCTGCCTGGTTTGCAGCGCAAACCTGGGGACATCTGAAGCAGTGGCTGCAGGACTTTGAGGCCTCGGCCGCTTTCGCGCGGGTGATGGAAAAACACCCAGTCTGGCCGGGGGATGCAGCGAGCGTCGCCTAAGCGATCCGCGCCTTCGCCGCAGCGTATTCGCGCTGCAACCGCGCTACCAGCGCGGCGGTGGTGTCAATCGATGTGACCGCGCCTATGCCCTGCCCGCAACCCCAGATGTCTTTCCAGGCTTTGGTTTTGTCGCCGCTGAAGTCCATGGCCGCAGGGTTGCCCTCGGCAAGTTGCGCCGGGTCCATGCCGGCATTGCGGATGCTGGTGGCCAGGTAGTTGCCGTGCACGCCGGTGAACAGGCTGCTGTAGACGATGTCATCCGAGTTGCTGTCCAAGATGCACTGTTTGTATTCCGGTGCGGCACGCGCCTCGGTGGTGGCGATAAAAGCCGAGCCGATGTAGGCGAAGTCTGCGCCCATGGCCTGCGCGGCCAGCACCGCGCCGCCAGTGGCAATCGAACCGCTCAAAGCCAGCGGGCCGTCAAACCATTGGCGAATCTCTTGAACCAGGGCGAAGGGGCTTTTGACGCCCGCGTGGCCCCCTGCGCCGGCGGCCACGGCGATCAGGCCGTCTGCGCCCTTCTCTATCGCTTTGTGGGCAAAACGGTTGTTGATCACGTCATGCAAAACCACGCCGCCGTAGGCGTGCGCCGCCGCGTTGATGTCCTCGCGTGCGCCCAGGCTGGTGATGATGATGGGAACCCGGTACTTGACGCACAGCGCCATGTCTTGCTCCAGCCGGTCGTTGCTTTTGTGGACGATCTGGTTGATGGCAAAGGGCGCGGCGGGCGCATCCGGGTGGGCTAGGTTGTAATCGGCCAAGGTTTCGGTGATCTCGGCCAGCCAATCATCGAGCTGCGCAGCCGGGCGGGCATTGAGCGCGGGCATGGAGCCCACCACCCCGGCCTTGCATTGCGCGATGACCAGCTGCGGCGTGCTGATGATGAACAGCGGCGCGGCGATAACCGGCAGGGGGAGATGGCGCAGTACCGCAGGTAACACGGGCAAAAAATGGCAGTGCGGGCCGGGGCCGCAGCGGCCTAAAACGCGTCCAGCGCCAGCGCGGTCACGCTGTCTGCGCCTTCGACAATCGCCACGCGCAAGGTCTCGGTCTTGGGCAGGATGTGGTCGGCGTAAAAACGCACGGTGCTGATCTTGGCCTGCATAAAGGGCGCGTCCTTGCCCTTGGCGAGCAGCTCTTGGGCCACCAGCAGGCTGCGCGCCATTTGCCAACCGGCCATGACGTTACCGGCCAGCATCAAATAAGGCACGCTGCCGGCAAACACGGCATTGGGCGCGCTTCTGGTGTTCGCGGCCACAAAGTCAATCACCGCAACCAAAGCGGCACGGGCGCTGTCCAGGCGCGCCGCGAC
>CANCTD010000126.1 GCA_947380945.1 Comamonadaceae bacterium
TTCCCATCGCAGCGCCCCTGTGCGCGTTGTTCAGCGCCCTGCCTCTGCATGGTCTTGCGGCTGAAACCCTGCCCAATGCAGGCAGCTTGCTGCAGAACCTCCAAAGCCCTGCGCTGCGCTCCGCAGCGGAGGCGCCCAAACTCCTCGCGCCCACACCAGCGCCAGTGGAGGCGGTACCGCAGGGCACGCCCTTTCTGGTGCGCCAATTCAGCATCGAGGGCCATACGGCTTTTGACACCGCCACCCTGCAGGCGCTGGTCCGTGGCATGGAGGGGCAGCGCCTGACTCTCTCCCAAATTGCCTCGGGCATAGAAGCCATCAGCGCCCACTACCGCGCGGCCGGATACCCGCTGGCCCGCGCCATCGTCCCGGCCCAAACCATAGAAGACGGCGTGCTGCGCGTCCAGGTCATTGAAGCGAACTGGGGGCAGCTCGCGCTGAACAACCACAGCGCGGTCCAGGATGCCGTGCTGCTGCGCGCCCTGTCCGGGATCACACCAGGCGACGCCGTGCACCTGCCGACCTTGGAACGCGCCACTTTGCTGTTGTCGGATTTGCCTGCGGTCAATCCGCGCGCGGTGCTGCGCGCCGGGAGCAGCCCGGGCGTGACAGATTTGGCGATTGACCTACAAGCTGGCGCGCCCCTGACGGCCAGCGCGCAACTCGACAACCATGGCAGCCCTTACACCGGCATGGGGCGCAGCGGCGGGAACCTGCAGTGGAACAACCCGCTGGGGCGTGGCGACACGCTGGCTTTCTCCGGAACCACCAGCGAAGGCGCGGGCATGAACTATGCACGGCTGGCCTACGAAGTTCCGGTATGGCTACCCGGCGTGCAGCTTGGCCTGGAAAACACGGGCCTGCAGTACAAGCTGGGCGACAGCGCTGCCAGCCTGCTGGCCTCGGGCAGCGCCAACCAAAGCACCGTGTGGTTGCGCGGTGCCCTGTTGCGGTCCAGCCAGGCCAATCTCAATGCCCGTCTGGGCTACACCAACAACGTGCTGCGCGACCATGTGGACGCCACCGACGCGCAGACCGACCGCACCCTGAATGTCTGGACGCTGGAGTTCAGCGGCGAGCGCAGCGACAACTGGCTGGGCGGTGGCATGACGACAGCAGGCCTAGCGGTTTTCGCAGGCCGGGTCGGTTTTGACAATGCCACGGCGGCTGCCACCGATGCCGCCGCTGCCGATACCGCCGACAACTTTGTGCGCGGCACGCTGGCGGTTTCGCGCACACAGTCCTGGGGACCGCGCACCACCGTTCTGCTGAATCTGAATGCGCAATGGGCGCAGAAAAACCTGGACAGTTCACAAAAATTTTCGCTGGGCGGGCCGGGTAATGTGCGCGCGTACCGCAGCGGATCGCTGTCCGGTGACAGTGGTGCGAGCGCCAGCCTGGAGCTGCGCTACACCCTGCCTCTGCCCGAGCGTCTGCAAGAAACCGGCGTCTGGCAGCTCGCCGCCTTTGTGGACGGCGCGCAACTGCAAACCAACCGCAATACCTGGGCCAGCGGCAGCAACGCGGCCGGCGTGGTCGGCGCAGGCCTGGGCCTGAATTGGCAAGGCCCCAAAGGATGGACAGGCCGCGCTTACATCGCTTCCGCACTGGGCGAGTTGCCGACCCAACTGGACGGCTCCAACGCCACGCACAGCAACGCCTGGCTGGAGTTGGCAGTGGCCTTTTAGCGACTCAGCCCAACCAGCTGCGCGCGTTGCGCCATATCTGTGCCCAGGTGCTGTGGGCCTCGGGTGCCAGCGGGGTCCAGCTCATCTGGATGTTGCGGAACACCCGCTCCGGATGGGGCATCAGGGCGGTAAAGCGCCCATCGGCCGTGGTGACGCCGGTCAAACCGCCCGGGCTGCCGTTGGGGTTGAACGGATAGGCCTCGGTGGCTGCGCCGTGGTGGTCAACAAAACGCAGCGCGGCAAGCGCCTGCGCCGGGTTGCCGCGCTGCGCGAAATTGGCAAAACCCTCGCCATGCGCCACTGCCACCGGCAAACGCGCGCCGGCCATGCCGCGCAGAAAGATCGAGGGCGAGTCCAGCACCTCCACCAGACTCAGGCGCGCCTCAAAGCGCTGGCTCTGGTTGGTGGTGAAACGCGGCCAGTGCTGCGCGCCGGGAATGATGTCGGCCAGTTCGGCAAACATCTGGCAGCCGTTGCACACGCCCAGACCGAAGGTGTCGCTGCGCGCAAAAAAGGCCTGGAACTGCGCGGCCAGCGCCGGGTTGAAGGTGATGGAACGCGCCCAGCCTATGCCCGCGCCCAGGGTGTCGCCGTAGCTGAAACCGCCGCAGGCGACCACGCCCTGGAAGTCGGCCAGCTTGGCGCGGCCGCTTTGCAAATCGCTCATGTGCACATCGAAGGCATCAAAGCCGGCCTGGTTGAAAGCGTAGGCCATCTCCACGTGGGAGTTCACACCCTGCTCGCGCAAAATCGCCACCGCCGGGCGGCGCAATAAAACGGCGGGGGGCTGCGCAAGCAAAGTCTGCAGCGTATCGGGCAGGTGGGTATGCAAACCGGGATCGCCCGCGCGACCGACCGCCGCGTGCTCCGCATCCGCACAGGCCGGGTTGTCACGCTGCCGGCAGATTTTCCAGGACACGCTGTCCCAGACCTGCATTAAATCCTCCAGCGCGGCGCTGAAAATCATGCGGGCATCGCGCCAGATTTGGAGTGCGCCCTTGCCCGCTTCCATGCTGCTGTGCGCAGGCCGGGTGGAGCCTATGACGTGGCTGTGTTTGGCCAGCCCGTGTTCCCGCAAAACCTGCATCACCGCCGCTTTGTCGGCGCTGCGCACTTGCAGCACCACGCCGAGTTCCTCATTGAACAAGGCCTGCAGCGTGCGCTCCTCGCGCCGCGCGCCCACCTGGGTCGCCCAGTTTTTACTGTCGCCCACGTCCATGCGGCTGTCGGACACGCCGTCGCCCTCCAGCACTAGCATGTCCACATTCAGCGCCACACCCACGCGACCGGCAAAAGCCATTTCGGCCACGGTCGCCAGCAAGCCGCCATCGCTGCGGTCGTGGTAGGCCAGAATTTTTCCATCGGCGCGCAAGGCGTTGACGGCGTTGACCAAAGCGACCAGCAGCTGCGGGTCATCCAGATCGGGCGCTTCGTCGCCGACCTGGTCCAGCGTCTGGGCCAGCACGCTGGCCGCCATGCGTGCCTTGCCCCGGCCGAGGTCTATGAGCAGCAGCGCGCTGTCCGCATCGCGGTCGAGCTGCGGGGTGAGCGTGCCGCGCACATCGGCCAGGCTGACAAAGGCGCTGACGATGAGCGACACCGGCGCGCTGACTTTTTTCACGCTGGCCGAGTCCGCATCGGTCCATTGGGTACGCATGGACAAGGAGTCTTTGCCCACCGGAATCGAAATGCCCAGCGCGGGGCACAGTTCCAATCCAACTGCTTGCACCGTGGCGTAAAGCGCGGCGTCCTCCCCGGGCTCGCCGCAGGCAGCCATCCAGTTGGCAGAGAGCTTGACGCGCGAAAGTTCCATGGGCGCGGCCAGCAAATTGGTAATTGCTTCGGCCACAGCCATGCGGCCCGAGGCGGGCGCGTTCAGCGTGGCCAGCGGCGTGCGCTCGCCCATGGCCATGGCCTCACCGGCAAAGCCCTGGTAATCGGCCAGCGTGACTGCGCAGTCGGCCACCGGCACCTGCCAGGGCCCGACCATCTGGTCGCGGTGGGTCAGGCCGCCGACGCTGCGGTCGCCAATCGTGACCAAAAAACGCTTGGACGCAACCGTGGGATGCGCCAGCACGCGCAGCACCGCGTCTTGCAGGCTCAGCGTGCCGAATTGCAGCGCCGGAAAGCGGCGCGGCAGGCTGCGCACGTCGCGCTGCATTTTGGGCGGTTTGCCCAGTAGCACGTTCATCGGCATATTGACTGGCGCGTCCCCTTGCGCATCGGAGAGCAGCAAATCAGGCTGCGCGGTGGCCACGCCAACCACGGCAAAGGGGCAGCGCTCACGGGCGCACAGCGCCTCAAAGCCGGGAAGCGCATCGGGGTGGATGGCCAGCACATAGCGTTCCTGGCTTTCGTTGCACCAGATTTCTTTGGGTGCCATGCCGCTTTCTTCCAGCGGCACGGCGCGCAAATCAAAGCGGGCACCGCGGCCTGCATCATTCGTCAACTCGGGAAAAGCATTGGACAGACCACCCGCACCCACATCGTGGATCGCCAGGATCGGGTTGTTCTCGCCTTGCAGCCAGCACTGGTTGATCACCTCTTGCGCGCGGCGCTGGATTTCGGGGTTGCCGCGTTGCACCGAGTCGAAGTCCAGATCGGCCGCATTGGTACCCGTGGCCATGGAACTGGCCGCACTACCGCCCATGCCGATGCGCATACCCGGACCGCCGAGTTGCACCAGCAGGCTGCCTGCGGGAAAAGCGATTTTGTGGGTCTGGCCGGCGTCGATCACTCCCAGGCCACCGGCGATCATGATGGGCTTGTGGTAGCCGCGCTGCACCGTATCGGTATCGCTGACGGCGGCTTGTTCGTATTCGCGGAAGTAGCCCAGCAAATTGGGGCGGCCGAACTCGTTGTTGAACGCCGCGCCGCCCAAGGGGCCCTCGATCATGATGTCCAGCGCGCTGGCAATGTGGACCGGTTTGCCAAAGGCCGTATCCGCATGGGGCCACAGACGCGACACGCTGAAGCCGGTCAGCGCCGCTTTGGGCTTGGAGCCGCGCCCGGTGGCCCCTTCGTCGCGGATCTCACCGCCCGCGCCGGTGGACGCGCCGGGAAAGGGCGAAATGGCGGTGGGATGGTTGTGGGTTTCGACCTTCATCAAAATATGCTGGGTCGCGGGCTGCGCCGTGTAGCGCGGCGAAACCACCGCGCCGCCGGGCGCCGCCGCCATGGCCGCGAAGCGCTGCACCTGCGCGCCTTCCATGACCGAGGCATTGTCCGAGTACGCCACCAGCATGTGCTGGGGGTTGGTCTGGTGGGTGTGGCGGATCATGCCAAACAAGCTGTGGGCCTGGTCCTGCCCGTCGATGCGGAATTGGGCGTTGAAGATTTTGTGGCGGCAATGTTCGCTATTGGCCTGGGCGAACATCATCAGCTCGACATCGGTGGGGTTGCGCTGCAAGCCGGTGAAAGCGGCCACCAGGTAATCGATTTCGTCGTCGGCCAGGGCCAGGCCAAAGCGGCTGTTGGCCTGCTCCAGCGCGGCGCGCCCGCCGCCCTGCACATCCACGTATTCCATGGGTGCGGCCTGCAAGGGCGTGAACAAAGCGTACGCCGCCTCCACATCGGGCAAGGCGCTCTCGGTCATGCGGTCGTGCAAGGCCCGGGCGGCCGCTGTCCACTGCGCCGGGCTCAGCGCAGGTTTGGAGAACAAGCCAGTGCGCAGGCCGATGCGGTACACCAGCACCCGCTCGATGCGCGCCACCGCCAGGTCGCAGTTGTGCGCAATATCGCTGGCCTTGGAGGCCCAGGGCGAGACGGTGCCCAGACGCGGCGCTACCACGCAGATCACCGCACCTTCGTCCGGAGCGGGCGCGGGCTCGCCGTATTCCAGCAAGGCCGCAAGTCGGCTGTGTAGCGCTGCGTCAGGCACCCCGTGCGAGGCCACCAGGTGCACAAACTGCCCGCTGACGCGGGTGATGTCTGCGCTCACGCCCTGCAAAACAGCCAGCAGACGCTGCGCACGGAAAGCGGGCAAAGCGTTGCCGCCGGGAAAGGAGCTGATGTGCAGGGTCACGGGAGTGGAAGGAGGTAGG
>CANCTD010000127.1 GCA_947380945.1 Comamonadaceae bacterium
AGCACTGCGTCCACAGCCGCCTCGATGCGGGCAGCGGCCTCGGGCTGGTTCAGGCTGAAGCGCAGCATCATGGCCGCGCTCAGGATGGTGGCCAGCGGGTTGGCCACGCCTTTGCCGGCGATGTCGGGCGCGCTGCCATGGCTGGGCTCATACAGGCCCTGGTTTTTGGCGTTCAGGCTGGCCGAGGGCAGCATGCCGATGCTGCCGGTGAGCATGGCGGCGGCGTCACTCAGGATGTCGCCAAACATATTGCCGGTAACGACCACGTCAAATTTTTTGGGCGCCTTGACGAGCTGCATGGCGGCGTTGTCTACGTACATATGGTCCAGCGCGACATCGGGATATTGCAGGCCGATTTCGGTGACTACGTCTTTCCAGAGCTGAAAGGTTTCCAGCACGTTGGCTTTGTCTACGCTGGTAACCCGCTTGCCGCGTTTTTGCGCGGCCTGAAAAGCCACGTGCGCAATGCGCTCGATCTCGGGGCGCGAGTAGCGCATGGTGTCAAAGGCTTCTTCGCTGCCGGGGAAATGCCCGTCGGTGGCAATGCGCCGGCCGCGCGGCTGGCCGAAGTAGATGTCGCCTGTCAGCTCGCGGATGATCAGAATGTCCAGGCCAGACACCAGCTCGGGCTTGAGGCTGGACGCGTCGGTGAGCTGCTTGTAGCAAATGGCCGGACGGAAGTTGGCAAACAGGCCCATGTTTTTGCGCAGGCCCAGGATGGCTTGCTCAGGCCGCAGCGGGCGGTCGAGCGTGTCGTATTTCCAGTCGCCCACCGCGCCAAACAGCACGGCGTCAGAGTCCATGGCCAGCTTGAGCGTGGACTCGGGCAGCGGGTGGCCGTGGGCCTCAAATGCGGCACCACCCACCAGGGCGGTTTCCAGTGTCATGTCCAGGTCCAAGACCTTGAGAACCTTAATGGCCTCGGCCACGATTTCGGTACCGATGCCGTCACCCGGCAAAACTGCAATTTTCATGGTGTCCTTGCGAAACTTAAACGTAAAAAATATCAGCCCACCATGGAGCGGGCCAGCCAGGGCTTTTGCGCCAGGCGCTCAAGCTCAAAGGCGCGGATCTTGTCGGACTGGCGCAGCGTCAGTCCAATGTCGTCGAAGCCGTTTTGCAGGCAAAACTTGCGGAATGCCTGTACTTCAAACGGGATTTCCTCGCCCTGGGGGCGCACGATCACCTGACGCTCCAAATCGACCGTCAGCGTAAAGCCTGGAAAAGCCAGCGCCTCATTGAAGAGTTGATCCACCGTCGCTTCGGGCAAGACAATGGGCAGCAGGCCATTTTTGAAGCTGTTGTTGAAAAAGATGTCGGCAAAGCTGGGCGCGATGATGGCGCGAAAGCCATATTGGTCCAAGGCCCAGGGCGCATGTTCGCGTGATGAGCCGCAGCCAAAGTTTTTGCGCGCCAGCAAAATGCTCGCGCCCGCATAGCGGGGCTGGTTCAGCACAAAGTCGGGGTTGGGGCGGCGGGTGGCGGGGTCTTGGCCGGGCTCGCCATGGTCCAGGTAGCGCCATTCGTCAAACAGGTTGGGGCCAAAGCCCGTCTTGCGTATGGATTTGAGGAATTGCTTGGGGATGATGGCGTCGGTGTCGACGTTTTCGCGGTCCATGGGCGCGACCAGCCCTTTGTGCACAGTGAACTTTTGCATGGTTTGCGGGCCTCAGACGAATTTGCGCACGTCAACAAAATGGCCGTGGATAGCGGCCGCGGCAGCCATGGCAGGGCTCACCAAATGCGTGCGGCCTCCGTTGCCCTGGCGTCCTTCGAAGTTGCGGTTGCTGGTGGAGGCGCAGCGCTCGCCGGGCTCTAGGCGGTCGGCGTTCATGGCCAGGCACATGGAGCAGCCGGGTTCGCGCCACTCAAAACCGGCGGCCTTGAAAATCACATCCAAGCCTTCGCGTTCGGCCTGTTCTTTGACCAGGCCCGAGCCCGGAACCACCATCGCAAGCTTGATATTGCCAGCGACTTTGCGTCCGACTTTTTTCACCAACGCTGCGGCTTCGCGCATGTCTTCGATGCGGCTGTTGGTGCAGGAGCCAATAAAGACCTTGTCCACGAACAGATCCGCCAGCGCTTTGCCGGGTTGCAGGCCCATGTACTGCAAAGCGCGCTCAATGGCATCGCGTTTGTTGGCGTCTTTCTCCCGGTCCGGGTCGGGAACCTGGCCTTCGATGGACAGCACCATTTCGGGCGAGGTGCCCCAGGTGACCTGGGGCGCGATGTCCGCCGCCTTGAGTTCGACCAGCAGGTCAAAGCGTGCATCGGCGTCAGAGTGCAGGGTGTTCCAGTAACGGGCCGCTTGGTCCCACTCGACGCCGCCTACAAATTGGCCGGTTTGGGGGTCGGTACCGGGTGCCAGGGGACGGCCTTTGACGTAGTCGATGGTCTTCTGATCGACCGCGACCAGTCCGGCCCGCGCGCCGGCTTCGATGGCCATATTGCACAGGGTCATGCGACCTTCCATGCTCAGGCTGCGCACTGCGCTGCCGGCGAATTCGATGGTGTAGCCGGTGCCGCCGGCGGTGCCGATTTTTCCGATGATGGCCAGCACCATGTCCTTGGCACCGACGCCGGGCGCGAGCGTTCCGTCCACCCGCACCAGCATGTTCTTGGCCTTTTTGGCCAGCAGGGTTTGGGTGGCCATGACGTGTTCGACCTCGGAGGTTCCGATGCCGTGCGCCAGTGCGCCAAACGCGCCATGCGTGGAGGTATGGCTGTCACCGCAGACCACGGTCATGCCCGGCAGCGTGGCGCCGTTTTCCGGGCCGATGACGTGAACAATGCCCTGTCGCTTGGACATAAAGGGAAAAAACGCCGCCGCGCCGAACTCGTGGATGTTCGCGTCCAGCGTGGTGATTTGTTCTTTGCTGATGGGGTCGGTGATGCCGTCGTAACCCAGTTCCCAGCCGGTGGTAGGCGTGTTGTGGTCGGCGGTGGCGACAATGGAGCTGACGCGCCAGACTTTGCGCCCGGCCTGGCGTATGCCTTCAAAGGCCTGCGGGCTGGTGACTTCGTGCACCAGGTGGCGGTCTATGTAGAGGATGGCAGTGCCGTCTTCCTCGGTGTGGACGACGTGTTCGTCCCAGATTTTGTCGTAAAGCGTGCGTCCCATCGGAATCCTTTGAACAGGGAAGCCGATTTTACGCGCCGACCCCGCCCGCATCTGCGCGGGCGGCGTGGACCTTGTCTTAGCGGCTTTCCAGCGGCAGCACGTCGCGCCGGGGCGAGCCGGTGAACAACTGGCGTGGGCGGCCGATTTTGTATTCCGGGTCGCTGATCATCTCGTTGAGTTGGGCAATCCAGCCCGCCGTGCGCGCCAAGGCAAAGATACCGGTGAACAGCTTGACCGGAATACCGATGGCGCGCTGCACGATGCCGGAGTAAAAGTCCACATTGGGGTAGAGCTTGCGGGAGACGAAATAGTCGTCTTCCAGCGCGATTTTCTCCAGCGCCTTGGCCAGTTTGAACAGCGGGTCGTCCTGCAGGCCCAGCGCTTCGAGCACTTCGTTGCAGGTCTCTTGCATGAGCGTGGCGCGCGGGTCGTAGTTTTTATAGACCCGGTGGCCAAAGCCCATGAGCTTGACGTTGGAGTTTTTGTCCTTGACCTGGTTCATGAACTCGCCGACTTTGCTGATGCCGCCGGAGGCCTGGATTTCTTCCAGCATTTGCAGGCAGGCTTCGTTGGCACCGCCATGCGCCGGACCCCACAGGCAGGCCACGCCTGCGGCAATCGCCGCAAACGGGTTGGTCCCCGACGAGCCGCACAGACGCACGGTGGAAGTCGATGCGTTTTGCTCGTGGTCGGCGTGCAATGTGAAGATGCGGTCAATGGCGCGCTCGATCACGGGGTTGACCACATAAGGCTCGCAGGGTGTGGCAAACATCATGTGCAGGAAGTTGCCGGCGTAGCTCAGCTCGTTCTTGGGGTACATAAAGGGCTGACCGACGCTGTACTTGTAAGCCATGGCCACCAGGGTGGGCATTTTGGCGATCAAGCGGATCGCGGCGATCTCGCGGTGCTCGGCGTTGTTGATGTCGGTGCTGTCATGGTAGAAGGCCGACAGGGCGCCTACCAGGCCGGTCATGATGGCCATGGGATGCGCGTCGCGGCGGAAGCCGCGCAGGAAAAACTGCATCTGCTCGTTGACCATGGTGTGGTACTTGACGTTCTTGGCAAAGGCCGCCTTGGCCGACGCGCCGGGCAGGTTGCCGTAGAGCAGCAGGTGGCAGGTTTCCATGTAGTCACACTGGGTGGCGAGCTGCTCAATCGGGTAGCCGCGGTACAGCAGTTCGCCCTTGTCACCATCGATAAAAGTGATGGCCGACTGGCAGGACGCGGTCGACAAAAATCCGGGGTCGTAGGTGAACATGCCCGATTGGCCGTAGAGCTTGCGGATATCGATGACATCGGGGCCGATGTTGCCGCTGTAAACCGGTAATTCGATGGGTGCGTGTCCGTTGCTGAAGGACAGCGTGGCTTTGTTGTCAGACAACTTCATTTCTTACCTTTCAAGGGGTTTTCTCAACATATCCAGCACACGGCGCACGTCTTCGCGCACCAGCGCCGCGTCCACATCCGCGAGGGTCTTGCGACCCAAATTCAAATCCAGCAAATCGTTATCGGTCAGGTCCATCAGCAAGCCCAGGGCCTGCGCATCCGTCTCGGTCAGCGTGTCCGCAAAACGGACAAAAAACCGCTCCACGAACAAGTCGTTTTCCAAAAGACCACGGCGGCAACGCCACTGCAGCTTGCTCAGCGCGCGGGCGTCAATCAGGGCTTCTGGCACGGTAGACCCGTTCAGCTTACACGGCGCGCATGACCATCATTTCCTTGATCTTGCCGATTGCCTTGGTGGGGTTCAATCCCTTGGGGCAGACGTCGACACAGTTCATGATGGTGTGGCAGCGGAAAAGGCGGTAGGGGTCTTCCAGGTTGTCGAGCCGTTCGGCCGTGGCGTGGTCGCGGCTGTCGGCGATGAAGCGGTAGGCCTGCAACAAACCGGCGGGGCCGACAAATTTGTCCGGGTTCCACCAGAAGCTGGGGCAGCTGGTCGAGCAGCTGGCGCACAAAATGCACTCGTACAAACCGTTGAGTTCTTCGCGCTCTTCGGGGCTTTGCAGGCGCTCTTTTTCCGGTGGCACGGTATCGTTGATCAGGTAAGGCTTGATCGAGTTGTATTGCTTGAAGAACTGCGTCATGTCGACGATCAGGTCACGCACCACGGGCAGGCCGGGCAGGGGCTTCAGAACAATCGTGCCGGTCAGGGTGCGCATATTCGTCAGGCAGGCCAGGCCGTTTTTGCCATTGATGTTCATCGCGTCCGAGCCGCACACGCCTTCGCGGCAGGAACGGCGGAAAGAAATGCTGGGGTCGACCGCCTTGAGCTTCATCAAAGCATCCAGGAGCATGCGCTCGGAGCCGTCAAGTTCGACCGTGATGGTCTGCATATAGGGCTTGGCGTCCTTGTCCGGGTCGTAGCGGTAGATGGAGAAAGTGCGTTGTGTCATGGGTGCGTCCGGCTCGAAATAAGGCTCTGAAAGGGGCTCAGAAGGTGCGGGTCTTGAGTGGCACGCTGTCCACGGTCAAGGGCTTCATCTGCACCGGTTTGTAGGTGAGGCTGTTGCTCGCGCTGTGCCA
>CANCTD010000128.1 GCA_947380945.1 Comamonadaceae bacterium
CGGTCGCTGAATTCACCAAATCGTCACGGTTTTTGTCACGAAACCGCAACGCGTGCGGGCTACATTGCGGGCAGAAGGAGAACCCGCATGACTGAATTTTTCAAGCAACTCGCCATCCAGCGCTGGGACGACCACCGCTACTACCACCATAGCCGTATCAACCAGACCCTGCACCTGATCAGCGCGATCAGCTTTGTAGTGGCCTATGCCTTGTTGTTCAAAGATCCGGCGCTGGCCGCGCTGATTGCCTGGTTGATCTCCATGGCCAGCCGCCAGTCTGGGCATTTTTTCTTCGAACCCAAGGGTTACGACCAGGTGAACCAGGCGACCCATGAACACAAGGAAGACATCAAGGTCGGCTACAACCTGCGCCGCAAAGTGGTGCTGATGGTGATCTGGGCTGCCGCACCACTGTTGCTGCTGGTCGACCCGGCATTGCAAGGTTGGCTGGAGCCCCATACCGACCTCGAGTCCTTCGCGCGCAACACCGGCACCTTGTGGCTGGCAGTCGGAGTAGGCGGCTTGTTGTTCCGCACCATCCACCTTTTCTTTATCAAAGACGTGATGAGCGGTCTGGTGTGGATGACCAAAATCCTGACCGACCCTTTCCACGACATCAAGCTTTACTACAAAGCGCCTCTGGCCTTGCTGCGCGGCGAGCTGATTGAGCCGCGTGACCTCGCGCAAATGGAGGAAGAGCACGGCATGCGCCACGCCTGAGGCGGGCACTTGTTGGATTGCACACGTGAAAAAGGGGCCGCAAGCGGCCCCTTTTCTATGCGCGTTCGTCTTTCAGCGGAACTTGGCGCTCAGCATTTCGCCCAAGACCCGCCGCTTAATCGCCTTGTTGGTCAAGGCCGGGGCGGTCCAGAACCATCCCTCGGCTTGCATCTGGGCCCATGCCCGCACAAAGCGCACACACAGCTCCTCAAAATCCGCGTCGCTGTAATTCAGGCTGAAGATGATGCGCCCGGTCCCAACCCAACTCAGGGCAATGCCCTCCAGCCGCAAGTAATGCTGGAAGAGCCAGTTGTAGCAGCCCGGCTGGGTGTACGTCACCGTCCAGACCGAGGACATGGCGGCTACCCGTATAGGCGCACCGGCCTGCGCCAGACGGCTGTTCATCAAGGCCTCGCGTTGCGGCCACACGGTATCGAGCGCGGCATACATCTGCTGGCAGGCTGGGCTTTCGATCTCACGCAAAAACACATTCATGGCACCCATGACGTAAGGATGCGAATTGAAGGTGCCCCGGGCAAAGCAGATGTCGGCAGGAGCGTCATCACGGAAACGCCGCATCCAATCGCGCTTGCCGCACAGCACGCCAATGGGCAAGCCGCCGCCCAGGGTCTTGCCGTAGGTCACCAGGTCAGCCCGCACGCCAAAGTATTCCTGCGCGCCGCCAATTGCCAGACGGAAACCCAGAAACACCTCGTCAAAAATCAGCGCAATGCCGCGCTCGGTGCAAATCGCACGCAACTCGCGCAGCCAGGCTGTGTAGGCCGCGCGGTCAAAATGTGCCTTGCGCGAACTGTCCAGCAAACCGGAGTCGCTAGGCGCAGCCGCATTGGGGTGCAGTGCCTGCAAGGGGTTGATCAGCACGCAGGCGATGTCGCTGCGGCTGCGCAGCACCCGCAAGGTCCCCTGGCCCATCTCGGAGAGCGTGAAGGTATCGCGCGCTGCCATCGGGTTACCGATGCCCGGCTGCACATCGCCCCACCAGCCATGGTACGAGCCGCAAAAGCGCACCAGCTTGTCGCGCCCGCTGTGGTAGCGGGCCAGGCGCACGGCTTGCATCACCGCCTCGGTGCCGGACATGTGGAAGGACACCTCGTCCATGCCGGAGATGCGCTTCAAGCGGGTCAGGTTATCGGCCATCACCGGGTGATAGGCGCCCAGCACCGGACCGAGGTCGCGCACCAGTGCAGCGCCCTCCTCGATGCTGCGCTTGTAAAAATCGTTGCCCAGCAGGTTCACGCCGTAGGAGCCGGTCAGATCAAAGAAGCGGTTACCGTCCAGATCGGTCACGGTCACGCCTTCGGTGGACGCGACAAAAGAGCCGATCTTCAAGCCCTTGGCGACCAGCTTTTTGAACTGGAAGGGCACGCGGTAGGCGCTGATGAACTGCAAGTCGGACAAGGCGCTGACCACGTCGGTGGTGGCGTGCAGGGTTTTGGCGTAGCGGGTTTGGAACTCCTGTACCAAGCGGGCGAACGCCGCCCTGCGACGCGCCACCACATCGGGCGGCGCGCCATCGACACCATAGGCCTGCTCCTCTTCGTAGGTGTAGCTGGGGAGCAAAGCGGCCACACGGCGCGCGGTGCGCGGGTGTCCGGCCAAACCGGGATGCTTGGCCAGCGACAACTCCACCCGAGCGCGGGCCTTGTTCAGAGTCCACAGGGCGGCTCCCGCACCCATACCGTAGAGCGCCAACGCGCTTGCTGTCAGGTTCTCATCCATACATCTTCTCCGTTTCTATCTGTAACTCGTAAAACTTGCGCACCATGACGATCCGCCAAACCATCAAAAATCTGCTGAACCAAGAAGACCTGAACTTCCTGCTGACCAACCGCCTGCCGCGCAAGTGGCTGACCGAATTCATGGGGCGTTTCAGCAAAATCGAGCAACCCTGGGTGCGCGACGCATCGATTGCAATCTGGAAGTATTTTTCCGACCTGGACCTCAGCGAGGCCAAGAAAACCCACTTCACCAGCATGCACGACTGCTTCACCCGCGAGCTCAAAGAAGGCGCGCGGCCTATCGATAGGGACCCGGCGGTGATGAGCAGCCCGGTCGACGCTTTTGTGGGCGCGCACGGACGCATAGAAGCTGGGCAACTCTTCCAAGCCAAAGGCTTCCCCTACACACTGGCGGATCTGATCGGGCGCGACGAAGACGCCAGCGCCTGGCAGCAGGGCTACTTTGTCACGCTGCGCCTGAGCTCGAGCATGTACCACCGTTTTCATGCGCCGCAGGACTGCACGGTGGAGCGGGTACGCTACTTTTCCGGCGACACCTGGAACGTCAACCCGATTGCGCTCAAGCGGGTGGAAAAGCTGTTTTGCAAAAACGAGCGCGCCTTTTTGCGTACCCGACTCAACAGCGGCCCCATGGCCGGAAAAACGATTGCGCTGGTGCCGGTGGCGGCGATTTTGGTGGCAAGCATCCGGCTGCACTTTCTGGACGTGCTGTTCCACTTGCGCTACCACGGTGCCAATCCGATTGACTGCGCCGCACACTTCACCAAAGGCCAGGAGATGGGCTGGTTTCAACATGGATCCACCATCGTGGTTTTGGCACCGCCGGGCTTTCGCCTGGCCTCAGACCTGGACACCGGCAGCCGCATCCGCATGGGGCAAGCGCTTATGCATGGGGGCGACTGAGCGCGGCAATGGGTTGGGCGGTCGCCGTGAAACTGTGGCCGTTCACCGCCAGTGCCTGCTGCAGGACAGCAATAAAGTTGTCGTATACCCGGTCCCAGGCCACGTGCGCCACGCTAGCCGGTGCGGCGGCGCGTATCTGCTCCAGGGTCTGTGCGGACGCGACAACACGCCGCGCCGCATCCACAAAATCGCTGTCACGCACACCAGGAACCAACACGCCGCTACTACCGTCCTGCACCAGCTCCAGCGCCGCGCCGTAAGCAAAAGCGACTACCGCCAGCCCGCTGGCCAGCGCCTCCGGCACCACGTTGCCATAGGTCTCGGTCAGGCTGGCAAACAAGAACACGTCGGCGGAGGCGTAGTGCGCCGCCAGGTCTTCGCCCTTGCGCATGCCGGCAAAAATCGCGTCCGAGCAGCTCTCCTGAACTAACTGGCGGGCCGGCCCATCACCCACAAAAATCAGCTTGGCACGTGGGTGGGTCTGCTGCAAAGCGCGAAAGCCAGCCACTACCACGCCCACATTTTTTTCCTTGGCGATACGGCCCACATGCAGCACGGCGATGTCTTGGGGGCCAAGCCCCCATGACTGCCGCAGGGCCTGCGAACGTTTGGACGGGCTGAACTGCTGCACATCCACGCCGCGTGACACCACGCGCAGGTTTTGGTAGCCCCTGCGTTCCAGGCTGCTGGCCAATGCTTGGGTGGGCACCATGGTCGCCAGGGTGCGGTTATGCAGTTTGCGCAAATAGCCCTCAATCGGGCGCTTGAGCAAACCCAGTCCATAGTGGCTGGAGTAGCTGTGGAAATTGGTGTGAAAAGAGCTGGTGACTGCGATGTGCATCTTGCGCGCTGCGGCCACGGCGGACCAGCCCAGCGGGCCTTCGGTCACCACATGGACGACATCGGGACGTTTTTCGGTCCACAAGCGGACCAGGCGATTTTTCGCAGGCAAGCCAAAACGCAGCTCGCCGTAATTCGGCAGAGCCGCACCGCGTGCCAGCACCTCTTCCATATCGGCCGGCGCGATGCCGCTCTCCCGCGCCTGCCGCGGGCGCACCACTTGCACCAGATGGCCACGGGCAATCAGGCCCTGCACGATGCGCCCCAGCGTCATGGCCACGCCGTTGATCTCGGGCGGAAAGGTTTCGGTCACGATGGCGATGCGCAGACTGGGCGACCGGCCTTCGAAGGATTCAATCAGAATGTCATCGTCCATGGTTGGACGCAAGCGTATAAAAAAGCGGTGACTATTCGGTGACCTCTTGGTGAATTTTCGGTGAATCGGCCGGCACCGGATCGCCCAGATACCGGTGCTTGGCCCACCACAAGAGCGCCATGCTCCCGCCCACACAGATGCCAAAACCGATGACCAGCGCAGGCACCGCAATGCCGTATGCGGTGCCTGCCGCGTACAGGAGCAGCATCAGCAACATCCCGGCGTTCTCGTTAAAGCCCTGGACCGCGACCGAGCGGCCAGCGGTCAACAAAGTGCAACCCCGCAGCTGCAAGAGCGCATTCATGGGCACCACAAAAAAACCCGCCAATGCACCCACATACACCAGCAACAGCGCC
Source organism: Comamonadaceae bacterium (assembly GCA_947380945.1). GTDB lineage: Bacteria > Pseudomonadota > Gammaproteobacteria > Burkholderiales > Burkholderiaceae_C > Allorhodoferax. Next base: position 4,956 of record CANCTD010000128.1, read on the forward strand.
GCAATCGGCACAGTGTGTACCAGCAGCAGCATGGGGATGGAGGCACCCAGCACCACGCCCAGCGGCAGCAAACGCGCGGCGTGGCGCATCGCCACCCAGCGGCTTGCCAGCGCTGCGCCAAGCACAATGCCGACCGCGCTCATGCCCTGCAAATACGAGGCCTGACTCAAAGGCAAGGCCAGCGACTCGGTCGCCCAGCGCAGCACAACCAGTTGCAATGTTGCCCCCGCGCCCCACAACAAGGTCGTCACCGCCAGCGAAACCCCACCCAGCGGGTCGCGCCAGAGCATCCGGTTTTCGGCAACAAAGGCGCGGCACATGGCAGACAGCTTCCAAGGCTGGGGCGCGTAGCGTGCGCGGCTGTCTGCCAAACCCCAGCTGCCCATGGTTGCAGCCCCGTGCAAGACCATCACCACCAGAACACCGGTGGTCAAGGGCGAGGGCTGGTCCGCGCCTGTCACCATCCATCCAAGGCTTAACACCGGCATGAAGGGGCTTACCAAAAATCCACCCAGCACCACGCCGAAGACCACGGCGCAGACCGTCACCGCCTCGAAGTAGCCGTTGGCCCGCACCAACGCGGAGCCGGGAACCAGCTCGGTGACCAAGCCGTACTTGGCAGGGGCGTACACCGCAGCGCCCACACCGGCCAGTCCGATGACCAGAACCGGATCCAG
>CANCTD010000129.1 GCA_947380945.1 Comamonadaceae bacterium
AAATCGCCCTGCGTAGCGCGGTGGCGGGCTTCGCGGGCGGCGCGCCGCTCGGCAGCGGGGCTGGGGCTGTAGGTGGCGGGGTTCTTGGCCTTCCACGCCGCCGATTGCACGGTGGGCAGCCAGGGCGTGCGCCGCGCAGGAACGGGGATGGACAGGGCGCCGCTCAGGTACTGGCCGGTGAGCGATTGCGGCTGCGCGCAAATCTCGGCAAAGGTGCCCTGCGCCATGACGCGCCCGCCGTGTACGCCGGCACCGGGGCCCATGTCAATGACGTGGTCGGCTGCGCGGATCATGTCTTCGTCGTGCTCGACCACCAGCACGCTGTTGCCGATGTCGCGCAGGTGTTGCAGCGTGCCGATCAGGCGTTCGTTATCACGCTGGTGCAGGCCGATGCTGGGCTCGTCGAGCACATACATCACGCCGGTCAGGCCCGAGCCAATCTGGCTGGCCAGGCGGATGCGCTGCGACTCGCCGCCGCTCAGCGTCTCAGCGCTGCGGTCCAGGCTGAGGTAGTTCAGGCCCACGTCGTTCAGAAACTTCAAACGCAAGCCGATTTCGCGCACCACCTTGGCGGCGATCTCGGCCTTGGCACCGTGCAGGCGCAGGCCCTCGAAATAGGCTTGGGCCTCGGCCAGTGTGGCGTGGCTGATCTCAAAAATCGCCCGCGCCTGCGCACCTTCGCACAGGCGCACATGGCGGGCCTCGGCGCGCAGGCGGCTGCCGCCACAGTCGGGGCACAACTGCACGGCGCGCATGCGGCCCAGGTCTTCGCGCACCAGCGCCGAGTCGGTCTCGTGGTAGCGCCGCTGCATGTTCGGGATGATTCCCTCAAACGGGTGCTTTTTGTTGATGCGCTTGCCCTTGTTGTCGCCCGAATCGAGCACGTAGCTGAACTTCACGTCCTCAGTGCCCGAACCAAACAAGATGACGTGGCGCACATGCGCGTCCAGCGCCTCAAAGGGCGTATCGACGTCAAAGCGGTAATGCCGCGCCAGGCTCTCCAGCATCGCAAAGTAATAGCCGTTGCGCCGGTCCCAGCCCTTGATCGCGCCGCTGGCCAGACTCAGTGTGGGAAAGGCCACCACACGCGCCGGGTCAAAGTAATCCTGCGCGCCCAGGCCGTCGCAGGACGGGCAGGCCCCGGCGGGCGAGTTGAACGAGAACAGCTTGGGCTCCAGCTCGCCCACCGCGTAGCTGCACTGCGGGCAGGCAAAGCGCGCGTTGAACACATGCTCCACCGGCGCGTCTGCGCCCATCTCCACCACCAGAGCGCGGCCATCGGCCAGACGCAAGGCGGCCTCAAAGCTTTCGGCTAGGCGCTGTTTGAAGGCGTCGTATTCGGCTTGCTCGGCTGGTTCGGTGGCCTCTTGCGGGCGGGCGCGGACCTTGAGGCGGTCAATCACCACGTCCAGGTCGTGCTTCTCGGTTTTTTTGAGTACCGGCAGATCATGGCCCTCGTAGACCGTGCCGTTCAAACGAAAGCGCACAAAGCCCTGCGCCTGCATCTGCGCAAACAGCTCGGTGAACTCGCCTTTTTTCTCACGCGCCACCGGGGCCAGCACCATCAAGCGGGTATCGGCCGGCCAGGCGAGCACGGTATCGACCATCTGGCTCACGCTTTGGGCCTGCAAAGCCAGGCCGTGGTCGGGGCAAAACGGCGTGCCGGCGCGGGCGAAAAGCAGGCGCAGGTAGTCGTGGATTTCGGTGACCGTGCCGACCGTGGACCGCGGGTTGTGGGACGCGGCTTTTTGTTCGATGGAAATCGCGGGCGACAGGCCCTCGATAAGGTCCACATCGGGCTTGTCCATGAGCTGCAAAAACTGCCGCGCGTAGGTGGACAGGCTTTCCACATAGCGGCGCTGGCCTTCGGCGTACAAAGTGTCAAAGGCCAGGCTGGATTTGCCAGAGCCGCTCAGGCCCGTGATCACCACCAGCTGGTTGCGCGGGATGTCGAGGTCTATGTTTTTCAGGTTATGCGTGCGTGCGCCGCGGATGCTGATGCGCTGCTGGCGCGCCACCGTACCGAGGTAGTTCCCGTCCAGATCAATGCGGTCAGTGGGTGCGTTCAAGGTGGGCCAGCCGTTCCAAAATCAAATTCCTGCGGACGCAGGCAAACCGGTGATGATAAAGACAAGCTCCCCGTTCACCAAGGGGCCGGTTCACAAGTTGCATAATCGATTTTCAATTTGGAGAAAACCATGGCATCCGTGAACAAAGTCATTCTGCTGGGCAACTGCGGGCGCGACCCCGAAATCCGTTACCTGCCCTCGGGCCAGGCGATTGCCAGCCTGAGCATTGCCACCAGCACCCGCCGCAAGGACAAAAACACCGGCGAATCGGTTGAAGACACGCAGTGGCACCGGGTCACGTTTTACGACCGGCTCGCCGAGATCGTGGGCGAATACGTCAAAAAAGGCACGCCGCTGTATGTCGAAGGCCGCCTGAAATACGGCAAGTACACCGACCAGTCCGGCGTGGAGAAATACACCACCGACATCATCGTCAGCGAATTGCAGTTGCTGGGCGGCCGCGAAGGACGGGGCGAGCCGCCGTCCGAGGGCAGCAGCGCCCCGCGCCGCGCCCCGGTGGCCGCAGCACCGGCACCGGCCAGCCGCCAGGCCCCGGCCCCACGCCCGGCCAGCGGTTTTGACGACATGGACGACGACATCCCCTTCTGAGCACCACCGCAGGCGGCCGCAAGCGCCTGCGGCCTGGGTAGATCAGGCGGTGTCGGCGGGCTTGTCCAGCCGCCCGGCAACCAGGTCAAAGCGGAACAAGCGGCATTCCAGGGGCCCGTTCCACAAGGGCACGCGGCGTGATTCTTTAAGGCGCATCTTGCCCGGCAATTTCAGGTCCGGGGTCAGAATCCAGGCGCTCCAACCGGCGTAGTTTTTCTTCCAGTGGCTGGCCAACTGGGCAAAGAAGTCGCCGCCGTTGTCCATCCAGGCCGCTTCGCGCCCTGCGCTGCGACCGGCCACGCCGGCGACCTCAATGCGCTCGCCATACGGCGGGTTGAGCAGCATGACGCCGCCCTCGGCCACCGGCGGCATGCGCTGCAAGGCGTCACCCCCGCGAAAGGCAATCACATCGGCCACACCGGCGCGCTCGGCGTTGCGCCGGGCGAAGTCCACCATGCGGAAAGCCACGTCGCTGCCGTAAATCAAAGCAGGCTGCCCCGGCTCGGGGCGCACGACGCGGGACTGCGCTTCTTCGCGGATAGCGGCCCACACATGGGCTTGAAACGGCAGGTATTTCTCAAAAGCGAAATGGCGCAGGCTGCCGGGCGCGATATTGCAGGCGATTTGCGCGGCCTCAATCACCACGGTGCCACTGCCGCAGCAGGGGTCGTAGAGCACGGGCAGGTCGCTATCGCCGTCGGCCCAGCCGCTGGCAGCGAGCATGGCCGCAGCCAGGGTTTCTTTGAGCGGGGCGTCGCCCGTGTCTTCGCGCCAGCCGCGCTTGAACAGCGGCTCGCCCGAGGTGTCGATGTACAGCGTGCAACTGTCGGTAGTCAGGTGGGCGTAAATGCGCACATCGGGGTTGCGGGTGTCCACATCGGGCCGCACGCCCTGGGCTTTGTCGCGGAAACGGTCGCAGACCGCGTCCTTGATTTTCAGCGCAGCGAAGTTCAGCGAGGTCAGCGGGCTATGCTGGGCGGTGACCTCGACCTTGATGCTTTGGCGCGGGGTGAACCAAATCTCCCAGGCCACGGCGCTGGCGGCCTGGTACAGGTCGCGCTCGTTGCGGTATTCGGTGAAGGACAGTTCCACCAGCACGCGCTGCGCCAGACGGCAATGCAGATTGAGCAGTTGCACCGCGCGCCAGGACCCGTTGACCCAGACGCCGCCCCGGCGCTTGACCACGTCCGCGCCGGACAAACCGGTGATGGTTTGCACTTCAGGGGCAAGGTAATCCTCCACCCCGGCGGCGCAGGGCAGGAACACAGTGAGTTGGTTCATGCGGTGTCAGAGCGCCTTGCGCAGCGTGGCCGGCGCGATCTTCAGGCCTTCGCGGTATTTGGCCACGGTGCGCCGGGCACATTCGATGCCCTGCTCTTTGAGCATCTCGGAGAGCTGGTTGTCGCTCAGCGGCTTCTTGGGGCTTTCGGCGCTGATGAACTGCTTGATGATGGCGCGTACCGCCGTGCTGGAAGCGCTGCCGCCGGTCTCGGTACCCAGGCCCGAGCCGAAGAAATATTTCAGCTCAAAGGTGCCGAAGGGCGTGGCCATGTACTTGGCAGTGGTGACGCGGCTGATGGTGGATTCGTGTAAACCCAGCTCATCGGCAATTTCACGCAACACCAGTGGACGCATCGCCAATTCGCCGTGGCTGAAAAAATTCTTTTGCCGCTCCACCACCGCCGTGCTGACCCGCAAGATGGTGTCGAAGCGCTGCTGGATGTTTTTGATGAACCAGCGCGCCTCCTGCAAGCGCTGCTGCAGCCCGGCGTGGTTGGAACTGGAACGGTGGTTGCGCAGCACGTTGGCGTAAATATCGTGCACCCGCAAACGCGGCATCACGTCGGGGTTTAGTTGCACCCGAAAGCGCGGCGGCATGCCGGGTTTGGACACCGGTATCACCAGCACATCGGGCACCACGATGTTGCGCTCCACGTCGGCAAAACGCCGCCCGGGCTTGGGCTCCAGGCGGCCGATCAGGCCAATCGCCTCGCGCACTTGCGCGTCGCTGCCAATCCCCAGGTTGACCAGGCGTTTGATGTCGCGCCGCGCCAGCATGTCCATGGGCTGGCGGCAAATCCGCAGCGCCACTTCCAGGACCTCCAGCTGCGCGTATTCCGCCTCGGTGGATTCGGCACTTTCGGCATGCCGGATCAGGGCCTGCAATTGCAAACGCAAGCACTCGCCCAGGTTGCGCGCGCCCACGCCCACCGGCTCCAGGCTTTGCAACAAATGCAAGGCCACGGTGAAATGGTGGACCAGGTCTTCGATTTCGGTTTCATCCCCGCTGCCGGACAGGCTGCGCGCCAGGTCATCGAGCGGGTCTTCCAGGTAACCATCGTCGTTGAGCGACTCGATCAAAAAACGCAAAGCGGCGCGGTCGGTGTCCGCCAGGCGCATGCCCAGGGCCTGACGGTGCAAGAAGGCGGTGAGCGATTCCTGGCTGCGTGCCAGTTCGGTCGCGTCTTTTTGTTCGTCATCGCCCAGGTTGTTGGCGCGGGCTTTGGCGTCGCCGCCCCATTCACTGTCGTCCGGTGCGATTTCGTGTGTGCCGTCGCCATCCCAGCTGACATCGTCATCCGCGCCCAGCGGCGTGGTGGTGTCGTCGGTCACATCGGAGGCGCTGCTGGACTGCTCCACCGCGCTGGCCGGCGCCAACTCAGCCACGCGGTCGCCCAGGCTGACCTGCGCATCGACCTGCTCGATGCCGAAGTCTTCGCGCTCGGCCGCCTCGTGGTCCACTTCCAGAAAAGGATTGGCCTCCAGCATCTGCTCGATTTCCTGGCTGAGCTCCAGGGTGGAGAGTTGCAGCAGCCGGATCGATTGCTGCAGCTGGGGCGTGAGCGCCAGGTGCTGCGAAATCCGGAGGGATAAGCCTTGCTTCATGCGCTCACATGCGGAAATCCGCACCCA
>CANCTD010000130.1 GCA_947380945.1 Comamonadaceae bacterium
GGCGTGGGTGCCAGCGCTGGCACCTACGACGAAGGCCGCGGTGAACGAGACGACCTGCTTGCCGTCGTGCGGGCCCATGCCGCCAGCGGGCCCTTGGCCTTGGCCGGGTTTTCCTTCGGCGCGTTTGTGGCGGGGGCCGCCGCCGTGCACCTGACCGGGCAACGCGATATCCGCCACCTTGTTTTGGTCGGGGCGGCGGCCAGCCGCTTCGCATTGCAGCAGGTTCCGCCGCCTATCCGGGTGCACACCCTATTGGTCCATGGCGAGCAGGACGAAACCGTGCCATTGACTGCGGTGATGGACTGGGCTCGGCCGCAAAATCTGCCGGTGCTGGTCCTGCCGGGATGCAGCCATTTCTTTCACGGACAATTGCCGCTCTTGCGCCAGGTGATTGTTGGCGGCCTGGCTGGCCACAGCGCCAGCCCCGGCGTCTGATCTTTTTTGGTGGTGTCTCACCACGCGTGCTTTTTCAACCCTTGGAACCCATGAAAAAATTCTTCATCGCGGCAGCGGCCGTTTGCTCTTTGGCCGCCTTCGCTCAAACCCCGCAGCCACCGGAAATCGCTGCCAAAGCCTATTTGCTGCTGGACGTGACGGCCAAGCAGGTGCTGGCCGCCAAAGCCGCCGACGAGTCGGTTGAGCCGGCCTCGCTGACCAAGCTGATGACCGCATACCTGGTGTTCGATGCGCTGCGTGCACGCAAGATCGACCTGCAGCAGACCTTGCCCGTCAGTGAGCGCGCTTGGAAGATGCCGGGCTCGCGCATGTTTATTGATCCCAAAATGCAGGTCAGCGTGGAAGACCTGCTCAAAGGCATGATCGTGCAGTCCGGTAACGATGCCACGGTGGCGCTGGCCGAAGGCGTGGGCGGCAGCGTGGAACGGTTTGTAGAAATGATGAACGCGCAAGCCCAGGCTTTGGGCATGAAGTCGACCAGTTACCGCAACCCCGAAGGATTGACGGTTGCCGGCCATCGCACCACCGCACGTGATTTGAGCTTGCTGGCCACACGGCTGATGCAGGACTTCCCCGAGTACATCAGCCTGTATGCCATCAAGCACTACCGCTACCCCGGAACACCGGCTGCGAACGACAACAACCGCAACTTGTTGCTGTTTCGCGACCCGACAGTTGACGGCCTGAAGACGGGCCATACCGAAGCCGCCGGTTACTGCATGGTCGCAACCGCCCACCGGGAGTTTCCCAATCTGGTGGTGGCAGGGGCCAAGCCGGGCAGCGCCGCAGCCATGGGTAGCCGCCGCTTGTTGTCCATCGTGCTGGGGGCTGACAGCGAAGTGAGCCGTGCCGTGGAGTCGCAAAAATTGTTGAACTGGGGATATACCGCCTTTGACGCCGTCAAGTTGTTCGAAGCCAACCAGGCCATCGTGACCCCCGCCGTCTGGAAAGGCACGCAATCCACGGTGCGCGTGGGCGATGTGCAGGCGGTTGTGATTGCCGTGACGGGCGGCAGCGCCAACACCATCAAAACCCAGGTGCTGCGCACCGATCCGCTGCTGGCCCCCTTGGCAAGCGGCCAAAACGTTGCGACTTTGCGGGTTTTTCAAGGCGATCAGGCGGTGCGGGATATTCCCTTGCAGGCGCTTGAGAGCGTCCCGCAGGCGGGCCTGCTCTCGCGCACCTGGGACGCGCTGCGGCTGTGGATCCGTTAATGGACCGCCAACTCCGGTTGCTGGCTGCTAAGCAGTCGGTTGCCCATTTGGGCTGATATACTCGCGGGCTTTTCCCAAATTGCCAGGCCACAGGGTGCATGTACCGCATCCGTGGTTTTGTTTTTGAAATTTGTTTGCCGGGCTTCCTTCTGGAAGCCATTTTTAGGAGGCTTTCGTGCCAACCATTAACCAGCTAGTGCGCCAAGGGCGTGAGGTCGAAACGATCAAATCGAAGAGCCCGGCTATGCAAAATTCGCCGCAGCGTCGTGGCGTTTGCACCCGTGTCTACACCACCACCCCCAAGAAGCCGAATTCGGCTTTGCGCAAGGTCGCAAAGGTGCGCTTGACCAACGGATTCGAGGTGATCTCTTACATCGGTGGCGAAGGCCACAACCTGCAGGAGCACAGCGTGGTGCTGGTGCGTGGCGGACGCGTCAAGGATTTGCCAGGTGTGCGTTACCACATCGTGCGCGGTTCTTTGGACTTGCAAGGTGTGAAAGACCGTAAGCAGTCGCGCTCCAAATATGGCGCGAAGAAGCCCAAGGCCAAATAAGCCGGTTGATTTTTAGTTCCGCAGGCTGCGTGGCGCGGTCTGCGGGTTATATGGCCCGAAGCGTGAAATAGTTTGCGTGGGTCGAGTAAGTGGGAGTCCTGTGGCTCCCGCGGCGTTTGAAAAAGCGCCAACTGAAGCAAGAGGTGAAAAAATGCCACGTCGTCGCGAAGTTCCCAAGCGGGAAATACTCCCGGATCCCAAATTCGGTAACGTCGAACTTTCCAAGTTCATGAACGTCATCATGGAAGGCGGCAAGAAAGCCGTCGCCGAGCGCATCATTTACGGTGCCCTTGAGCAGATCGAGAAAAAACACCCCGGTAAAGACCCGCTGGAGGCTTTCGAAGTTGCGATCAACAACGTCAAGCCCATGGTCGAGGTCAAGTCCCGCCGCGTCGGCGGTGCGAACTACCAGGTTCCGGTGGAAGTGCGCCCTGTGCGCCGTTTGGCTTTGTCCATGCGCTGGATCAAAGAGGCCGCCCGCAAGCGCGGTGAAAAATCCATGGCGCTGCGTTTGGCCAATGAGTTGCTGGAGGCCACTGAAGGCCGTGGCGGCGCGATGAAAAAGCGCGATGAAGTGCACCGCATGGCCGAAGCCAACAAGGCTTTCTCGCACTTCCGCTTCTAAGTTTTTGCAACGCGCCCGGTGTGGGTGTGTGGCAGCGCGCTGGCGCTGTCACACCTGATGCCCATACTGTGGCCCCGTTTGCTCGGCGCATGCCGCGCCCACCCTGTTTGACACATTAAGGATGCACCATGGCTCGCACAACCCCTATTGAGCGCTACCGGAATATCGGTATCTCCGCGCACATCGATGCCGGAAAAACCACCACCACCGAGCGGATTCTTTTTTATACCGGCGTGAACCACAAGATTGGTGAAGTGCATGACGGCGCGGCGACCATGGACTGGATGGAGCAGGAACAAGAGCGTGGTATCACGATCACTTCGGCTGCAACCACTTGCTTCTGGAAGGGAATGGACACATCTTTCCCCGAGCACCGCATCAACATCATTGACACCCCCGGACACGTGGACTTCACGATTGAGGTGGAGCGTTCCATGCGCGTGCTGGACGGCGCGTGCATGGTGTATTGCGCGGTGGGTGGCGTTCAGCCGCAGTCGGAAACCGTGTGGCGCCAGGCCACCAAGTACAAAGTTCCGCGTTTGGCTTTTGTGAACAAGATGGACCGTACCGGTGCCAATTTCTTCAAGGTCGTGGACCAGATGAAATTGCGCCTGAAGGCCAACCCGATTCCAATCGTGATCCCCATCGGCGCCGAAGAGAACTTCACCGGCGTGGTGGACCTGCGCAAGATGAAGGCCATCATCTGGGATGAGGCCTCGCAGGGCATGAAGTTTGAATACCAGGACATTCCTGCCGAGCTGGTTTCGCTGGCGCAAGAGTGGCGCGAAAAAATGGTTGAAGCCGCTGCCGAAGCCTCTGAAGAGCTGATGAACAAGTACCTGGAAGAGGGTGACTTGACCGAAGAGGAAATCACCCACGGTCTGCGCGTGCGCACGATTGCGACCGAAATCCAGCCCATGTTGTGCGGCACTGCGTTCAAGAACAAAGGCGTGCAGCGTATGTTGGACGCGGTGATTGAGCTGATGCCCTCGCCGCTGGATGTGCCCCCGGTTCCCGGCTTTGACGAAGATGAAAAAGAAGCGCATCGCAAGGCCGACGACAGCGAGAAATTCTCGGCGCTGGCATTCAAACTGATGACGGACCCGTTTGTGGGTCAACTTACCTTTGTGCGCGTGTATTCGGGCGTGCTGAAAAAGGGTGACAGCGTGTTCAACCCGGTGCGTGGCAAAAAAGAGCGTATCGGCCGTATCGTGCAGATGCATGCCAACAACCGCGAAGAGGTGGACGAAATCCGCGCTGGCGACATTGCCGCTTGCGTCGGTTTGAAAGACGTGACCACCGGCGAGACCCTGTGCGATCCGGCGGCCATCATCACCCTGGAACGCATGGTGTTCCCCGAGCCGGTGATTGCACAGGCTGTCGAGCCCAAGACCAAAGCGGACCAGGAAAAAATGGGCATTGCTTTGTCCCGTCTGGCGCAGGAAGACCCCTCTTTCCGTGTGAAGACCGACGAAGAGTCCGGCCAGACCATCATTGCCGGTATGGGTGAGTTGCACCTTGAGATCATTGTGGACCGCATGAAGCGCGAGTTCGGTGTCGAGGCCAACGTGGGCAAGCCCCAGGTTGCCTACCGCGAAACCATCCGCAAGACCGTCGAAGACTCGGAAGGCAAGTTTGTGCGCCAATCCGGTGGTAAGGGCCAATATGGCCACGTGGTGCTCAAGATTGAGCCCAACGAAGCCGGCAAGGGTTTTGAATTTGTCGACGCAATCAAGGGCGGCGTGGTTCCCCGTGAGTACATTCCCGCGGTTGAAAAAGGCGTGGTCGAAGCCTTGAACCAGGGCGTGCTCGCAGGCTACCCCGTGGTCGATGTGAAAGTCACCTTGCATTTCGGCTCCTACCACGACGTGGACTCCAACGAGAACGCGTTCAAGATGGCGGCTATCTTCGGCTTCAAAGAGGGTTGCCGCAAAGCCAGCCCCGTGATTCTGGAGCCCATGATGGCCGTCGAGGTGGAGACGCCCGAAGACTACGCCGGTAGCGTGATGGGCGATTTGTCTTCACGTCGCGGCATGGTTCAGGGCATGGACGACATGGTCGGTGGCGGCAAGGCGATCAAAGCTGAAGTTCCGCTGTCCGAGATGTTCGGTTACTCGACCACCTTGCGCTCGATGTCGCAAGGCCGTGCAACCTACACCATGGAATTCAAGCACTACTCGGAAGCCCCGCGTAACGTGTCTGAGGCCATCATGGCCGCGCGCGCGAAATAAATTTTCCCTGTCTGCGACGGTGTGCCGCCCTGTTCCCGTGCGGGGCGAACCAGCAACACCGTGCAGACGTTAAACCTGTACACGGGCCTTTGTTCTTTGGAGAATTGATATATGGCAAAAGAAAAATTCACCCGCACCAAGCCCCACGTGAACGTGGGCACCATTGGTCACGTTGACCACGGCAAAACTACGCTGACTGCAGCCATCACCACCGTGCTGGCAGCCAAGTTTGGCGGCCAGGCCAAGGCCTACGACCAGATCGACGCAGCGCCTGAAGAAAAAGCACGCGGCATCACCATCAACACCGCCCACGTGGAATACGAAACGGCCAACCGCCACTACGCCCACGTTGACTGCCCCGGCCACGCCGACTATGTCAAAAACATGATCACCGGTGCCGCCCAGATGGACGGCGCCATTTTGGTCTGTTCTGCCGCTGACGGCCCCATGCCCCAAACCCGCGAGCACATCCTCTTGGCCCGCCAGGTTGGCGTGCCTTA
>CANCTD010000131.1 GCA_947380945.1 Comamonadaceae bacterium
CTGCGCAACATCAGCGCGCCCGTCGTCGTTTTTGCGTCCTGGGGCGACAACATCACGCCGCCGCAACAGGCCCTGGGCTGGATTGCGGACGTGTGGGGCGACGAAAAAGCGATTGTGGTGGCCGGTCGCACCATTGTTTACATGCTGCATGAGGACATCGGACACCTGGGTATTTTCGTGGGCGGCGCCATCGCCCGCAAAGAGCATGACCAGACTATTAGCACGCTGGACCAGATTGAACTCTTGCCGCCCGGCCTGTACGAGATGGTGATTGAAAACCGCACAAGCTCGCAGACGGCGGACAAACTCTCTTACGGCAATTTCGACGTGCGCTTTGATCCGCGCACCGTGGCCGACATCCGCAAGCTGGGTGAGCGCTTTGACAGCGGCGGCGACGAAGACGAGGCGGTGTTCAGCACGATTGCCAAGGTGTCCAGCTGGAACGCCAGTGCCTACAAGACGCTGCTGCGCCCCTTCATCACGACCGTGGTCGGGCGCCCCCAGGGCGAACTTCTCATGGCGTTCAACCCAAGCCGCTTGCAGCACCAACTAACGTCAGATGCCAACCCTCTGGTCAAGCCGGTGCGGGAACTGGCCAAAACCATCCGCGAAAACCGCCACCCCGTGGTCTCGCGCAATGTGTTCAGCCGCGCTGAAAAAGCCATGTCCCGCCATATCGTCAAAGGGCTGGACTTTTTCCGCGACACCCGAGATGCCTCTACAGCCCAATGGGTTGAAACCGTCTACGGCCCGCTGGGCATGGGCGCGTTCTTGCCGCCCGACGCTCCCTTGCACGAACAAGCCGATGCGCGCGCCCACGAGATGCTGGAAGCCGCCCGCGCCGAGCTGGAGCCACTGATTGCGGTGGGCGGCTTCCCCGAGGGACTGGTGCGCATGGTGCTGGGTGCTATCGCTGAAAAAAACCTGGTGACGCGCCGCTCCATGCGCATTGCCCAGATCATCGGCCACGCAGCCGACCGCCTGATCACCAGTGGCGCCATCCCCAGCGTCAAGTCGCCCGTGGACTGGATTGCAGTGCGCGCGCAGCAGGCACGCATCTTGGCGCTCTTTCCCGAGCAGGCCATGCAAGCGATCCCCAAGCTGCTGCCCAACGCCACAGAGCGCACAGCCGCGCGCATGCTGGCCGACCGCATCATGCTGCTCGATGGCACTGACAGCGCAAGCCCTGCTGACTTTGCCCAGCAAATACAGGCCTTGCTGCAGGTGCAAGAGCCACGGGGCGCATCGTCCGATGCACCGTCGTCTTCCGATGCGGCCGATGCCGGGACAAGTAAAGCGCCAGCAGAGCGCAAGCCGCGCACCCGCAAGGCCACATGATGTAGTCGAAGATGCTTCGCAATCGACCCTTTGCGCAGATTCATGTGGGTGACAGCGCGCAACTCAGCCGCACACTCACCCGCCTGGACGTCAAAACGTTCGCGCTCGTCTCCGGTGACCTGAACCCCACCCATGTGGATGACGCTTTTGTGGCCGCCCACGGCGACGCCGGTCTGGTAGCGCACAACATCTGGGCGGGCGCCCTGATCTCCAGCGTGCTGGGCAACGAGCTTCCCGGCCCCGGCACGGTGTACCTGGCGCAGACGCTGGCCTTTGAGCGCCCGGTGCGCGTGGGCGATACGGTCACCGCCAGCGTGACGGTCACCGAGAAGCACGACGCCAGTCTGACCGTCGTTCTAAGCTGCCGCTGCACCAACCAAGTGGGGCAAGTGGTGGCTTCGGGCGCTGCGCGCGTCCGCGCGCCCGAGTTCAGCATCGAAATTGCCCGGCCTGACGTGGGCGAGATGGCGGTGCAACTTCATGACAAGTTCGAGCCCCTGCTGCACGCCGCGCGTGCGCTCAAAGGCTCGCCCACGGCAGTGGCCTACCCGTGCAGCGAAGGCGCGCTTGAATCGGTGGTCGAAGCCGCTGAACAAGGTTTGATCGATCCCATTCTGGTGGGGCCGCAAGGCAAACTCTTGGCCCTGGCCGCGCGCATGCAGCTGGACATTGCGCGCTTTCGGCTGGTCGACATGCCCGACGGCCCCAGCGCCGCCGCCGCTGCCGTGGCGCTGGTGCGCGCGGGCGAGGCCCAGCTGTTGATGAAAGGCAGCTTGCATACCGACGAGCTGCTGTCTGCCGTGGTGCGCCGCGAGACGGGCTTGCGAACGTCCAGCCGCCTGTCGCATGTGTTTGTGATGGATGTGCCCACCTACCACAAGCTCTTGCTGGTGACGGACGCGGCTATCAACATCTTTCCCACCCTGGAAGAAAAGCGCGACATCTGCCAGAACGCGATTGGCCTGGCGCAAGCGCTGGGCGTGAAGCTGCCCAAGGTGGCGGTGCTGTCGGCGGTGGAAGGCATCAACCCCAAGATGCCGTCCACCACGGACGCGGCCAGCCTGTGCAAGATGGCCGACCGCGGCCAGATCACTGGCGCGCTGATCGACGGCCCTCTGGCCATGGACAATGCCATCAGCGCAGAGGCCGCGCGCACCAAAGGCATCCGCTCCACGGTGGCGGGCGACCCCGACATCCTGTTGGCGCCCGACCTGGAGGCTGGAAACATCCTGGCCAAGCAACTCACTTTCATGGCGCAGGCCGACGCGGCCGGCATTGTGCTGGGTGCGCGCGTGCCCATCATCCTGACCAGCCGCGCCGACAGCGTGCGCGCGCGCCTGGCGTCCTGCGCCTTGGGTGTGGTGATGGCGCAGGCCCTTCGCGCTGCGCAATCTGGGGACGCCGCATGAGCGCGCCGCCCGTCAACCGCGCTATTCTGGTTCTTAACGCCGGGTCGTCCAGCCTCAAGTTTGAGGTGTTCGATGTGCTGCCCGGTGGCTTGCAATGCTTTTTGCGTGGCCAGATCGACGGCATTGCTACCCATGCGCACTTCAAGGCCAAGGATGGCGCGGGCGTCCCGCTGCACGCCACGGCCTTCAGCGCCGAAAGCATGAGCAGCCAGCATGCCGCCTTGGTGTGGCTGCTGCAGTGGCTGCAGCCTGCGTTGGTCGGTAAAAACCTGGTGGCGGTGGGCCACCGCGTGGTGCACGGCGGCACCTTGTTTGCCGAACCCATCCGCGTGGACGCGGCGGTGATGCAGCAACTCGAAGCTTTTGTGCACCTGGCACCACTGCACCAGCCGCACAACCTGGAGCCCATTCGCTGCCTGCTGGCCGAGCGGCCTGATTTGCCGCAAGTGGCCTGCTTTGACACCGCCTTCCACCGCAGCCAGCCGCCCGAGGCCGAGATGTTCGCGCTGCCCTGGCGGTTTCATGAAGACGGCGTGCAGCGCTATGGCTTTCACGGCCTGTCTTACGAGTACATCGCCCGCACGGCCAGGGCGCAGATTCCGGCGCTGGTGGCCGGACGCACCGTGGTGGCGCACCTGGGCAACGGCGTGTCCATGTGCGCGCTGCGCGACGGCCAAAGCGTGGGCACGAGCATGGGCTTTACCGCGCTGGACGGCTGCCCCATGGGCACGCGCTGCGGCAGCTTGGACGCTGGCGTGGTGCTGCACCTGGCGCGCGCCTACGGCATGTCGCTAGACGCCATCGAGTCCATGCTCTACCGCGAATCGGGCCTGCTGGGACTGTCGGGCGTGTCCAGCGATATGCAGGAATTACTGGCAAGCGGCGAACCCGGCGCGCGGCGCGCCGTGGATTATTTTGTCTACCGACTGGCGCGTGAAGTCGGCTCCCTGGCCGCAGCCTTGGGCGGCCTGGACGCGCTGGTGTTCACCGCCGGCATCGGCGAAAACAGCCCCGAGATTCGCAGTGCCGTATGCGAGCGCTTGGCTTGGTTGGGCCTGCGCATAGCCCCGCAGGCCAATGCCGCCAACGCCAGCCAGATCAGCACGGCGGACAGCCCGGTATCGGTCTGGCGCATTCCAACCAACGAGGAACAAATGATTGCCGAACATACCTGTGAGGTCTTGAACTTATGGTGAACACGAATCCTTCTGAAAGTACCGGCTTGCTGGCGGGTAAAAAAATGCTGGTCACCGGCATCGCCAACGACCAGTCCATTGCCTACGGCTGCGCCAAAGCCTTTCGCGCCATGGGCGCCGAACTCGCCATCACCTACCTCAACGACAAGGCGCGCGCCCACGTGGAGCCGCTCGCCCAGGCGCTGGGCGCGCAATTGTTCATGCCATTGGACGTGACCGAACCCGCTTCGGTGGATGCGCTGTTTGCGGCCATCACCGCGCAGTGGGGCCGTTTGGACTCGGTGTTGCACTCGATTGCCTTCGCGCCCAAGGCCGATTTGCAAGGGCGTCTGACTGATTGCTCGCGCACTGGCTTTTTGACTGCGATGGACGTGTCCTGCTACAGTTTTATTGATCTGGCGCGACGCGCCGAGCCCTTGATGGGGCAGGGCGGCACCTTGTTCACCATGAGCTTTTACGGCGCCAACCAGGTGGTAGACCATTACAACGTCATGGGCCCGGTGAAAGCCGCGCTGGAAAGCTCGGTGCGCTACCTCGCCCGCGAACTCGGTCCCCAAGGCATTCGCGTCTATGCGGTATCCCCCGGCCCCATCCGCACCCGCGCGGCTTCGGGTCTGGCCGAGTTTGACGCGCTGATGGAGCGCGCCGCTGCCAAGGCGCCCACGCATTCGGTCGCCAGCATCGACGACGTGGGCCAGGCCACCGCGCTGCTGGCATCAGACGGCGCTCGCATGATCACCGGCTCGACGATTTATGTAGACGGTGGTTACCACATCGTCGATTAGGCCGGGCGTCTGTCGGCGCTCTTTTTTGTTTCTTTGCTTTTGTCAAACAGCCATGAAAAAAATTCTCTTCTCAGGCATGGGCGCCGATGTAACCGAGGAACGTGTTCGGCAGGACCTGACCCCGATAGGCCCAGTTCACAAGGTGCTGATCATCCGAGACGGCGACCCTAACCGCCCCGTTGTGCTGGTGACCATGGACATCGATGACAAAACCGCCGGAATCCTGGTCTCGCGCGTGCAAAGCCGCTGGCACAACGGCCATCTGATTACTGCACGGCTGATGCACGACCACGCCGAATAAGGCGTCCAGCCTGCACCGCAAACTAACGACGGTCCGGCCGTTTAACTTAGGCGACCGCCTAGCCCGCAAGCGCAGGGGCAGTCAGCCCCTGGCTGCTTCTCTGTCAGGTGCGCCAGCTATTCACCCATTCCAGCGTGTCGGCCAGCGCCAGGCGGGTGCGTTCCAGCATGGTGTCGATTTCGGCCTCGGTGATGATCAGGGGCGGCGAGAAGGCGATCACATCGCCCATCCGTCCGCGCAGGATCAGGCCGTGGTGCTGCGCCCGTTTGACCAGGTAGGCGCCCACGCCGCGCTTGGGGTCGAAGGGCGTGCGCTTGGCGGGGTCTGCGGCCAGTTCGATCGCGCCAATCAGGCCCAAACCGCGTGCATCGCCGACCAGTGGGTGGCCTTTGAAAGTCTGGATGCCTTGTTGCAGGCGCGGGCTGACCTTTTGCACATGGGCAACGATCTGGTCGCTTTCGTAGATGCGCAGTGTTTCGAGTGCGATGGCGCAGGCCAGCGGATGGCCGCTGTAGGTGTAGCCGTGACCGAACAC
>CANCTD010000132.1 GCA_947380945.1 Comamonadaceae bacterium
ACCGCTGTTGATTCGGCGCTGATGGTGATTGACGCTGCCAACGGCGTGGAGGCGCAGACGCGCCGCCTGATCGAGGTCTGCCGGCAGCGCGACACGCCCATCATCACCTTCGTCAATAAAATGGACCGCGAGGTGCGCGAGCCCCTGGACATCCTGGACGAGATCGAGCGCGAACTCGGGATGCCCTGCGTGCCCATGACCTGGCCGGTGGGGCAGGGCAAGCAGTTTGGCGGCATCATCAATTTGCGGACCCAGACCATGACGGTGTTCGAGTCGGGCAGCGAGCGCCTGCCGCAGGACTTTGACGCCATGCCGCTGCGCAACCCGGATGCCTTGCAGCAACGCTTCGGCCACGAATGGACGACAGCGCTGGAGAGTATGGAGTTGGCCACCGGCGCATCGCCCGCCTGGGACCACGCGGCATTTCTGGCGGGCAAGCAGACCCCGGTTTTTTTCGGTTCGGGCGTGAACAACTTCGGCGTGATGGAGGTGCTGGACGCGCTGGTCGATCTGGCCCCCGCGCCGCAAAGCCGCACCAGCACCACGCTGGTCAACCGCCAGCCGCATACCCAGGTGATGCAGCCCGATGACGCGCCGTTCAGCGGCGTGGTGTTCAAGGTGCAGGCCAATATGGACGCCAACCACCGCGACCGCATTGCCTTTGTGCGCATGGCATCGGGCAAATACACGCCGGGCATGAAGCTCAAGGTCATGCGCACCGCCAAAGAGCTGCGCCCCACCAGCGTGGTGACCTTTATGAGCCAGCGCCGCGAGGCGGTGGAGGAGGCTTATGCCGGCGACATCGTGGGCTTTACTACCCACGGCGGCGTGCAACTGGGCGACACGATTACCGACGGCAGCATCAACCTGCAATACACCGGCCTGCCCTTTTTTGCGCCCGAATTGTTCATGACCGTGGTGCTCAAGAACCCGTTGCGCACCAAGCAGTTGCAGCAAGGTTTGGCGCAGCTGGGCGAAGAGGGCGCGATCCAGGTCTTCAAGCCCGAGGTCGGCGGCAATATGCTGCTGGGTGCTGTCGGACAGCTGCAGTTTGAAGTCGTGCAGCACCGGCTCAAGGGCGAGTACGACGCCGACATCCGGCTGGAGGGCAGCCAGTACACCGGCGCGCGCTGGATCACCGCGGACACCCCGGCCGAGCTGCGCGAGTTCGTCAACGCATATCCGCAGCGCATGGCCAAAGACGCGGCCGACACCCTGGCATTTTTGTGTACCAGCCCCTACGACGTGCGGCTGGCGCAGGAGCGCTTTCCCAAAATCCACTTCCACCCGCTGCGCGAGCATGCGGGTTTGAGTTTGGGCAGCGCGGGCTGAACGGTGCTACAGGGGCCAAACCGGGGGCTGCTGGCGGTATTCGGCTCGACTTTGTTTCAGTTGGTGGGCATTTTTATGCTGTCGCCGCTGCTGCTTTTGATGCTGAACCAGGCCGGGGTTTCCAACACCGTGGCGGGCCTGTTTGCGGCCACCACCTGGTTGGGCATTTTTATCATCACGCCCTTTGCGTCGGGTCTGGTGCGTTGGATAGGGCGGCGGCGCGCGCTGTGGCTGGCGTCCGGGCTGCCCTTGCTGACGGTGTTGGGGTTTTTGTCGACCCGCAGCCTGCCGGCCTGGTTTGTGCTGGAGCTGCTTGCCAGCGTGGCCGGCGGTTTGCGCTGGGTGCTGGCGGAATCCTTTATCGCCGAGTTCGCACCACCAAACCAACGTGGCCGCCTGATTGGTGCCTACGCGACCCTGATCGGTTCGACCATGGTGATCGGCCCGGCGCTGGTCGCCTGGTTAGGGGTGGACAGCCCGCACGCGCTGTGGGCGGTACTGGCGATGCTGGTTGCCGGATTCACCTGGACCTTTCTGATCCCGCGCGTGCCCGCCGCCGATGATGCTGACAGCGCCAGCGTGGGTTTGCGTGGTTTGTGGCACGCGGTGGTGGCGCATCCGGTGGTGATGCTGGCTGGTTTTGTGGGCGGATTTTTTGAAATGGGTCTGGGTTCGGTATTGCCGCTGTACGGGTTGAGCCTGGGCTTGGGGGCCGGGGCGGCCGCTTTGCTGCTGTCGGTCAGCGGCTTCGGTGGGACCGTGTTTGCGATTCCGGCAGGCATGCTGGCCGACCGCTTTGCCGACCCGGCGCGCGGGCGGCACCGGCTTATGCGGTGGCTGGTGGCCTTGTTAGCGGGGGCTGCAGCAGCCGGTTTCGCGGTACCTGCCCTTCCCCTGCTGGTCTGGCCTATCGCCCTGGTCTGGGGCGCGGCCGGGGGCACGCTGTATACCTTGACCATGCTGGATATCGGCAGCCGCGAGCGCGGTATCACCCTGGTTAACAGCACCTCGGTGCTGGTGCTGACCTACACCCTGGGTGCCTTGCTTGCCTCTTCGTGTGCAGGTGTCCTGTTGGACTGGTCGCCAGGAATGGTGTTCCCGGCCGTGTTGCTCAGTGTGGCGGCTACGGGCTGGTGGGTGTTGTGGCGCAGTCCAGTAAAGTAAGGTCGGCAGGTCTGCTTTGCCGTGAGCGGGGGCTTGCACCGCCTTTGTAGACCGACGGGTTTTCTGTCCCTTATTTTGATTTGCCAAGCCTATGACACACCCGCACCCAGGCCCCGCGCCCAGCCGCAAGCGCCCTACCGGTGTTCTGCCTTTGCTGTACCAGTGGTTGTTTGACCCGACGTTCAAGGACGGCTACCAGCGGCAGTTGGAAAACGCGGTGGGCTGGCTGATCATCGTCAGCGTACTGGCGATTATTTCGGAACACATCACGCCGATTTATGCCGGACACGAGCTGGCATTTCATGTGTTCGACTTGCTTACTGTGGGTATTTTCACGGTGGAGTATGTGCTGCGTCTGGCTACCGCGCCCTGGGACCCGGAATATGCGGGCCACACCCGTCCGCGGCTGCGCTATGCCCTGAGTTTTTATGCCTGCATTGATTTGCTGGCCATTGCGCCCTTTTACTTTTCGGGCTTTGTTGCCATGGATGTCGAAATGCTGCGCGCCCTGCGCTTGCTGCGGCTGATGCGGATATTCAAACTCTCGCGTTACGCGGTACCGGCCTGGCGGGAGTTTGTCGCGCTCAACCAGGGCCACTCGCTGCGCAGCAAGGTGCATGCCTTGCTGGAGCCCACCGAACGCTCGGGCAAGCTGCATATGTATGTGGACAACTTCATCGTCTTGTGGGTTTTTGTGTCGATTCTTGCGGTGGTGCTGGAGTCGGTGCAATCCATCGGACAGGTACTCGCCTTTGAGTTTGTTGTGATCGATGCCATGGCGTTTGGCATCTTCACGCTGGAGTACGTGGCGCGCTGGTACGCGGCACCGGAGAACCCGGCCTACAAGCGGAAATACTGGCCGCGCTTCCACCATTTCAAGGCCGGGCAGAACATCATTGATTTGCTGGCAATCCTGCCCTTTTTGCTGGAATATTTCATCGCCACTGCCCTGGACTTGCGCTTTTTGCGGATTTTCCGGCTCATGCGCCTGCTCAAGCTGACCCGCTACACCTCGGCGACCCAGACCCTGTACCAGGTCGTGCGGCGCGAGTGGCAGGTGATATTCGCCTCGGTTTTTGTGATGATTTTGCTGGTGGTGCTGACCGCGAGCCTGGGATATTTGTTTGAGCATGATGCCCAGCCGGACAAGTTCGAGAACATTCCGCAGTCGATTTACTGGGCTGTGGTCACCCTGGCATCCGTGGGCTACGGCGATATCTCGCCCATCACCCCCATGGGGCGCGCCCTGACCGTGATCCTGGCTTTGGTGGGTATCGGCATATTCGCCATTCCCGCCGGTTTGCTGGCCTCGGCTTTTACCGATCAGCTGCGCATCGACCGCGAGGCCTTTAAGAAAACGCTGCTGGAGGCCCTGGAGCGCGGTGAGCTGGACCCCAAGGCCCGCGAGACCATCGCCAAGGAAACCGCCCGCTTGCACCTGTCGGTCGATGACATCAAACGCCTCACCCAAGAGGCGCGCGAAAGCATCGCGGCCCAGCAACGCCAGGAAAGCCTGGCGGCCGGCGCCGTCATCCTGGATCCACAGGCGCATCCGGAGCTGGCGGCGCGCCAGTGGCGACTGCTGGTCGCGCAACTGCAGTTGCTGAGTGTGGCCGCAGGCCCGCAGGTGTTGGAAGACCAGTTGGCAGGCGGCGACGCCGACGCCAAGTTGCACCGGCGTGTGCTGGCGGCGGTGCAGCAGGGCTAGCTTGGCCGACCATGTGGCTGGACGGGCTTTGGGGCCCGAGGCGGCGTCGGGATACCGACAGCAATGCCTGGCCTGATCTTTGCTCCAGGCCTTGGGTATCTGCAAACCGGCCGACACCCGACCGGGCGCAGTAGTTTCCATCCCATGGAGAGGATCCACGCCATGCAAACCATGCAAAGCCACCTGGCCAGCCCGCAACCCATTGACTACTTCATGGGCGACAGCGACCGTTTTGACGCCATGTCCATGGTGGAAGGCCGGGCTCCGCAAGCGCCCAGCCTGGACGAGGCGGTAGAGAGCCTGTCCCTCTTGATCCGCAAGCACTGTTCTTCGATGTCAGCCTGGAGCTGATACCGCAAAGGCGGCTGCACAGGCCGCCGTATGCGAACCCAAGGGGGTTTATGAGGCGGGCTTCTTGTAGGGGCAACGTTTGGCCAGCGGATGCCCTATCGTTCCGTCTCCATAGGCGCGCACGACTTCGGCAATAAGCACCTGGTAGCCTGCCAGCCACTCCCCCTGCCGGATTTTTGCGGCGATGTGGGACGGGTGGTTCACCAGGGTCTGCAATGCTTCCAGGGACTCCCAGTAATACACATTGACGACCAGGCCCTTCTCCGGGTTTTCCCAGCTCTCTTCGCCCAGGTAACCGGGGATTGATCTGGCGATCTGGGCGATGTCGGCATCCAGCGCAAAAAAGGCATCGTCGAAAATGCCTTTGGCGAACGTAAAAGTCGATGTGTACATGCCGTTCCATTATGGATGGCCTGCCTGTACTCTAGCCCCATGCCACTTGTCTCCGCCCCGCCCCATGCCGTCGCGGTTTTGCGTGCAGCGCGGCTGGCGCGCAGTTCCAAACCCTTCCTGGCGCGCGGCGGCATCAAGGGCGCGCGGTGCCCAGGGTGCCGTCTGGTTCCCAGCCACTGCCTGTGTGCGCTGCGTCCGAGCCTTGGCACCCGCGCCGGAATGTGTTTGCTCATGGCCGACATTGAGCCGCTCAAGCCCAGCAACACCGGATGGTTGGTCGCCGATGTGGTTGCCGACACCTTTGCCTTTGGCTGGGCGCGTACCGAAACCGACGCTGCTTTGCTGGCGCTACTCAAGGACCCGCAGTGGCAGCCTTATGTGGTATTTCCCGGCGAGTATGTGCCAGCGCAGCGCGTGGTGCATAGCGTGTCGGCAACGGGGTCTGAGCGGGACAGGCCCCGCCCGTTGTTCATCTTGCTGGACGCGACCTGGTCCGAGGCGCGCAAGATGTTTCGCAAAAGTCCTTACCTGGACCGCTTTCCCGTGCTGAGCCTGGAGCCAGCGCAGATCTCGCGCTACCAGTTGCGCCGCTCGCG
>CANCTD010000133.1 GCA_947380945.1 Comamonadaceae bacterium
CCTTTGAAAGTCTGGATGCCTTGTTGCAGGCGCGGGCTGACCTTTTGCACATGGGCAACGATCTGGTCGCTTTCGTAGATGCGCAGTGTTTCGAGTGCGATGGCGCAGGCCAGC
Source organism: Comamonadaceae bacterium (assembly GCA_947380945.1). Classification (GTDB taxonomy): domain Bacteria; phylum Pseudomonadota; class Gammaproteobacteria; order Burkholderiales; family Burkholderiaceae_C; genus Allorhodoferax. The sequence continues at coordinate 115 of CANCTD010000133.1, forward strand.
GGATGGCCGCTGTAGGTGTAGCCGTGACCGAACACGCCGATTTCGGCGCTGGCGTCGGCAATGGTCTGGTAAATCTCGTTGGAGACATACAGCCCAGACATGGGCACATACGCCGAGGTCAGCATCTTGGCCACGGTCAGCATATCGGGCTTGAGGTCGTACACATTGGTGCCGAAGTTCTGGCCCAGGCGGCCAAAGGCGGTGATGACTTCGTCCACCAAAAAGAGGATGTCGTACTTTTTCAATACCGCCTGGACGCGGGGAAAGTAGCCGGGCGGCGGGATGATCACGCCGCCTGCGCCTTGCACCGGCTCGGCGATAAAGGCGGCCACGGTGTCCGGCCCTTCGCGCAGGATGGTGTCTTCCAGCTCCTGCACCAGGCGGTCCACGAACTGCGCCTCGGTTTCGCCGGGTAGGCCAAAGCCGTAAAAATGCGGGCAGCTAACGCGCACGATGCCGGGCAGGGGCAGGTCGAAGTTCTGGTGCATGGTGCCAAGGCCGGACATGGATGCCGCCGCCGCCGTCACGCCGTGGTAGCCCTTGTTGCGCGCGATGATTTTTTTCTTGAGCGGCCGGCCCCGTGCGTTGTTGTAGTACCGCACCAGCTTGAAGGCGGTGTCGTTCGACTCCGAGCCCGAGTTGGCAAACAGCACGCGCGCGTTCGGGATCGGCGACCAGCGGAACATGGTTTCGACCAGCTCGGTGACAGGCCCTGGCACCTTGCCCGAAAACGCATGGTAGTAGGGCAGGGTGTTCATCTGCTTGAAGGCCGCGTCGGCCAGCCGCTTTTCTGAGAAGCCCAGCGACGCGCACCACAAACCGGCCATGCCTTCGATATAGGCTTTGCCGTGTTCGTCAAACACCTGCACGCCTTCGCCGCGCACGATCACCAGGGGGCCATCTTTTTCAAGTTGGCGCAGCTGGGTGTAGGGATGCAGGTGGTGCCGGATGTCGCTTTGGCCGGCCGAAGAAATGTCTGCGTGGGAGGTGGTCATGTCTTTGCCTTTTCTGTCAAATTAAGCCAGCGCTTTCACCACCGCGTCACCCATCTCGCGCGTGCCAACCTTGGTCGTGCCTGCGCTGTAGATGTCCGGCGTGCGCAGACCTTGGCTCAGCACTGCGTCCACGGCTGCCTCGATGCGGGCAGCGGCCTCGGGCTGGTTCAGGCTGAAGCGCAGCATCATGGCCGCGCTCAGAATGGTTGCCAGCGGGTTGGCCACGCCTTTGCCTGCGATGTCGGGTGCGCTGCCGTGGCTGGGTTCGTACAGGCCCTGGTTCTTGGCGTTCAGGCTGGCCGAGGGCAGCATGCCGATGCTGCCGGTGAGCATGGCGGCGGCGTCACTCAGGATGTCGCCAAACATATTGCCGGTCACCACCACGTCAAACTTCTTGGGCGCTTTGACGAGCTGCATGGCGGCGTTGTCCACGTACATATGGTCCAGCGCCACGTCGGGGTATTGCAGGCCGATCTCGGTGACCACGTCTTTCCAGAGCTGGAAGGTTTCCAGCACGTTGGCTTTGTCCACGCTGGTGACGCGCTTGCCGCGCTTTTGCGCGGCCTGAAAAGCCACATGCGCAATACGCTCGATCTCGGGGCGCGAGTAGCGCATGGTGTCAAAGGCTTCTTCGCTGCCAGGGAAATGCCCGTCGGTGGCAATGCGCCGTCCGCGCGGCTGGCCGAAGTAGATGTCGCCGGTCAGCTCGCGGATGATCAGAATGTCCAGGCCCGACACCAGCTCGGGCTTGAGACTGGACGCGTCGGTCAGCTGCTTGTAGCAAATGGCCGGGCGGAAGTTGGCAAACAAGCCCATGTTTTTGCGCAGGCCCAGGATGGCTTGCTCGGGCCGCAGTGGGCGGTCCAGGGTGTCGTATTTCCAGTCACCCACCGCGCCAAACAGCACGGCGTCGGATTCCATGGCCAGCTTGAGCGTGGACTCGGGCAGCGGATGGCCGTGGGCCTCGAAAGCGGCACCGCCGACCAGGGCGGTTTCCAGCGTCATGTCCAGGTCCAGGACCTTGAGCACTTTGATGGCTTCAGCCACGATTTCGGTACCGATGCCGTCACCCGGCAAAACTGCAATTTTCATGGGGTCCTTGGGGAAACTAAAACAAAAAAATCAGCCCACCATCGAGCGCGCCAGCCAGGGCTTTTGCGCCAGGCGCTCGGCCTCAAAGGCGCGGATCTTGTCGGCCTGGCGCAGGGTCAGGCCAATATCGTCAAAGCCATTGAGCAGGCAAAACTTGCGGAAAGCCTGCACCTCAAACGGGATTTCCTCGCCCTGGGGGCGCACGATCAACTGGCGCTCCAGGTCCACCGTCAGCGTGAAGCCGGGGAAAGCCAATGCCTGGTCGAACAACTGGCTCACCGTCGCCTCGGGCAGCACGATGGGCAGCAAGCCATTTTTGAAGCTGTTGTTGAAAAAGATGTCGGCAAAGCTGGGCGCGATGATGGCGCGAAAACCATATTGGTCCAGCGCCCAGGGCGCGTGCTCGCGCGAGGAGCCACAGCCAAAGTTTTTGCGCGCCAGCAAAATGCTCGCGCCCGCATAGCGCGGCTGGTTCAGCACAAAGTCGGGGTTGGGGCGGCGCGTGGCGGGGTCCTGGCCCGGCTCGCCCCGGTCCAGGTAGCGCCATTCGTCAAACAGATTGGGGCCAAAGCCCGTTTTGCGGATGGATTTGAGGAATTGCTTGGGGATGATGGCGTCGGTGTCGACGTTTTCCCGGTCCATGGGCGCAACCAGCCCTTGGTGTAGATTGAATTTTTGCATATTGAACTTTTAACTTTCTCTCAGTCAACCAAGGTAGCGTGTTATTTAGCGGCAGCTCGGAGTCGGCTTTTCCGGGCCGCCGCTGCCGCCCCCTGCGGGGTTCCGGCTACATGAAGTGAGCCGAGACGGGCGGTCAAACAAACTTTCGCACGTCAACAAAGTGGCCGTGGATGGCCGCCGCTGCCGCCATGGCGGGGCTGACCAAATGGGTGCGGCCCCCATTGCCTTGGCGGCCTTCGAAGTTGCGGTTGCTGGTGGAGGCGCAGCGCTCGCCGGGCTCCAGGCGGTCGGCATTCATGGCCAGGCACATGGAGCAGCCGGGTTCGCGCCACTCAAAACCGGCGGCGACAAAAATCTTGTCCAGGCCTTCGCGTTCGGCCTGTTCTTTGACCAGACCGGAGCCGGGCACCACCAAGGCCAAGCGCACGTTTTTCGCCACTTTCTGTCCCAGCTTTTGCACCAGCGCAGCGGCTTCGCGCATGTCTTCGATGCGGCTGTTGGTGCAGGAGCCAATAAACACCTTGTCCACAAAAATGTCGTTCAGCGGCTTGCCGGGCGCCAGACCCATATAGGTCAGGGCGCGCTCAATGGCGCCGCGCTTGTTGCTGTCTTTTTCTTTATCGGGGTCGGGCACGCGGTCTTCGATGGACAAAACCATCTCAGGCGAGGTTCCCCAGGTGACGTGGGGGGCGATCTGGCTGGCATCGACATCGACCACGGCGTCAAAGTGCGCGTCGGCGTCCGAATGCAGGGTCTTCCAGTAGGCCACGGCCTGGTCCCATTCCACGCCGGTAGGCGACAGCGGACGGCCTTTGACGTAGGCGATGGTTTTCTCGTCCACCGCCACCAGGCCGGCGCGGGCGCCGCCTTCGATGGCCATGTTGCAGACCGTCATGCGGCCTTCCATGCTCAGGGCGCGGATAGCGGTGCCGGCAAATTCGATGGTGTAACCCGTGCCACCCGCTGTGCCGATCTTGCCGATGATGGCCAGCACCAGGTCTTTGGCGGTACAGCCTTTGGACAAAACGCCATTGGCGCGGATGAGCATGTTCTTGGCTTTTTTGGCCAGCAGGGTTTGCGTGGCCATTACGTGCTCGACCTCGCTGGTGCCAATGCCGTGCGCCAGCGCACCAAAAGCGCCATGCGTGGAGGTGTGGGAATCACCACAGACCACGGTCATACCGGGCAGGGTGGCGCCGTTTTCCGGGCCAATCACATGCACGATGCCCTGGCGTTTGGACATGAAGGGGAAAAAAGCCGCCGAGCCAAACTCGGCAATATTGCTGTTGAGCGTGGTGATTTGCTCTTTGCTCACCGGGTCGGTAATGCCGTCGTAGCCCAGTTCCCAGCCGGTGGTGGGTGTGTTGTGGTCGGCGGTGGCCACGATGGAGCTCACGCGCCAGACCTTGCGACCGGCCTCACGCAGGCCTTCAAAGGCCTGGGGGCTGGTGACTTCGTGGACCAGATGGCGGTCAATGTAGAGGATGGCGGTGCCGTCTTCTTCGGTGTGGACGACGTGTTCGTCCCAAATCTTGTCGTACAGGGTGCGGCCCATGGAACTTCCTTGTGTGCGGGCTGGCATTTTATGCGCACAGTCCACCATGAAAAATGCCCCGCAAGGCGGGGCATTGGTGCGAATGGGCAGTGGCTTAGCGCTTAGCGATTTCCACCACGTCGCGGCGCTCGGCACCGGTGAACAACTGGCGGGGGCGGCCGATTTTGTACTCGGGGTCGCCAATCATTTCGTTGAGCTGGGCGATCCAGCCCACGGTGCGTGCCAGGGCAAAAATTCCGGTGAACAGTTTCACTGGAATACCGATGGCGCGCTGCACGATGCCCGAGTAGAAGTCCACATTGGGGTAGAGCTTGCGCGAGACAAAGTAGTCGTCTTCCAGGGCGATCTTTTCCAGCGCCTTGGCCAGCTTGAACAGCGGGTCGTTTTCCAGGCCCAGGGCGGCCAGCACTTCTTTGCAGGTTTCCTGCATGAGTTTGGCGCGTGGGTCGTAGTTTTTGTAAACGCGATGGCCAAAGCCCATGAGCTTGACGCCAGAGTTTTTGTCCTTCACCTGTTCCATGAACTGGCCCACCTTGGAGATGCCGCCCATTTTCTGGATGTCTTCCAGCATGTTCAGGCAAGCCTCGTTGGCGCCGCCGTGGGCCGGGCCCCACAGACAGGCCACGCCGGCGGCGATGGCGGCAAACGGGTTGGTGCCCGAGCTGCCGCACAGGCGCACGGTGGAGGTGGAGGCATTTTGCTCGTGGTCGGCGTGCAACACGAAGATGCGGTCCAGGGCGCGTTCAATCACGGGGTTGACCACATACTCTTCGCACGGGGTGGCAAACATCATGTGCAGGAAATTGCCGGCATAGCTGAGCTTGTTCTTGGGGTACATGTAGGGCTGGCCCATGCTGTACTTGTAGGCCATGGCCACCAGCGTCGGCATCTTTGCAATCAGCCGGATGGCCGAGATCTCGCGGTGCTCCGGGTTGTTGATGTCGGTGCTGTCGTGGTAGAAGGCCGACAAAGCGCCCACCAGACCGGTCAAAACGGCCATGGGGTGCGCGTCACGG
>CANCTD010000134.1 GCA_947380945.1 Comamonadaceae bacterium
TCGCGGCTCACGGCCAGGCCGCGCACCACGGGGAAGCGCCCCTGGTCCAGCAGCGCGTAGTAGTCGTCCAGCGTCTTGGCGTTCTGGCTGTAGGTGTTGCCTATGCGGCCTATGGACGAGACGCCCAGCGCAATCAGATCGCAGTCCGGACGGGTGCTGTAACCCTGGAAGTTGCGGTGCAAACGCCCCTGCCGCTTGGCCACTGCCAGCGCATCGTCGGGCAGGGCGAAATGGTCCATGCCCACGTAGACATAGCCTGCGCCCACCAAAACTTCCAAGGCGTGCGCCAGCATGGCGACTTTGGTGCTGCCGTCGGGCAGGTCTTCGGCGTGTATGCGACGCTGCGGCTTGAAGCGCTGCGGCAGGTGCGCGTAGGCGTACAGGGCAATGCGGTCGGGCCGCAGTTCGATGACCTGCTCCAAGGTGCGCTCCATGGACGCCAGCGTCTGCTTCGGAAGCCCGTAAATCAGGTCGATGTTGATGGACTCCAAGCCGCGTTCGCGCGCGGCGTGCACCAGGTCAAACACCTGCTGGGTTGACTGGACGCGGTGGATCGCCACCTGCACGTCCGGGTCAAAGTCCTGCACGCCAAAGCTCAGCCGGTTAAAGCCCAAGTCGGCCAGGGTTTGCAGCCGCGCCACGCTCACGGTGCGCGGGTCGACTTCGATGGCAATCTCGGGTTTGGCCGTGAAGCTGAAGTTGGCACGCAGCAGCGCCATCAGCCCGGCCAGTTCGGCGTCGCTTAAAAAAGTCGGGCTCCCGCCACCCAAATGCAACTGACCCAGCGGCTGGCGCGTGCCCATGATGGCGGTGTGCAGCGCCAGCTCCTTGGCCAGGTACGCCAGGTACAGCGTGCCCCGGCTGTGGTGCTTGGTGATGATCTTGTTGCAGGCGCAGTAGTAGCACAGCGACTCGCAAAACGGGATGTGCACATACAGCGACAGCGCGGCCAGCCGCCCCGGTGCGCCCAGCGTTTGCTCCAGGATACGGCCGTAATCTGCATCGTCAAAGGCCTCGACGAAGCGGTCCGCTGTGGGGTAGGAGGTGTAGCGCGGTCCCGCGATGTCAAAGCGGCGCAGCAGTTCCGGCGAGGGCGTAGCCGGTTGGGTAACGGTAAGGGCCATGGCTTCAGAGGCAAAAAAAAGGGTGCCCGAATGTGGCACCCCTGGCCGCTGGCCGATTTGACGTTTGTCAAGAAATCGGCGCTTTAGGCCGGCAGTACCGGCACATCCAGCATCTCCGGCACAGCCGCTGCGCGTTCCAGCGCCGCCCGCGCGGCCTGCCACACCGCGCGCGGGCTTTGCGGCTTGCGCTTGTGGTCGCTCCAGACCTGGCGCCACAAACGCCCGCCGCGCTGCCCGTGATACAGCCCCAGCATGTGGCGGGCAATCGCGTACCAGGGGCAGCCGTCCTCCACAAACGCGCGCTCCATGTAGGCCACCATCGCCTCTTCCACCGCCTCGCGGGTCAGCGTCTGCGGCGCGGCATCGAAGTACAGCGCGTCCCAGCCGGACAAGAGCCAGGGCTGGTAATAGGCCTCGCGCCCGATCATCACGCCGTCCACCTGCGCCAGGTGCGCTTGTATTTGCGCGTCCTGCGTGATGCCGCCGTTGACCACGATGGTCAGGGCGGGGAAGTCGCGCTTGAGCTGGTAGGCAAGCTCGTAGCGCAGCGGCGGAATCTCGCGGTTCTCTTTGGGCGAGAGGCCTTGCAGCCAGGCGTTGCGCGCATGCACCATAAACACCGCGCAACCCGCCTCGCTCACCGTGCCCACAAAGTCGCGCACAAAGCCGTAGTCCTCGTTTTTGTCAATGCCAATGCGGTGTTTTACCGTCACAGGCAGGCTCACCGCGTCCACCATCGCCTTGACGCCATCGGCCACCAGGTTCGGCTCGTTCATCAGGCAGGCCCCAAAGGCCCCGCGCTGCACCCGTTCGCTTGGGCAGCCGCAGTTCAGGTTGATCTCGTCATAGCCCCACTGCGCCCCCAGCCGCGCCGCATGCGCCAGGTCGGCCGTTTCGCTGCCACCCAGCTGCAGCGCCACCGGATGCTCCTCGGCGTTGAAGCGCAAATGCCGCTCCACGCTCCCATGCAACAAAGCGCCCGTGGTCACCATCTCGGTGTACAGGCGGGTGTGGCTGCTCAGCAGGCGGTGGAAGAAGCGGCAATGGCGATCGGTCCAGTCCATCATGGGGGCGACGGAGAGGCGCCAGGGGGTGGGGGGGGGGGGATTGGAGGGGGCCATCCGGGATTGCAGAATGCGGGACCGGCGATTCTCGCAGGTGGTCTCCCACGTTAGATCAGGCTTTCGTTGGAGGCATCTGGAGGGAAACCAATTTTTGCCGCTTTAATCAGAAAATATCTTCTTACAAGCCGCCAAGCCGCTGGGGCCAGTTTGCCCATACGCTGCGAATCTTGTGTTTTGTCCAAGGTGCGTAAGCGTTTCGCGTCCGAGGGCACCCAGGTTCCCCGCCAGTTTGTCGCCCATTGCAATACTGATGCTATCAAGCAGCTCAAACAATACGAATTCGCCCTGCTCGGTCTGAATAAGAATGTATCCGCGCAGTGGATTGAACGCGATCACAATTCCTGTACTCATGACCAACCCTCTCAGTGCTTTCGTGCGGTTCTAGCGCTTAAATCAAAAGCTGCTGCGCGCTGTTGTTACCTATTGCCTCGGCGGCTTTCACCATCTCGGCGGGGTGCGGTAACGCGATGCGTGCACCGTTCAGCAATTCTTCGACCGTCACGATTTGAATTCGGTCGTATTCTGTCCCCAGCAGCGGGTGTTTGAACTTGCCAGCCTGTCGCGCGGTTTCCAGCATCGGTTTGGTCGGTGCGTCCATGGTCAGCAGTATTCCGATCTCGGCGCTTTGGCTTTCCATAACACCGCGCAGGTTGTCGATCGTGCCGCGCTGCGCGCCACCGGACTTGACTTGATAGACCACTTTGCCGTGTTTGAATTCTTCTTGTACTTTGTCGAGCATGAAATAGCTGATGCCGTCCACCCCGCCGTCCGCGCCTTTTTTCTCGTTGATGCGGGCCTGATCGTCCGTGTAGGTGAGCACTGCCCATTTCTCAAATTCTTTGCGTGTTCTGTCGTCCCTGCGGTTGGCCAAAGCAATCGCGGAATCCTTGTCTTTGGGTACGCCATCGATTAGCAGGCTTTGATCAATCGCGGTCCACTGTTCGCCACGATTTGCGTCTTTGAGCCGCTTCAAAATCAGGCTGATCGACTGGTAAGTGATGTCGATTCCAATCCAACGCCGGTTGAGTTTTTGCGCAACGGCGACTGTCGTGCCGCAACCGCAGTACGCATCGAGAAGAACGTCGCCTTCGTTGCTGCTGGCTTTAATGATTCGCTCAAGCAATATTTCCGGCTTTTGGGTGGGGTAGCCTAGGCGTTCTTTTGCTTGCGAATTTAACCCTGGTATTTGCCAGACGTCGTTTTCCCTAACTCCGCGTTCATCAATAGTCGTCACATAAACATCGGCGCCTTTAATTCGCGTGTGATGATGTTGTTTCCTATGCAATGATTTTTCTGTGTACTCGGTATAGAGAGCATTAAAGGTTACATCGTTAGTTTTTGAATAAAAAAATATCACGTCGTGTAGCTCTTGGAACTTTTTAGCCTTACCTGTCCATCGTCTGTAGTGCCAAATAATTTCGTTTCTGAAATCACCATTTCTCCCCCCACCGCAAAAAACGCTATCGAGCACAAGCTTCAAATAATGCGAAGCAGTCGGATCGCAATGCAGATAAAAACTGCCCGTCGGTTTCAGTACCCGGTGAATCTCGACAATTCGCTGTGTCATGTGCACCAAGTAGGCCATCAAGTCGCCTTTGCCCAAGACATTGATTAGCCCTTGAATCAGCGCCACGGTCTGCGGCGTCAACTTGTCATTGTTTAAGTTGGCGATATTGGTGATGTACCGAAGGCCTTCTTCGGCTTCGTCACCCCACTCCCACGTATCCATAAAGGCCTGCGCCTGCGCCCGGTCAGCTTCGCCGCCGATGTTGTTGTAAATCTGGAAGTAGTTCCGCTTCGAGTTGAAGGGCGGATCGATGTAGCAAAGATCGACGGTTTCGTCGTGAATTTTGTTCCGCAATACGTCGAGGTTGTCCCCGTAATACAGCCGGTTATCAAATTGCGCTGGTTTGTTCTTGCTGGCCATTCAATTTCGCCAAATCGGGATAGAGCAGACAGGGAAATCCCATCCGTCGAATCTGGCGGCCCCGCTGACGTTGCGCTGTGAATAGCGCGGTAGTTCGGTGGCTTTGCGTCGCCGGCTTTCACCGGGTTTGCCCTTCAATTTCTTGTCCATCGGCTCAGGGATGAGCCGACGCGTAAAGCATAGCCGAGTCGGTGTGGCAACACCTTATGTTGGTTGGACTTGAGGCCTAGGGTATTCCCTAGTAAATAGCCTGCCCAATGGGAATGGTGGATATCATCGGTAGTCACCTTATCAGGAGCGTTCTATGGACACCGCCCGTCTATTCCAATCCGGCCGCAGCCAGGCCGTTCGGCTGCCAAAAGAGTACCGCTTTGCCGGGGTCGAGGTCGTGGTCAAGCACTTTGGCAACGGAGTCTTGCTGCTTCCGCTGGATGACCCTTGGCAAACGATGGAGGCCGGCTTAGCCGGGTTTGAGCCCGGTTTTGCGATTACCCGGGAACAGCCCTTGACGCAGGAGCGCGAGGCGCTGGAACCATGATCTTGCTGGACACCAACATTTGCATCTACATCATCAACGCAAAGCCCCCCGCTGTACTGGAGCGCTTCAAGCGCTACCGGATGGGCGAGATCGGCTTATGCAGCGTGGTTGCCGCTGAGTTGGCTTTCGGCGTCGCAAAAAGCGGATCGGCGCGCAACCGGCAGGCGCTGGCGATGTTTCTGGCACCGCTGACCGTTCTGCCTTTTGACGAGGCTGCCGTGTGGGTGTACGGTGACTTGCGGGCTGACCTTGAGCAACGCGGTACGCCCATCGGTTCCCTGGACACCATGATCGCCGCCCATGCCCTGAGTCAGCAGGCATTGCTGGTCACCAATAACACCCGCGAATTTTCCAAGGTGCCCCGATTGCAGCTGGATGACTGGGTGGACGCAGCGGCAAAGCCCCCTTCAGCGGATTGAGCGATGATGTTGCCGAGAAAACTCTAGCAACACGGAGATGTCGTATGAAAGTAGCGTTGACGATTTTTGACCATTTGCGCCGCGCCAGCCAGGTGTATCCGCAGCGGGTGGCCTTTGTGGATGAGCCCCAGCAGCCTGCGGCGAGCTGGGGCGCTATGAACTACCACGACATGATGGCCCATGCGCGGGCGCAGGCTGCGGGGCTGGACGCACTGGGGCTGGCACCGGGTGAGCGCATCGCCATCGTGAGCCACAACGCGGCCCGCTTGCTGACCGCATTTTTTGGCGTCAGTGCCTGGGGGCG
>CANCTD010000135.1 GCA_947380945.1 Comamonadaceae bacterium
CAAACCGGGGCACAGTACAAAAAAGTGAACGCTGGCGCGCATTAAGCGCCAACAGGGCACCGCTTTGGGGCGATTTTCTTGGTTTTTCCAGCGTGTCGCACTGGCTTGGGCTGGCACTATAAATGCATCCAACTGGCACTAGTCGCGCACCTGCGGCGCATACAAACTCATAAGCTCATGCAAACAGGTTGTGTGAAGGGGCATAGCATGCGCCCTGCGTTTTGCAACCAATTTACTGACGAAAGGTTTCTTTTATGAATAAGACTTTGTTCCCGTTGATCGCCAAGTCGGCGGTCGCGCTTTTGGTCGCAGTCGGTGCGGCAAGCAGCTTCGCCCAAGCAAAAAAAGAAGTCACCTTCGCCCACCAGGACATGCAGCTGCCGCTGCGCGTTCTGATGGACGCTGAACTGGAAAAGGCAACCGGCTACAAAATCAACTGGCGCATGTTTGGCGGCGGTGGCGAAGTCATTAAAGCCATGAGCTCTGGCGACGTGCAAATCGGCGAAGTGGGCTCCAGCCCCCTGGCCACTGCGACCAGCCAAGGCCAGGACCTGCGTCTGGTGTACATCCTGGACGACATTGCGGCTTCGGACCAGTTGGTAGCCCGCAATGGTGCCGGCATCAATAGCTGGAAGGACCTGGTTGGCAAGAAGGTCGGTACGCCTTTCGCATCGACCGCCCACTATTCCTTGATGGTCGGTTTGCGCCTAGAAGGCATCGACGCCAAGAGCGTCAACGTGATGAACCTGCCTCCGCCCGCCATTGCTGCGGCATGGGAGCGTGGCGACATTGACGCGTCCTTCATCTGGGACCCGGTGCTGTCGAAGATCAAGCGCAACGGTAAGACTATTGCAACCTCCGGCGACGTCGGCAAAAAAGGCTATCCCACCTTTGACGGCCTGGTCGTCGATGCCAAGTGGGCCGCCCAAAACCGCGATTTCGTTGTTGCAGCGATCAAGGCCATCGCCAAAGCGGATGCCGAGTACCGTGCCAACCCCGCCAAGTGGGTGGTGGGTTCACCGCAGGTAAAAGCCATTGCCAAATGGACCAAAGCTGACGAGAAGGATGTGCCCGATGCCATGGCTGCATTTGTGTTCCCTGACACCAATGCGCAACTCTCCAATGCCTGGCTGGGTGGCGGCGCTGCCGGTGGTGCAGCCAAAACGCTGGAAAACAGTGCCAAGCTGTGGAAAGAAATCGGCCGCATCACCGAAGTGAAGCCCGACTACAGTGTGTTTGTGGACAGCAGCTACTTGCGCGATGCGTTGAAGTAATCTGCGCTTACCACGCTTGGGGCATGCGCCCCGGCGTGGGTTGCATGCCGGCCCAGGGGCAACTTGTCATAAGGTTGCCCCTTTTTTGTAAACGCTGTTTTCCTCTATCCGCTATGCCCACTTTGCAAATTAAAGACCTGACAGTGAACTACGCCATAAAAGGCGGCACCTTGCAGGCACTCGCTCCTGTCAACCTGGAGATGAAGGGTGGCGACTTTGTGGTCGCGCTCGGCGCATCCGGCTGCGGCAAAACCACGCTGCTCAATTGCATCGCTGGCTTCTTGCCCCCATCCAGCGGTGAAGTGCTACTCAATGGCGCGCACGTGGAAGGCCCGGGCGCGGACCGTGGCGTGGTGTTCCAAAAGCATGCGCTCATGCCCTGGCTGTCGGTGATTGATAACGTATGCCTGGGCCTGCGCATGCGCGGTGTCGGCGCATCCGAGCGGCGGCGTATCGGCGAAGAAAAACTGGCTTTAGTGGGCTTGGAGAAATACGCCGACCGCGCGGTCTACGAACTGTCCGGCGGCATGCAGCAGCGCGTGGGCATTGCCCGCGCCCTTGCCAGCGACCCCGAGGTGCTGCTCATGGATGAGCCCATGGGCGCGCTCGACGCCTTCACCCGCGAGACCGTGCAGGAGATCCTGCTGCACGCGTGGGCCAAGTCCAACAAAATGGTGTTTTTTATCACCCACTCGGTGGAAGAAGCACTGTTCCTGGCGACCCGCCTGATCGTGATGAGCCCCAGCCCGGGCCGCATCACGCATACCTATGATGAGGTGCCGTTCTCGCGCCAGTTCTTGGCGCACGGCGACACCCGCAAGGTCAAGTCCGAACCTGAGTTCATCCGCATGCGCGAAGAAGTGCTGTCCATCATCCACCAACGCGAGGCCGCCCATGCCTAAACCATCCACCGCAGCGCTCAAAACCAGCGCATTCAAAATTCCGGGCGAAGGCTCCAGCGCCTTTATCACCACCGTCACGATTGTGGTCATGGCCGCAGCCTGGTTTATCGTGACCAATATGGGCTGGATCAAGCCGATCTTTCTGCCCTCACCACAGGCGACCTACCAGCAGTTTTACGAGTACCTCACCGGCATTGCCAATGACAAACCGCTGTGGCAACACTTTATGGCCAGCATGCTGCGCGTGTTTGCCGCGTTTATCTTGGGCTGCGTAACAGCGATTCCAGTCGGTATCGCCATGGGCATGTCGCGTTTCTGGCGCGGCATTTTCGACCCGCCCATCGAGCTGCTGCGCCCACTGCCGCCGCTGGCCTATTTGCCGCTCATCATCATCTGGTTTGGTATTGACGAGTTCCCTAAAATTTTGCTGATTTACCTGAGTTGCTTCGCCCCGCTAGCCATGGCCGCGCGATCCGGCATGCGCAGCGCCTCGCAAGAGCAGATGAATGCCGCCTACTCCATGGGCGCAAGCTACAGCCAGGTGATCCGGCACGTGGTGCTGCCCGCAGCCATGCCCGAGATTTTGGTGGGCATGCGCATCTCGATTGGTTTTGGCTGGAGCACCTTGGTAGCCGCTGAAATGGTCGCGGCTAATGTGGGCCTGGGGCAGATGGTGTTGAATGCTTCGAATTTCTTGCGAACCGACATTGTGGTGATGGGCATCATCGTGATCGGCTCGGTGGCTTTTGCCTTTGACCTGCTCATGCGCTGGGTCGAGAAAAAGGTCGTACCTTGGAGGGGACGGATGTGACTGCTGCACCTGGATTTTTCAAACCGATTACCGGCTCGGTGATGCCGCGCTTTGCCGGCATTCCAACGCTGATGCGCCTGCCCTATGTGCAAGCGCACGACGCCGAATACGCCGATGTGGAAATTGGCCTGGTGGGCATTCCCTGGGACGGTGGCACCACCAACCGCCCGGGCGCCCGCCATGGCCCGCGCCAGGTGCGCGACATCTCCACCATGATCCGCAACGTCAACCGCGCCAGCGGCATCGCGCCCTTCACGTTATGCAACTGCGCCGACCTGGGCGACACGCCGGTCAACCCGGTGGACCTGCTGGATTCGCTCGCGCGCATCGAAACCTTCTTCAGCGGCGTCTGCAGCGCGGGCATTGCGCCCCTGTCGGTGGGTGGCGACCACCTGGTGTCGCTGCCGGTGATGCGCGCCATCGTCAAGCAAACCGGCCCCCTGGGCATGGTGCACTTTGACGCGCACACCGACACCTGGGACGGCTACTTCGGCGGCTTCAAATACACGCACGGCACGCCCTTTCGCCGCGCGGTAGAAGAAGGCCTGCTCGACCCCAAGCGCACGGTGCAAATCGGCATCCGCGGCGCGCTTTACAGCGACGCCGAAGACACCTGGGGCCAGGAACAAGGCATACGCGTGATCGACATCGACGAGTTCAACGCCCTGGGTGTGCAAGGCACGATTGCCGAGGCGCGCCGCGTGGTGGGTGATGGCGCCACCTATGTGAGCTTTGACGTGGACGCGCTCGACCCGGTCTACGCCCCAGGCACCGGCACGCCCGAGATCGGCGGCATGACCACGCTGGAGGCGCAACACGTGGTGCGCGGCCTGCGCGGCCTGAACCTGGTAGGCGGCGACGTGGTCGAAGTCTCGCCCCCGTTTGACCCCAGCGGCAACACCGCCCTGGTGGGCGCGACCATGCTGTTTGAGATTTTGTGCGTGCTGGCAGAGAGCGTGCGCAAACGCCGGGGTTAAGGCGCTTCTGCTGCGTGCTTGATTCCGATAGCCTGCACCACCGCCCCCAGGCCGGTGTGAAACGTGCCTTCCACCACCTCGCGCTCCAGTTCCAGCAGGTGCACAAAGTCCAGCCCGGGCAGCTCGGCGCGCAGCGACGCTGCGGTTTGCATTAGCTCCACCGATTTGCCGCCGCCCGTGCCATGTATTATTTGCTCGGGCGTGTAGGCCTCCAACAAAAACACGCCGCCGGGCTTAAGCGCGGCAAACACCTTGCGGTAGAGCGCCTGGCGGATGGCGGGGGGCAGGGGGCAGAAGATGGAGACGATGGCGTCCCAGGCGCTTACGCCCAGCTCGAAATCGGCCAGGTCGGCACAAATGCATTCCAGCTTTACGCCCCTGGCTTCGGCCAGCACCTGGGCCTTGTCCAGACCCACTTGCGAACCGTCCACGGCGGTCACCGCGTAGCCCTGCTGCGCCAAAAACACCGCGTTGCGCCCCTCGCCTTCGGCCAGACTCAGGACCCGGCCCTTGGGCAGGTGCTGAAAGTTGGCCGTTAAGAAAGTGTTGGGCTCGGTGCCGTAGGCGTATTCTTTGCTGCTGTAGCGTTCATTCCACATGTAGTTTCTCTTGCGCCGGGGTGATGGGATTAGACATTGGAACAGCGTTTGGGCTTGCACGAGCGCCAAACCGAATGCGTTGAGGAAGATTCGGGGTCCGGTTTGTACAATAATGCGTACAACTTCGAAAGAACTTCATGGACGCCATCACCTACTCCACCGCCCGGGCCAATCTGGCCTCGACCATGGACCGCGTCTGCAATGACCATGAAACCTTGATCATCACCCGCAACGGCGAACAATCTGTGGTGATGCTGTCTTTGGAGGACTTTCAGGCACTGGAAGAAACCGCCTACCTTTTGCGCAACTCTGCCAATGCCAAGCGACTGCTCTCGGCTACGAGCCAATTGGCCGCCGGAAAAGGCGTGGCGCGTGCGCTGGTTCCATGAAGCTCGTCTTTGCCGACGAGGCATGGGAAGACTACCTTTACTGGCAAAAGCAAGACCGTCGCGTAGTAGAGCGCATCAACAAACTAATTGCGGATACCGCACGCTCACCCTTTGAGGGAATCGGCAAGCCCGAACCGCTCAAGCACGCGCTCGCCGGGTTCTGGTCACGCCGCATTACCGACGAACACCACATGGTCTACCGACCAGAGGACGGCGCCTTGCTGATTGCGCAACTGCGCTACCACTACTGACTGCCGACCACGGGCGCAGGTGACTTGTGATAAAGCCGTAGGCCGCCTATTGCGCCTGCGCAATCGCCTTCTTCAAGTCTCGGTATTCCTCGCAGGAAAAAGTGCAAATCTTGTCCAGACTGGCCAGGTGTTCTTTGGCCTTGTCGAGCTGCCCCATCTGGATATAGGCGATGCCTATGTATTCGTGCGCGCCCTTGTGCTTGGGATCCAGCGTGAGTGCC
>CANCTD010000136.1 GCA_947380945.1 Comamonadaceae bacterium
ACCATGCCGTATTCCAAAGCCTCGCCGACCCGGAAGATGCGTCCGATGTCGCGGGTGTAGAAGTAACTGGCCAGACCGAATTCGGTGTTGTTGGCGGCATCGACCACCTCTTTTTCGGTGTGGAAGCGGAAGATCGGGGCCAGGGGGCCAAAGGTTTCTTCGCGGGCGCAAAGCATGTCCGCGCTGGCGTTGGCCAGCACCGTGGGTTCAAAAAACTGGCCTTGCAAGCGCTTGCCGCCGGTGACCAGGGTTGCGCCTTTGGCCACTGCGTCTGCCACATGGCGCTCCACTTTTTGCAAGGCCGCGTCTTCAATCAGCGGGCCTTGCGCCACGCCGGCCTCAAAGCCGTTGCCCACCTTGAGCGCGCGTACCTTGGCGGAAAACTTTTCGACGAATGCGTCGTAAACACCGTCCTGCACATAAATCCGGTTGGCGCAAACGCAGGTCTGGCCCGCGTTGCGGTACTTGCTGGCCATTGCGCCGTCTACGGCACTGTCCAGGTGCGCATCGTCGAACACGATAAAGGGCGCGTTGCCACCGAGTTCCAGAGAGAGCTTCTTCACGGTTGGGGCGCTTTGCTGCATCAGGATGCGGCCGACTTCGGTCGAGCCGGTAAAGCTCAGGTGCCGTACCACGTCGCTAGCGCATAACACCTTGCCTATGGCGATGCTGTTATCGGCGTCGGCGCACAGCATGTTCAATACGCCGGCCGGGATGCCGGCGCGCTGGGCCAACTCGGCAGCGGCCAGCGCGGTCAGGGGCGTGAGTTCAGCCGGTTTGATGATCACTGTGCAGCCGGCTGCCAGCGCCGGGGCTACCTTGCGGGTGATCATGGCGATGGGGAAATTCCAGGGCGTAATCGCCGCGCACACGCCTACGGGCTGCTTGAGCACCAGCAGCCGGCGGCTGTTGTCAAACTGGGGCAGGGTTTCGCCGTTGACGCGTTTGGCTTCTTCGGCAAACCACTCGACAAAACTGGCGGCGTAGGCCACCTCGCCCTTGGCTTCGGGAAAGGGTTTGCCCTGCTCGGACGTCATGATGCGTGCCAGGTCGTCCTGGTTGGCCATGATGAGGTCAAACCATTCGCGCAGGATGTTGGCGCGCTCCTTGCCGGTCTTGGCGCGCCAGGCAGGCCAGGCGGCGTTGGCCGCCGCGATGGCTTGTTCTGCATGCTGCGCGCCCAGGTTGGCAACTTGCGCCAACTCGGCGCCCGTGGCCGGGTCATGGACGCCGAAGGTGCCCTGGCCGCTGACCCACTGCCCGTTGATCAGGCCGTGGTGTTGCAGCAGGCTGGGGTCTTGGAGCAGGGAGAGGGGGTTGGTGCTGGTGTTCATGGGTGCGAGGAATGAAGCGAAGGTGGAGTTTCGGCGGGAAAGGAACGAATCGGTCCCCCGGGAGTAATTATCCGCTGACCCGTTTGTCCATCGCATTGCGACGCCGCCCTTGGCTTTACGGGGGATATGTCTTAATCGACGGCATCGGTGGTCTGCGCCAGAACGGCCTGGCGGCCACCTGCTGTTACAAGGATTCATGTGGAAGCGCTTTGGATTTCAACGGGCATTGTTGCCCTCGCCGAAATCGGCGACAAAACCCAGCTGCTGGCTTTTTTGCTGGCCGCCCGATTCAAAAAACCGCTGCCCATCATTGCGGGCATTTTGTGCGCCACCGTGGTCAATCACGGACTGGCCGGCGCGCTGGGGGCTTGGATCACGGCCAGCCTGAGCCCTGAGATCCTGCGCTGGGTGCTGGGCGCGTCCTTTATCGGCATGGCGGTGTGGACGCTGATCCCGGACAAGATCGAAGACGACGAGGGCGACATCGCCAGCCGCTGGGGCGTGTTCGGCGCGACGCTGATCACCTTTTTTCTGGCGGAAATGGGCGACAAAACGCAGATCGCCACAGTCGCCATGGCGGCGCATTTCGCCGATCCGGTGCTGGTGGTAATCGGCACCACGCTGGGCATGCTGATTGCCGATGTGCCCGCCGTATTCATAGGCGACCGCCTGTCGGCCAGGATTCCTATGCGCCTGGTGCACGGTATCGCAGCGGCTTTGTTCGCGGTTCTGGGGGCGGCCACACTGATGGGCGCGGGAGCGGACTGGGGTTTTTGAGTCAGCCCGGGCGCTATAGTTCGCCTCAGTTTTCCCAGGAGCCGCCATGTCTGCTATTTCCGATGTCCGTTCTGCGCCCGCCGCGCCGGCGCCCAAGCAGGTGACCCGGCGTGTGGCCGATGAGGCCGCGCAAGACCGCGCCCAGGCCCAGGCCCGCGCAGACCAGGTGGCGCAGGCCCGCGCCCAACTCGATCGGGTGCAGGCGCAAAACCGCACCGAGTCCGGCCCTCCCAAAGAAAAGGGCCGCTACGTGGACCGCCACGCGTGAGGCCCCCCGGCATGGTGGCGTATCCGACTCTGGAGCAGGTGGTTGGCAGCACCCCTTTAGTCGCCTTGCAGCGCATAGGCGCGCAATACGCTGGGCCGCGCCACAACGTGGTACTGGGCAAGCTTGAAGGCAATAACCCGGCGGGTTCGGTCAAAGACCGGCCGGCCCTGTCCATGATTGCGCGCGCGCAGGAGCGCGGCGAGATTGCCCCGGGCGACACGCTGATAGAGGCCACATCGGGTAACACCGGTATTGCCCTGGCCATGGCTGCTGCCATCAAGGGTTACCGCATGGTGCTGGTCATGCCCGAGGATTTGTCGATAGAGCGGGCCCAAACCATGAAGGCTTTTGGTGCGGAACTCATTCTGACCCCCAAAGCCGGTGGCATGGAGCATGCGCGCGACCTGGCGCTGCAGATGCAGGCCCAGGGCAAGGGCCGGGTGTTGGACCAGTTTGCCAATGCGGACAACCCGCGTGTGCATTTTGAGACCACCGGTCCCGAAATCTGGGCCGACACCCGTGGGCAGGTCACCCACTTTGTCAGCGCCATGGGCACCACGGGCACGATTACCGGCGTGGGGCGCTTTCTTAAACAGCAAAACCCCGCTGTGCAGATCATTGGCGCGCAGCCGTCCGAAGGTTCGCGTATTCCCGGCATTCGCAAGTGGTCGCCCGAATACCTGCCCGGGATCTACGACGCCAGCGTGGTCGACGAAGTGCGCCTGGTCAGCCAGACCGATGCCGAGGACATGGTACGGCGCATGGCGCGCGAAGAGGGTATTTTTGCCGGCGTTTCCGCAGCCGGTGCGTGTTGGGTGGCGCAGCAGCTTGCCGCCGAGCTGCGCGACGCCACCATTGTGTTCATTGTCTGCGACCGGGGCGACCGCTACCTGTCCACCGGCGTGTTTCCAGCCTGATCGGGCAAGCCATGAGCGACGACGCGCTGCCCGCTATCGATAAGTCCTTGGACACACGCGGCCTGAACTGCCCGTTGCCGATTTTAAAAGCCAAAAAAGCCCTGGCGGAGCTGACCAGCGGCCAGGTTTTGGAAGTGATCAGCACCGACCCCGGCTCCCTGCGGGATTTCCAGGCCTTTACCAAGCAAACCGGGCACACCTTGTTGCGCCAAAGCACCCAGGGCGCGGACCACATCCACATCCTGCGCCGGCGCTGATACTTAATTGTTAATTGGGGTCAGATCCCGATTGCGGCGTTTTCTGGTGGCGCAGCCGCAGCAGCAGGGTGACAGTTATCAGCAGATTCAACAGGTTCCAGGCGATGCCGTTCAAAAACGCCGCGTGGTAGGAGCCGGTCAGGTCGAACACTTTGCCCGACATCCAGCCGCCCAGCGCCATGCCCAGCATCGTGAACATGATCACCGTTCCAATTCGCACACCGATTTGCGCGGCTGGAAAATTCTCACGCACTACCAGGGCGTAAGAGGGCACGATCCCGCCTTGGAATAGTCCGAACATCGCGGAGACGATGTACAGCGGCACCAGACCATCGAAGGGCAGGAACAGCGCGAGCGCCGTACATTGAAGGGCCGAGCCCAGAACCAGGGTGCGGATGCCGCCTATGCGGTCGGACAGTGCGCCCGAGACCAGGCGGCTGATGATGCCGCAGGCCAGCATGATGGAGAGCATTTGCGCACCCTGCGCCGCGTCGAAGCCCAGATCCGTGCAGTACGCCACGATATGCACCTGGGGCATGGCCATTGCCACACAGCAGGACAGTCCCGCCACGCACAATGCTGCGGTAGCGACCCGGGGGTGCAGCCCGAATGCTGGGTCGCGATCCTGCGCCGGGGCCTGCGGATCCCGGACAGCCAGCTGTGCGGGGGCACGCTGGCGCATCAGGCAGGCCAGCGCGGCCATGCTTGCCGCGCAAAAAATGCCTACGCCGGTATAGGTGCTGCGCCAACCCTGCGTGGTGATGAAGTGCTCCATCACGGGCGGCCACACGGCACCCGCCAGGTAGTTGCCGCTGGCGCAAACCGCCACCGCAATGCCGCGTCGGCGCGCAAACCACAGCGCGGTATCGGCCATCAAGGGCGCGAAGGTGACCGCACAGCCCACCAGCCCAATCAGCACGCCATGGGCTAGGGCAAAGCCCAGGATGTTGTCCGACCGCCCTGCCAATACAAAACCAGCCCCTATGGCCAGCGAAGCCCCCAGCAAGGGCCTGAACAGGCCGAATCGGTCACTCAAGCGGCCCATGAGCACACCGCCCAAGCCAAATCCGACCATCATCAGCGTGTAAGGCAGCGCTGCCTCGGCGCGGCCAATCTGGAATTCGGCTTGAACCACAGGTAGCACCACCGGGATGACCCACATACCGGCGTTGCCTATGGTCATGATCAGCAGGGAAACCGCCAGCCGGAACCACGCGTACGCGGAGTCGGGGCCGCGCCCGCTGGCTGCATCAGTGAGGGTGGTCATCAAGGCATCATAGTGGCGCGTATGGATAGTCTGTGTGCGGAACTGGTGCCCTAGGGCTGGATCGGAGTGCTCAGCCCTGTATTTGCCGCCTGGGCTTTTTCAATGCTGAGACGGATGGACGCCACCGGGTGGCCGGCGGATTGAAGATGCTCTAATAGGCGAGGTAACAGCTGGCGCAGTTTTCCTGCGCTGGCACTGTTGGCGGCAATCAGGCACCACACCGTCTGCGCGCTGTTGGCCGCTTGCGGGTCCGGGGTAACTGGATCGATAGGGCCGGCTTTGGTGCTTGCGCGCAAGGCGGGCGGCAAAAGGTCTTTTACCAATGCCAGGTACTGCGATGACAGGCGCGAGAGCCCTTGCAGCCGCGCCAGGTGCGGGTTTTGGAGCGTGGCTTCCAGCAAGGTGAAGGACATGGTGCTTGGGTCAGCCCTTGGGCCGCAAAGATCAGGAGACGAGCAGTATGGAAGTGATTATTACGGACGCCAGGCTGACGCGAAGCCTGGCCATACGCCTGACTGGTTGGCAACTTGCCGGTGGACTGGCCGGGACTTTGCTGGTGCTGCTGATGGTCACGGCCGGTCTGTACCA
>CANCTD010000137.1 GCA_947380945.1 Comamonadaceae bacterium
AGCATCTGCTCGATTTCCTGGCTGAGCTCCAGGGTGGAGAGTTGCAGCAGCCGGATCGATTGCTGCAGCTGGGGCGTGAGCGCCAGGTGCTGCGAAATCCGGAGGGATAAGCCTTGCTTCATGCGCTCACATGCGGAAATCCGCACCCAAGTACACACGCCGTACCTCCGGATTGGCGACGATCTCGGCCGGCGTGCCCTCGGCCAGCACCGTGCCTTCGTTGATGATGTAGGCGTGGTCACAACTGCCCAGGGTTTCGCGCACGTTGTGGTCGGTGATCAGCACGCCGATGTTGCGTTCCTTCAGAAAGCCGATGATTTTGCGGATCTCGCCCACCGCAATCGGATCTATACCTGCGAAAGGTTCGTCCAGCAAAATAAAACGCGGCTGGGTGGCCAGCGCCCGGGCAATTTCGACCCGGCGACGCTCCCCGCCGGACAAAGCCAAGGCCGGAGATTTGCGTAAGTGGTCCACGTGCAGGTCTTGCAGCAAGGCTGTCAGCCGCGACTCCAGTTCCGCGCGCGACAGCGGCCGGCCTTCGGCGTCGGTCTGCAGCTCTAGCACCGCGCGCACGTTGTTCTCGACGTTGAGCCTGCGGAAAATCGAGGCTTCCTGCGGCAAATAGCCCAGACCTAAGCGGGCGCGCCGGTGAATAGGCAGGTTTTCGATGCTGTGACCGTCAATCGAGATGTCGCCGCCGGTGGAACGCACCAGCCCAACCAACATATAAAACGAGGTCGTTTTGCCCGCGCCATTCGGACCCAGCAGACCAACCACCTCGCCAGTGCGCAGGCTCAGGGACACATCTTTAACGACCTGGCGTTTGCCAAAGGACTTTTGCAGGTGGTGCGCCTCCAGCAGTCCCTGCAAGGGAGGGGAATTCGGCTCCGTCCCTGGCGCTAGATTCACTTGGGCACGCTTTCCAGTTTCAGGCTACCGCGCTGGGCCGCGCCATCGGCAGGCAGTTCACCTTTGGCGGCGGTTGCAGAGGGTTTGGGTGAAATCGTGGCGCTGACGCGGCCGGTAGCACCGCCGGTCGCCGGGCTGCTGCCGTCGGCACTGAAGCGGTCGTTGAGATTTTCGTAAACGATCAGCGCACCCTTGATGTCATCTGCCAACGTGGTGCCACGGTAACGCCGCACTTCGGCGTTCTTGACGAATTGGATGACGTCTTTTTTGCCGTCGTACACAATGGTTTCCCCTTCGCCTTCCATGAACTCCTCAACGCTGTCCCGCTTTTGGCGGAAGAAGGCGCGCTTTTGGACGCTGCCGGTGACGGTTCCATGCTGGTAGCCCTCGGCGTCTTCCCGGACCTCGACCTTGTCGCCCCGGATCACGATGGTCCCCTTGGTGGCAATCACATTGCCGGTCCAGACACTGGTTTGCTTGACGTCGTCGTAGCGCATGGCATCGGCGGTGATGTGCATGGGCTTGGCGTTGTCGGCACGTTCGGCGCGCAAGCCACCCGAACCAAGGGCCAGCAGCGCAAGGGCGAGCAGGGAGAGCCGGTTGGGTGCTGCTTGGCTCATGTCGTGCCCTTGTTTTCAGCCGCCAGGATTTCCACGATCTGCAAAGCACGGGTCATGCCGCCGGCCAAACCGGCGTCAGTATAAAAGCGCCCGGCAATGCCCAAGGCGGGAACACCTTCGACCTTGTAGGCTTCTTGCAACTGCACTGACTTCTTGGTCTTGGTCTCGACTGAAAACGAGTTATAGGCGTTCAAAAATTTGGCCTGATCGACGCCGTTTTGTACGACCCAATTGGCAATCGCCTGCCCCTCGTCGAGTTTGATTTTCTGGTTGTGGATGGCGTCAAAAACTTTGCCGTGCAGCTTCTCTACCAGCCCCAGCGCTTCGAGCGAAAAATACAGGCGCTGTTGCGGAACAAAACTGGCGTTAAAAGCAACCGGGACCCGGCGGAAAGCGATGTTTTTGGGCAGTTTTTTAAGCCATGCTGCCAGTTCGGGCTCGAACGCGTTGCAATGCGGGCAGTTGTACCAAAAGAACTCCACCACCTCGACCTTTCCTGCCGGCGCTTCGGTAGGAGCCACGGCTCCCAGCGCCAAGTAATGGGTACCCAGTTCGGGCTTTTTCATTTGGGCGTGCGCGGGTGCGGCCAGGACCCAAGCGGCACCAGCCAGGGCGCTGCTGGCACCCAAGGAAAATTGACGACGATCCATGCAAGAACTCCAGCTTCGGTTAATGGGCGGCTTCAGTTTTGGACCCGCACGAGCGCAGTCTCGATGCCGGCCTTGTCCAACTTGTCTTTGGCGCGTTCGCCCTCTTCGAGCTTTTCAAACGGCCCGACGCGCACCCGGTACACCGTACGCCCGGACTGCTCACGCTCGGAAATCTTGGTCTCAATGCCGCTGAGCAAAAGCTTGGCCCGGTGACTCTCGGCGTCTTCTAGCGTACGGAAGGCACCGACCTGGACGAAATACTGGGTTACCGGGTCACCGCTTTTTACCTTTTCCGCGCCTGGCGCGGGCGCGCTGTGGGCATCGATTTTGGGGTCCGGCTTGGGGACCAGAACCGTAGGGGGGGCTTCCGGAGCGGTACCGGTTTCTGTCGACGGCACCGGCGGTGCCGTTGCAGGCTTGCTGGCAACGCGGCCAGGAAGCAGCGCGTTGGGGTCCCAATCCTTGTTTTTTTGCACCTCCGCAGCGTCCTGATCGGCGTTGCGAGTCTGTGCTTTGTTCATAAAAGGCAGCGGCACTTTGGTGACATACACGGCGACGCCCAGCGATATAGCCAGACCCAGGACCAGCCCGATGATCAAGCCCAATACGGTTCCGCCACGTTGGTGGTAAAGAGGGATGGGATGTCTCATGGTCTGTATTTTGCTTGCGTTTGGATTAGGAATTATGACGGCCTTGGCGCGCAAGTTGCTACATTTTGCGCGGTGCACCCACGCCGAGCACGGCCAAGCCGTTGTGCAGCACCTGCGCGGTCGCCGCGATCAAGGCCAAACGGGCCAGCCGCGTGGGCTGCTCGTCCACCAAAACCCGCTCACTGTCGTAATAGCTGTGGTACTGCCCGGCGAGCTCGCGCAGGTAAAAGGTCACGTCGTGGGCAGCGCAATCGGTGGCGGCGGCCGTCAGCATGGCGGGATATTTCGCCAGCAACAACATCAGCGCCTGCGCCGGGGCCGTGTGCAGCGGGCCCAAGTCAACCTGCGGCAAAGTGGCCGGATCGCCGCCCCAGGCCGCCAGCACCGAGCAAATCCGGGCGTGCGCGTACTGCACGTAGTACACCGGGTTGTCGTTGTTTTTAGCGACCGCCAGGTCCACGTCGAAGGTGTATTCGGTATCGGGCTTGCGGCTGAGCAGAAAAAAGCGCACGGCATCGGCGCTGGTCCACTCGATCAGGTCACGCAAGGTCACATAACTACCCGCGCGCTTGGAAATCTTGACCTCCTGCCCGCCGCGCACAACGCGCACCATGGTGTGCAAGACGTAATCCGGATACCCCGTGGGAATACCCAGGCCCAGCTTGTGCGATGCCGCCTGCAGACCGGCACGCACGCGGGCGATGGTGCCGTGGTGGTCAGTACCCTGGATGTTGACGACCTTGGTAAAGCCGCGCTCCCATTTTGCCAGGTGGTAGGCCACGTCGGGCACGAAATAGGTGTAGCTGCCGTCGCCTTTGCGCATGACCCGGTCTTTGTCGTCGTCGTAATCGGTAGAGCGCAGCCACAGCGCGCCGTCTTTCTCAAACGTGGTCCCCGACTCCTGCAAGGCTTGCACCGCGGCATCCACGCGTCCGCTGGTATACAGGCTGGACTCCAGGTAGTAGTTGTCAAAGCGCACGCCGAAGGCCTGCAAATCCAGGTCCTGCTCGCGGCGCAAATAGGCCACGGCAAATTCGCGCATGCCGTCCACGTCATTCACGTCGCCGCTGGCGGTGAAGCTGCGGTCATCGGCGGCAACGGTTTTGCCCGCCAAAAAATCATCGGCAATGTCCTGGATGTAATCCCCGGCGTAGGAGGCCTCGGGCCAGCCGGGGTCGCCGGGCTTGCAGCCGGTGGCACGCAGATGCGTGCTGGTGGCCAGGGTGTTGATTTGCACGCCCGCGTCGTTGTAATAAAACTCGCGGTACACGTCCCAGCCTTGGGTGGCCAACAGATTGCACAGAGCGTCGCCCAGCGCGGCCTGCCGCCCGTGGCCCACATGCAGCGGGCCGGTCGGATTGGCCGACACAAACTCCACCAGGACGCGTTTGCCGGTGGCAGGCTGCATGCCGAACGCAGTACCGGCCTGCAGCACCTCGCGCACCGTGCTTTGTTTGGCCGCAGCGGACAGACGGATATTGATAAAGCCCGGGCCGGCGATCTCGACCGCGTCCACCCAGCGCACAAACGCCGGCTGGGCCAACAGCAGCTCGCGCAGCGCCTGGGCGAGCTCGCGCGGATTGCGTTGCAGGGGTTTGGCCAACTGCATGGCCGCTGTGGTGGCGAAGTCGCCATGGGCCGCGACTTTGGGCGACTCCAAAACCGCGCGCACCGTGCGATTGCCATAGGCTTCAGGGGCCAATTGCGCCAGCGCTGCCGCCAGCGCGGGAAGAAGTTCGTTGTTTACTGCAAGCATCGTGCCATTTTAGGCGGGTGCGCACATCGTAAAGCTGTGTGAAGCGGTCAACAGGCCACGCCGCTCCGCGTTGTATGCTTGCGTCGACGGCTTTCAGAGCCGATGCGCGAACCACTTTTTAGCCCACAGGAGATTTCCATGTCCAAGTTTCTTGCCCTCGCCCTTCTTGCCTGCAGCCTCACGCTCGGCAGCGCACATGCCGCCACCGACCAGCAAAACAAGATGACCACCTGCAACGCCGAAGCCAAAACCAAGGACCTCAAAGGCGAAGAGCGCAAAGCGTTTATGAAAGAGTGCCTGAGCGCCAAGCCCGCGCCTGCGCCCGCAGCAGAAACCGGAACGCCGCAGCAAAACAAAATGAAAACCTGTAACGCCGACGCCAAGACCAAAGACCTCAAAGGCGACGAGCGTAAAAAGTTCATGAGCGAGTGCCTGAAGGCGAAATAAGCCGACGGGCTTGCCCGTCAAAACCTGAAAAAGCCCGCCAGCTTGCCCTGGGCGGGCTTTTTTACGCCCGCATCAGCGCAGCAGCGTGGCCAGCGCCAGCCCGGCGAACAGGGCGCAGCCGATCCAGTGGTTCAGGCGGAAGGCGCGGAAGCAACCCTCGCGTTCGCGTGCGCGAATCAGACGGTAGTGCCACAGCGCCTGCGCCGCTGCCACGCCCAAAGCCGCCGCCACCGGCCACAGCCAGGTACCAGGCGGCACGAGCTGCCACACAGCCCAGGTCCAAAGCCCCAGGTACAGCGCATAAAAACCCATAACGGCCGCCACATCCCAGCGCCCCAGGGTGATCGCCGAGGTCTGGATGCCGATGCGCA
>CANCTD010000138.1 GCA_947380945.1 Comamonadaceae bacterium
GGCGTGATCAGGCCGGGGCAGTTGGGCCCGAGCAGCAGGGTTTTTTTGCCGCCGGCGGCTTCTTTGGCGCGCATCTTGTTGCGCACTTCGAGCATGTCCTTGACCGGAATGCCTTCGGTAATGCAGATGGCCAGGTCCAGGTCGGCCTCCACCGCTTCCCAGATGGCGGCTGCCGCGCCGGGGGGCGGCACGTAGATCACCGACACAGTAGCGCCAGTGGCACCGGCGGCTTCTTTGACCGAGGCGTAAATCGGGATGTTCAGGACCGATTCACCGGCCTTCTTGGGGTTCACGCCGGCCACAAAGCAGGCTTTGCCGTTGGCGTATTCCTGGCATTTTTCGGTGTGGAACGCGCCGGTCTTGCCGGTGATGCCCTGGGTGATGACGCGGGTGTCTTTGTTGATGAAGATCGACATGGCGGTTTCTTTCTGACGGGGGCGTGGGCTGAAGGGTGAGGGCTTGGGGCTTCAGGCGTGGGCGTTGACAGCGGCCACCACTTTCTGGGCAGCTTCGGCCATGGTGTCGGCGCTGATGATGGGCAGGCCCGAGTCGGCCAGCATTTTTTTGCCGATGTCTTCGTTGGTGCCCTTCATGCGCACCACCAGCGGCACGCTCAGGTTGACCGCCTTGCAGGCGACGATGACGCCGGTGGCAATGGTGTCGCACTTCATGATGCCGCCGAAGATGTTGACCAGAATGGCCTTGACCTTGGGGTTCTTGAGCATGATCTTGAAGGCTTCGGTGACCTTCTCGGGGGTGGCACCGCCGCCCACGTCCAAAAAGTTGGCGGGTTCTGCGCCGAACAGTTTGATGGTGTCCATGGTCGCCATGGCAAGGCCTGCGCCGTTGACCAGGCAGCCGATGTTGCCGTCCAGGCTGATATAGGCCAGGTCGAACTTGCTGGCTTCGATTTCGGCGGGGTCTTCTTCGTCCAGGTCGCGGAAGGCGACGATGTCGGGGTGGCGGTACAGGGCGTTGGCGTCAAAGTTGAACTTGGCGTCCAGGGCTTTGATGTTGCCGTTGCCTTCCAGGATGAGCGGGTTGACTTCAGCCAGGCTGGCGTCGGTGTCCATATAGACCTGGTACAGCTTCTGCAAGACGTCCACCGCTTTGGGGGTAGAGGCTGCGGGCACGCCGATGGCATCCGCCAGCTTTTTGGCTTGCGCGCCGGTCAGGCCAAGGGCCGGGTCGACGATTTCGGTGATGATTTTTTCGGGGGTGTCGTGCGCCACGCCCTCGATGTCCATGCCGCCTTCGCTGGAGGCGATCATGGCCACGCGCTGGCTGGCGCGGTCGGTCACAGCGGAAACGTAATACTCTTTTTGGATGTCCGCGCCGTCTTCAATCAGCAGGCGGCGCACTTTTTGGCCCAGCGGGCCGGTTTGGTGGGTCACCAACTGCATGCCCAAAATCTCGGTGGCGAGCTGCTTGACCTCGTCCAGCGAGCGGGCCAGTTTGACGCCGCCGCCTTTGCCGCGACCACCGGCGTGGATTTGCGCCTTGACGACCCAGACCGGGCCGCCGAGTTTTTGCGCCGCTTCGACCGCCTCTTGCACGGTGAAGGCGGGGATGCCATTGGGTACGGGAATGCCCGCTTGGCGCAAGATGTCCTTGCCTTGGTATTCGTGGATTTTCATGCTCTTCTCACTTCTTCTGCGGGAGGGAGCGCACAGGCGGCGCTGGGCGGTGCAATAGGGGCGGGCGAACCGCCGCAAACCGGGCGAACTGTATCATGGTGCAACGCACAAACCCTCGTCCAAACTTACAACAAAACCGCGTGGCCACAGGGTCGGCGCGGGCCTATCCGGAGCCCTGATGCACACCGTATTTATAGATGGCGAAGCCGGCACCACCGGACTGCAAATCCGCCAGCGCCTGCAAGATATGGCGCACATTGCGCTGCTGGCCATTGACCCGGCGCTGCGCAAAGACCCGCAGGCCAAACGCGCGCTGCTGGCCCGCGCCGACGTGGTCATTTTGTGTTTGCATGACGATGCAGCCATGGAGACCGTGGCCATGGCCGACGCGCTGCTGGCGCAGACTGGGCGCGGGCCGCGCATCATTGACGCCTCCACCGCGCACCGCACCCACCCGGACTGGGTCTACGGCTTTCCCGAGTTGTGCGCGGGGCAAAGTGCCGCCATTGCCGCAGCCACCCGGGTGTCCAATCCCGGCTGCTACGCCACCGGCGCAATTGCGCTCTTGCGCCCCCTGGTGGATGCCGGGCTGATAGGTGCCGATACGCCGGTATGTCTGCCCAGCGTCAGCGGCTATTCGGGTGGCGGGCGCAGCATGATGGAAGCCTATGCGGCAGGAGCGGCCCCGCCGCTGGAACTCTATGCCCTGGGCCTGGCGCACAAGCATGTGCCCGAAATCATGCGCTACAGCGGCCTCACCCGCAGGCCGCTGTTTGTGCCCATGGTGGCCAACTTCCCGCAAGGGATGTTGGTACAGCTGCCGCTGCACCTGGACAGCCTGCCCGGCGCGCCCACGGCGCAAGCCTTGCACGACGCGCTGCAGGCGCATTACGCGGGCAGCCCCTGGGTGCGGGTGGAGCCGCCCACCGCCGACCTGAAACTCGACGCGGTGGCGCTGGCCGACACCAACATGATGGAGCTGCGCGTCTTCGCCAACCAGGCGGCAGGCCACGCGCTGCTGGTGGCGCGGCTGGACAACCTGGGCAAAGGCGCCAGCGGCGCGGCGGTACAGAATTTGCAACTGATGCTGGG
Source organism: Comamonadaceae bacterium (assembly GCA_947380945.1). Lineage (GTDB taxonomy): Bacteria > Pseudomonadota > Gammaproteobacteria > Burkholderiales > Burkholderiaceae_C > Allorhodoferax. Next base: position 2,730 of record CANCTD010000138.1, read on the forward strand.
CCTGCAATAAGCCGGCGCTACTGTGATTGGAAAGATAGCCCATGGCTGATGCAAACGAATTTCGAACCCTGCGCGAACTCCATACCGCCTACCGCGAGGGGCGCGCTGACCCGCTCGCCGTGGCAAACCATTGTCTGGCGCAGGCACGGACCGCCGAGCCGGGGCTGTTCACCTGCCTGCTGGAGGCCCGCGCACTGGCCGAGGCGCAGGCCAGCCGTGCCCGCTGGAAGGCCGGCCAGCCCCTGGGCCCGCTGGACGGCGTGCCGGTGGTGTGGAAAGACCTGTTTGATGTGGCGGGTACGCCGACCACTGCCGCCTCGGGGCTGCGCCGCCACGCGCCCCCGGCGGCACAGGATTGCGCAGCCGTAGCTGCCCTGTGCGCCGCGGGAGCGGTCAGCATAGGCAAAACCGGGCTGACCGAGTTCGCCTATTCGGGCCTGGGGCTGAACCCGCATTTCGGCACGCCGCGCAACCGCCACAGCCGCGACGGCCACCGCGCACCGGGCGGCTCGTCCAGCGGCTCGGCGGTGGCGGTGGACGCGGGCATGGCGCTGATCGGCATGGGAACCGACACGGGCGGCTCGGTGCGGATTCCGGCGGCCTTTAACGGGCTGGTGGGTTTCAAGCCCTCGATCGGCAAAGTGGACGCCAGCGGCGTGTTTCCGCTGTCGGCCACGCTGGACGTGATCGGGCCCATGGCGCGCACGGTGCAGGACTGCGCCTGGACCTACCAGGCGCTTTTGGGCCTGGCAACACCCGACCTGCACATACCGCCGCTGAAGGGTCTGCGCCTGGTGGTGCCCAGCAATGTGGTGCTGGACGAGGCGCAACCCGAAGTGCTGGCGCGCTTTGAGGCTTTGTTGCAGCGGCTGCGCGCCGCCGGGGCGCGGGTGGAGCATCTGCCTATTGCGGCTTTTGACGCGCTGCAGGCGCTGACCGCGCAGCACGGAACCATTCCGGCGGCGGAAGCCTATGTGCTGCACCGCGCCATCGTGGACGGGCCGGACGCGGCGCGGCTGGACCCCCGGGTGCTGGCGCGCATACAGCGCGGCGCGACCATGATGGCAAGCGACCTGGTGATCCTGCAGCAGGCGCGCGCACGGCTCATGGCCCAAACCCGGGCATTGGTGGGCGATGCCTGGCTTTTATTCCCCACGGTGGTGCATGTTGCGCCCCTGGTTGAACCGCTGGATGCCGACGTGGCGCTGTTCAACCAGACCAATCTGCGCACCCTGCGCAACACGGCTTTGCTCAATGTGCTGGATTGGTGCGGCGTGAGCCTGCCCATGGGGCGGGGCGCGGCGGATATGCCCCTGGGCGTGCTGGTCAGCGGGCCCGCAGGCACGGAGGATGCTTTGCTACCCGTGGCTGCTGCGTTGGAACAATTGCTGGCGCAGGGCTGAGCGCGCGGGCAGCTTGTTTTTTTTGCTGCGCGGCAGCGCTCCATCCCTTGGCATCAATCACCTCGATGGAGACTTGTGTATGGCAAAAGAGATTTTGTGCGGCTTTGGCGTGGACGTGGACGCGGTGGCCGGTTGGCTGGGCAGCTACGGGGGCGAGGATTCGCCCGATGACATCTCACGCGGCCTGTTCGCCGGTGAGGTGGGCTCGCCGCGTCTGCTCCAGCTCTTTGAGCGCATGGGCATCAAGACCACCTGGTTTATCCCGGGCCACTCGATTGAGACTTTTCCCAGCCAGATGAAAGCCGTGGCCGACGCCGGCCACGAGATAGGCATCCACGGTTACACCCACGAAAACCCGATTGCCATGACCCCGGCGCAAGAGGAAGCGGTGCTGGACAAATGCATTGGCCTGGTCGAGCAGCTCTGCGGCAAACGGCCTACCGGCTATGTCGCGCCCTGGTGGGAGTTCTCCAACGTGACCAACGAGCTGCTGGTGAAAAAAGGCATCAAGTACGACCACTCGCTGATGCACAACGACTTCACGCCCTACTATGTGCGCGTGGGCGACCAGTGGACGCGCATCGATTACGGCAAGCAGCCCAAAGAATGGATGGTGCCCTTGCAACGCGGCACGGAAACCGACCTGATCGAGATTCCGGCCAACTGGTACCTGGACGATCTGCCGCCCATGATGTTCATCAAGAAGTCGCCCAACAGCCACGGCTTTGTGAACCCGCGCGACATCGAGCAAATGTGGCGCGACCAGTTTGACTGGGTCTACCGCGAAATGGATTACGCCGTGTTCCCCATCACCATCCACCCCGACGTGGCCGGGCGGCCGCAGGTCTTGCTGATGCTGGAGCGCTTGTTTGCGTACATGCAGTCGCACCCCGGCGTGCGTTTTGTGACCATGGACGAGATGGCCAACGACTTTGCTGCGCGCCATCCGCGCACCAGGTAAGCGAACCAAGCGAACGGGCAAGCAGCATGTGCGGCGTATGCGGAACGCTGGGCGGTGAGGAGCACTGGAGCACCGCCAGCGGCCGCTTGCAGCTAGCCGATGCGCCCACCCGGCGCGCTGAGCGGGCGCGGCGCATCCGCATCATCAACGACATCGTGCGCGGCCTGCAGGTGCGGGTGAGCGACTGGCAGGGGCGTTATTACCTGGTGGCCGGGCCCACCGGCAAGCAGCAGGTGGTGGACAGCCTGCCCCACGTCTGGGCGGCTTTGCAGGAGGTCGCCGGGCGCAGCGTGGACCCGCTGCTGGC
>CANCTD010000139.1 GCA_947380945.1 Comamonadaceae bacterium
ACAGCGGCGGATGTGGTGCGCGCCGGGCAATACCTGGGCGTGCTGATCCAGAACCTGGACGCACTGTTCAACCCGCGTGCGGTCGTGCTGGGCGGCAAAATCTGCGCCGAGCACCCGGCCCTGCTGGCGCAGGCGCAAAGCACGGTGGCGCAGTACACCCGCCAGTCCGGCATGCCCATGGCCGACATACGCGCCGCCCGTTACGGCTTGCAGGCCCCGGCGGTGGGCGCAGCCGCCTTGGTATTGCACCGTTTTCTGCGCCCACTTTCTCAAGGAGCAAGCCATGTTTTTGGGCATTGACGTAGGCACCTCGGAGGTCAAGGCGCTCTTGCTGCATGAGGACCACCGCGTCATCGACACCGCTGGCAGCACGCTGGAAGTCAGCCGCCCCCAACCCGGTCACAGCGAACAGAACCCGGCGGACTGGTGGACAGCCACCTGCGCCGCGCTGGCCACGCTGCGCGCCCAACATCCCGCGGCCTATTCCGCAGTGCGCGCCATCGGCCTGTCCGGTCAGATGCACGGCGCAGTGCTGCTGGACGCCGCAGACCGGGTATTGCGCCCGGCGATTTTGTGGAACGACGTGCGCAGCGACCAGGAATGCCTGGACATGATGGCGCAGCTGCCGGCTTTGCCACAGATTGCGGGCTCCCTGGCCATGCCGGGCTTTACCGCGCCCAAGCTGCGCTGGCTGCAAAAACACGAACCCCGGGTGTTTGCCCAGGTCGCCAAAGTGCTGCTGCCCAAAGACTATGTGCGCCTGCTACTCACCGGCGAACACGTGTGCGATATGTCGGATGCCAGCGGCACCATGTGGCTGGATGTGGACAAGCGCAGCTGGTCGCCCGCGCTGCTGGCACTCACCGGTTTGCACGATGCGCAGATGCCGCGCCTGGTCGAGGGCAGCGCAGCCGGCGGCATTTTGCGCGCCGAGGTCGCGGCCAGCCTGGGGCTGCCTGCGGGTATCGTCGTGGCCGGTGGCGGCGGCGATAACGCGGCCAGCGCCATTGGCATGGGCGCGGTCGAAGCAGGCGAAGGATTTTTGTCGCTGGGCACCAGCGGCGTACTGTTTGTGGTGACACCCAGCTACCAGCCTAATGCTGCCAGCGCCACCCACGCCTTTTGCCACGCCCTGCCCCAGCGCTGGCACCAGATGAGCGTGATGCTCTCGGCGGCGAGTTGCCTGCAATGGGCGGCGGGCGCGCTGGGGCTGGAATCGGCTGCGGCGGTGGAAGCCAAAGCCGCCAGTCTGCCTGCGGGCGCGCGGGCCCAGGCCCCACTTTTCCTGCCCTATCTGAGCGGCGAGCGCACGCCGCACAACGACGCCCATGTGCGCGGCAGCTTCCATGGGCTGAGCCACAGCACGGACCAGGCTGCGCTGGCCTACGCCGTGATCGAAGGCGTGACATTCGGACTGAATGATGGCTTGCGGGCCCTGCAGGCCGCCGGCAGCGCGCCGCGCCAGCTCTCGCTGGTGGGCGGCGGGGCGCGCAGCGCCTTCTGGGCGCAGCAACTGGCATCGGCCCTGGATCTGGACATCGTCACCCACCCCGAGTCGGCCGCCGGTGGCGCCCTCGGTGCGGCCCGGCTGGGCTGGCTGGCAGCAGGTGCGCCGCTGGGCGCGGTGTGCCGCAAACCGGACATCGCCCGCATCTACCATCGCAATGCAGAAGAACACGCGCTGCTGGCCGGGCGCTTTGCCCGCTTCCAGGCTTTGTATCCGGCGCTGCGCGGTCTGCACTGAACACCCCGAACACGCCACACTCTCAACTTGCAGGAGCCTCCATGCGCAACAGCTATTTCCACGACGTCCCGGCGATTCAGTTCGAAGGGCCGCAATCCGACAAGCCACTGGCTTTCAAGTGGTACGACAAAGACCGCATGGTGCTGGGCAAGCGCATGGAAGAACAGCTGCGCTTTGCGGTCTGCTACTGGCACAGCTTTTCCTGGAACGGTTTCGACCCCTTCGGCTACGACGGCACCTTTGAGCGCCCCTGGCAGCACATTGCCGACCCCATGGCCGCAGCCCGCGCCAAGGCCGACGCAGCTTTTGAATTTTTCAGCAAACTCGGCGCGCCCTACTACTGCTTTCACGACCGCGATGTCGCACCCGAAGGCAGCAGCCCACGCGAGAGCGCCAACCATTTGCGCGCCATGGTCGACGTGCTGGCCGCCAAGCAAGAAGCCAGCGGTATCCGCTTGCTGTGGGGCACGGCCAATTTATTCAGCCACCGGCGCTTCATGGCGGGTGCGGCGACCAATCCGGACCCGGAAATTTTTGCCCTGGGCGCATTGCAGGTCAAAGAGGCCATGGATGCGACCTTGAAACTGGGCGGTGCCAATTACGTGTTGTGGGGCGGACGCGAGGGTTATGAAACCCTGCTGAATACCCGCATGGGCCAGGAGCTGGACCAGATGGGGCGCTTTCTGCACATGGTGGTGGACTACAAGCACAAGATCGGCTTCCAAGGCACCATCCTGCTCGAACCCAAACCGCGCGAACCCTCCAAGCACCAGTACGACTTCGACGTGGCCACGGTATTCGGTTTCCTGCAAAAGCACGGGCTGGAAAAAGAAATCCGCGTCAACATTGAAGCCAACCACGCCACCCTGGCCGGTCACAGCTTTGAGCACGAAATTGCCGGCGCGATTGACCTGGGGATTTTCGGCTCCATCGACATGAACCGCGGCGACATGCAATGCCAGTGGGACACCGACCAGTTTCCCAACAGCATTGCCGAAACGGCTTTGGCGCTGTACCTGATCATGCAAGGTGGTGGTTTCACCACCGGCGGCCTGAACTTTGACAGCAAGGTGCGCCGCCAGTCGATTGATCCGCAGGACATGTTTTACGGCCACGTGGGCGCCATGGACGTGTCCGCCCGCGCCTTGTTGATTGCCGAAAAAATGCTGCAAGACGGCAAACTGGCAGCGCACGTGGATGCGCGCTACGCCGGTTGGAAAGCACCCCTGGGCCAGCAAATCATGACAGGCGGCCTGGGCCTGGACGCCCTGGCCGAACAGGTACTGGCTGCCAACCGCGACACCGCGCCGGTATCGGGCCGCCAGGAATACCTGGAAAATCTGCTCAACGCCTATTTGTAAACACGCACCAAGGCCAACACACCATGAAAAAAGTAGTTTGGGGCGTGCTGAGCACCGCCCGCATCGGTTGGGAAAAAGTGATTCCGGGCATGCAGGCCGCGCAGCATTGCGACATCCGCGCCATCGCCTCGCGCGACCTGGGACGGGGTCGCGCGCTGGCCGACAAGCTGGGCATTCCCAAGGCCTACGGCAGTTACGAAGAACTGCTGGCCGATCCCGAAATCGAGGCCATCTACAACCCGCTGCCCAATGACCAGCACGTGCCCCTGACCATCAAGGCCGCCCGCGCGGGCAAGCATGTGCTGTGCGAAAAACCCATGGCCATGAGCGCCACCGAGGCTGCGCAGCTGCGCGAAGTCGCCGACAAGGTGCACATCATGGAAGCCTTTATGGTGCGCTTCCATCCCCAGTGGCTGACCGTGCGCGACCGCGTTCAGAGCGGCGCATTGGGTGAGTTGCGCTCCATCCAGTCTTATTTTTCTTACTTCAACCGCGACGCCGCCAACATCCGCAACCAGCCCGCGACCGGGGGCGGCGCGCTCTACGACATCGGCTGCTACCCCATCGTCACCGCCCGCATGCTCTTCGCTTGTGAGCCGGTGCGTGCGATTGCGCTGGTGGAGCGCGACCCCGAATTCAAGACCGACCGTCTGGTCAGCGCGCTGGTCGATTTCGGCCAGGGCCGCCGCCTCGATTTCACGGTCTCGACCCAAACCGTGCCCTACCAGCGGGTACAGGTCTGCGGAACCGAAAAACGCATCGAGGTGCAAATTCCGTTCAACGCGCCCTTGGGCGGCAGCACCCGCATCTTCACCGACGACGGTGCGCAACTCGACGGCAGCTCCATGCTTCCTGAAACTATCGCCGCCTGCGACCAGTACGGCTTGCAAGGCGACGCCTTTTCGCGGGTGGTGCGCGGCGAGATCGCCCTGCCCTACGGCGTGGAAGATGCCATCGCCAATATGCGCGTGATCGACGCCTTGTTTGCGTCGGAGAAAACCGGTGCCTGGGTCGCTGTCTAAACCGCCGTTGCGGGCGCGGCGTGCAGCCCATCTGCTGCTGACAGCGGCCTTGCTGCACGGCGTGTCACCGGCCTGGACCGGTCCTGCTGCACCGTCCAACGGCCAAGCCGTGACCCCGCAGATCGCGCGTTTTGTCGAAGAAACCGAGACCGCCGGATTGCAAAGCCGCTTCGAGGGCGAGGACGAATTCATGGTCGGTGGCGGCGTGGCCGTATTCGATTGCGACGACGACGGATTGCCCGAGATCTATGTAACCGGTGGCGTCAACAAAGCCAAGTTCTACCGCAACCGCAGCACCCGCGGCGGGGCCTTGAAATTGCAGGAGCAGCGCTCTGGGCTGGAGTTGACGAACGCCATCGGTGCCTATCCGCTGGACATTGATGGCGACGGCAATATGGATTTGGTGGTCTTGCGTGTCGGCGAGGTGGAGGTCTTTCGCGGTCTGGGGCAATGCAAGTTCGAGCGCGCCAACGATTTGTGGAACATCCACACGGGCAACGACTGGCACACCGCGTTTTCAGCCACCTGGGAGCGCGGCCAGTCCTGGCCCACGCTGGCCTTCGGCACCTATTACGACCGCAGCCGCCCGGACTTTCCCTGGGGCACTTGCACACCCGGCATTCTGCTGCGCCCGGACCCCGCTGGCGGGCGTTTTGCCGCGCCCGAGGCACTGGCACCCGGTTACTGCGCTTTGTCGATGCTGTTCTCCGATTGGAACCGCAGCGGTGAAGCGTCGCTGCGGGTCAGCAACGACCGGGAGTACTACAAGGGCGGGCAGGAGCAGCTGTGGAAAATCCAGCCCGGCAAGCCGCCCGTCGCCTACACCGCCGAAGAAGGCTGGAAGCGCCTGCAAATCTGGGGCATGGGCATTGCCAGCCACGACATCGATGGCGACGGATTCCCCGAGCTGTTCTTGACCAGCATGGCCGACAACAAGTTCCAAAAACTCAGCGGCGACGGCAGTCGCCCGGTGTACGTGGACGAGGCCTTCAAACGCGGCATCACCGCGCACCGGCCGTACATCGGCGGCGACATCCACCCGTCCACCGCCTGGCATGCGCAATTTGCCGACGTGAACAACGACACCTGGAGCGACCTCTTTATCGTCAAGGGCAATGTGTCGACCATGCCCGACTTTGCAATCCAGGACCCCAACAACCTGCTGCTCGGTCAAGCCGACGGCAACTTTGTCGAGGCTGGCAGCCAGTCCGGTGTGGCCAGTTTCCG
>CANCTD010000140.1 GCA_947380945.1 Comamonadaceae bacterium
ATCCACGCGGTGGACAGCAACGGCGCAGGCGATATGTTTGCCGGTGCGTTTTTGTACGCCGTCACCCACGGCCATACCTTGCAGCAAGCCGCCTGGCTGGCTAACCACGCGGCAGCCCGGGTGGTGTCACAGTATGGCAACCGGCTGGATGCGGCAGCCATTGCCGCGCTCCAGGCGGGTTTCGCCCAATCTCTGGGTAACTGAAGGTCGGCCCCCCTGCCGCCGCTTGCCGCGGCGCTGAAAACCAGAGCCGCTTTGTTGCCACCTGGCGGCCTTGAATTGCCGCTCCTGGCGTTGCACCGGGGCATGCCTGTAAAGACTCCGTAAAGCGCGCGCCCCCTTGGGTAAAGCTGGGGTTAAGACGCGACCTGCTGCTTTGGGAGGGCCTGGTCAGCACGCTGCAAAGGGCTTGTCTTTACCTTCCATTCCTCGCAACGCGGCATGAACATTGCGGTGTATTCGTATGCATGCCGCACGTCGCGGTTATTTCCGATCGGGCTCTGTGCTCCGGCATGTGCAACACCACAGGAGTCACCCATGGGCATGCGTGTAGGAAATACCGGCGTTCAACAGTCAAGCAGTGCGGCGGGCGCTTGGCAGCAACGCAAATCAGATATCAAAGACATGCTGGCCGCGCTCAAAGGCGGCGATTTGGAGGGCGCTCAAAAAGCCTTTGCCAGCCTTGTAGCCAAGGGCGCGCAGCCTCCCGCCAACAGCCCACTGGCACAGATTGGTAAGGCCTTGCAATCCGGCGACCTCGCGGCTGCCCAGCAAGCCGCTGTAGCAATGGAATCTGCGCACGGCGTGCGGCATCACGCCATGCCTGCCCCTAATGCCAATGTGACCGCAGCGCTTCCCCCAGTTGCGCCACCAAGCCTCAGTGCAACTCTGTTAGGCCTGGGCACCAAGGTCAACATCAATGCATAAGCCGGTGTCTGACCGGGTTGCGCAGCTTGGGGTGTGTGTCCTTGCGGCATTTTTCTGGCAGTGCATTCCGGCGCAAGCGCAAACCCCGGCTGCCTATCCCAATCGCCCGATCCACTTGCTGGTGCCATTTCCGGCTGGCGGGGCGGCGGACTTGGTGGCCCGGGCCATTGCAAAGCCATTAGGGGAGGCGATGGGTCAGCCCGTGGTCGTGGACAACAAGCCAGGGGCCGATGGCGCCATCGCGGCCGACGCGGTAGCCAAAGCGCCGCCTGACGGCTACACGCTGTTCATGGCAACCTATGGGGCGATGTCGGCGGTACCGGCCATGCGCAAAACCTTGCCCTACGACGTGGTTACGGACTTCACACCGATTACCAGTACCGGCAAATTTGCCTTCTTCTTGTTTGCCCATCCCAGCGTACCGGCGAATAACCTGCCCGAGCTGATCAGCTATGTGCATCAGCACCCGGGAAGCTTGAACTACGCAACGGGTAACACGGGTGCTATCGTCGCCACAGCGGAACTGGCTACATCGGCGCACCTGGAGATGACGCACATCCCTTACAAGGGTGAAGTCCCTGCCATGAACGACTTCCTGGCTGGACGCGTGCAGCTGATGTTTGCCACGCCGGCCAATGCGCTTCCCTGGGTCCGTGAGGGCAAGCTCAAGGCCTTGGTGACATTGCAGGAGCAGCGCAGCCCCCTGCTGCCGCAGGTGCCGACCATGGCCGAGTCGGGCTTGAAAAACCTCGCCATCGTGCCCTGGTCCGGCATCTTCGGGCCCGCCAAATTGCCCGCACCTGTGACCCAGCGCCTGCATGACGAAATCAACGCCATCTTGCAACGCCCGGACATCGCAGCGGCCTTTGCGCAGCAAGGATTTGAAGCCCATGGCTCTAGTCCGGCGCAGTTGGACGCGTACCTCAAAGAGCAGCTCCTGGTCTGGCATGAGGCGATACGCCTAGCCGGCATTCAGCCCGAATGACCCGCATCCTGTTTGTCTGCGGCAGCCAGCGCAAGGACTCCTACAACGCACACCTGTTGCAGTACCTGGCCCAAGCCATGAACCCTGGGTTGGAGTTGGATTTTCTGGAACCCGCTCAGGTGCGCCTGCCCTTGTTCGATCAGGACTTGGAAGCGGAGCCGCATTGGCTTGCCCATACCGCCGAGCTGCATGCCCGTGTGGACGCTTGCGATGCCTTAGTGGTTGCCAGTCCGGAGTACAACGCCCAGATGACGCCGTATTTAAAGAACCTGGTGGACTGGATTTCGCGCCTGCCCCATCTCGATCGACGCTGGAGCAACCCGTTCATGGATCGCCCGATCTTGCTGTGCAGCGCGTCTACCGGTGGGAGTGGCGGCGCGTTCGCCGTAGTACAGAAGCGGGCGCTTTTTTCCTACCTGGGTGCCACTGTTTTGGGGCCGTCGGTATGCGTGCCCTATGCCCAACAGCACTGGACCGATCTGGGGTATTTCTTTCCGCCAGAGTTGGAGCAGTCGGCTATGGAAGCCCTTGACCGCCTGCAGCGCATGGCACATACCTTTCACCAACATCGTAGTCATGGCGCACCTGCTCATTGTTGAGTTGCCGGGCGGCAATGACACCGACATTGTCGAAGCGGCATTGCAGCGCGGCGATCGGTTCTCATTTTTGACTGCGGGTCTGGAACACTACCGCGGACAAGCTGCTGTGTGGGCTTGGCTACAGCGGGCGGCGCATGTCATGCACGTGGCCGACATGCCGGATGCCGACATACACGCCCGTGTGCTGGCGCTGCACGCCCGTGAGCCCTTTGATGGCGTTTTGTGTCTGATGGATTTGCGCTTGGTATTGGCAGCCGAACTGGCGCACGCCTTGGGCCTACCGTTTCTGAATCCGGCTTCGGCCCGGCTGCTGCGCGACAAATTCTCGGTGCGCAGCCGCCTGCTGGAACGGGGAATCGGGCAGGGCGATTTTGCGCTGGCGCAATCCAACGCAGAGCTCCAAAACGCCGTGACGCGTTTGGGGCTGCCGCTGCTGATCAAGCCCGTGGACGGTTTTGGATCCCAAAACATTGTGTTGTTGGAGCAGCAGGAGGATCTCGATCCGTGGATGAGTCCATTGGACGACATGTTGCCCTCGGGCGTGGATTACGGGCTGGGCGTGCGCGCCAATGATCGCCTCCTCGTAGAGCGGTTTTTGCATGGCACGGTCATCGGCTGCGATACCTTCAGCCGCGCTGGCGTGCACCAGCTGTTGGGGGTCAATGAGAAGCTGATGTTCGACAGGCCTTCGTTCGCCATCCGGGGTGGGTGTTTTACGCCCATGGGCCCGCAGTTTCAGTTCTTGCAGGATTACGTGTTTGCCTTACTAAACGCCGTGGACTTTGATTGGGGCGCGGCCCATATCGAGCTGATGTTGACGCCACAGGGGCCGCAGTTGATCGAGATCAACGCAAGGCTGGTGGGTGCGAAGATCGCGCGGCAAGTTGGCCTGGCGATTGGTATGTCACTGCATGCGCGCTTGATTGAGCTGCATCTCGGTCAGACCGATGCTGTGAGCTGGTCGCAAGCGCAATTTGCGGCCACCCGCTGGGTCACCGCACCCCGGCGGGGTACGTTGGATCGGATTGAGCTTCCGGTGGCTGGCCCTGAGATCCGTTGTGTGGAGATGTTGAAGCAGCCGGGCGATCCCATCCAGCCGCCCATGGATAACGCGGACCGCATCGGCTACGTGGTTGCTTGCGCGGACGCATTCGACCGGGCGCAGGCTGCGGCGCAGTCGTACGTGGACCATTGCATCTGCCATTACCGGTTGTGATGCGCAGCGGCGAATTAACGCGGGTAGATGGAAGTGTTTTTTTGCGAGGATACCGAACGTAAAGTTGCCGCCCCTGCGGCCTCTTTCTGCCACTTCCTCTGCGCTAGCCAACACGGCTTGCCGCCTATGTAAATTCGCTGTGTATCGGGTAGGTATCGGGCCTGTAAAGCGACCGGGTGAAATGCCTTTTCGGGCCCTCTTGTGTATCCGCTTGGTGTACTTCGATGCGGTTCTACAACACCTACCCTGCAGCGCCTGAAGTGGCTCGCTACTTGCGATGCAAATATTGGAGCTACGGCATACGGCCTAGTTTTCAGAGCCTAGGCAGCGGATTACGGCCCGGACCTGCGGTTTTGTTTCGTGATCTTTGATGAAGGAGAAACGATTATGGGAATGCGAATAGGGGGTGGAGCAGGATCAGCCTGGGCCACCCAAAACACATCGGTAGGAAACTGGCAGCAACGCCAGCAGAACATGAAGGCCTTGGGTACGGCCCTTCAGGGCGGCGATCTGGCGACTGCGCAGCAGGCTTTTGCCACTATCGCTGCGGGCAACCCCGCTATGGCGGCCAATGCCAACAGCCCACTGGCCAAAATCGGGCAGGCATTGCAATCGGGTGACTTGGCTGGCGCCCAGCAGGCAGCCCAGGCATGGCGCGCAGGGCGGCACGGGGATGCAGTCCAGGTCGCCACCAACGGCGCTGCCAGTGGTGCGAGCGCGACCAGCAGCTTTTTACAAACGCTCACCCCGCTTGCGGGATCCACGTCAACAGCGACGCCGGCAGACAGCAGCGTCAGTGGATTGACCAATGGCGCGCAGATCGCCCAAGCGCTGGCTGCATTTGAGAGGAACTTGTTCGACTCATTGCATGCGCAGGATGCGGCGCCGACTGCGGGTGCGGCTTCTGCCACGTCTACAGCCAGCGTTGCCGATCCGACGCAGGCGCCGGTTGGCTTGGCGGCATCCACCGCCCAACCAGCTTCCGCACCGAGAGTTGGTCACCACCACCACGGCGGCGGCGATGCCAAACTGGCTGCGGAACTCAGCTCTCTGATGGCACAGACCGCTTCAACGGCTTCGACATCTACACCAGCAAGCGATCCCGCTGCCACGGCCGCAGCCAGCCCAGTCGCTGCTGCAAACACCACGGCCTTGGATCAGAGCTTCAAAAGCTTGCTGACCACGCTGGGTGTGTCGGGTAATAACGCCTCGCTCAATGGCTTTTTAAGCGCCATGTACGAGAAAATGGGTGGCGCGACTGCCGCTCAGGGCGGCGCTGCAATGGCGTAGGGCAAGGGCTCACCGTGCGCCAGCACGCCGCTGGCGCTTGACAAGCACCCGGGATACGCGCAGTCCGGGTGCTTTTTGCGTTCCTAATGATGCGCAAGTATTGGGGCGGTGGCGCGTTAAGCTGTTGGGTCGGTGACAATGTTCCCCACCGACTTTCCGCTTTTTGCCAGGAACCTGCCCACCATGCCAGCCCCCGGACACTACGACAGCAGCGCCAGCTACCCCCGCGACCTCCACGGCTATGGCCGCAGCACGCCGCATGCGCAGTGGCCGGGCG
>CANCTD010000141.1 GCA_947380945.1 Comamonadaceae bacterium
CGGTGATTGCGATCGAGGGTGACAGCGCCTTCGGCTTCAGTGGCATGGAGGTCGAGACGATTTGCCGCTACCACCTGCCGGTCTGCGTGGTGGTCTTTAACAACAACGGTGTGTACCGTGGCACCGATGTGAACGGCTCGGGCGGCGCGGATGTGGCCCCCACTGTTTTTGTGAAAGGCGCGCGCTACGAAATGATGATGCAGGCCTTCGGCGGCGTGGGTGTCGTAGCGTCCACCCCGGCCGAATTGGGCGCGGCCATGCGCGAGGCGGTGGCCAGCGGCAAGCCCACGCTGATCAACGCCATCATCGACGAGACCGCAGGCACCGAGAGCGGACGCATTACCATGCTGAACCCGCAAACCGCGAAAAAGTAATTCACAGCACTCTTGAGGAAAACTGATTTATGAGCAAGGCATTAGACGGCGTTCGCATTCTTGACTTCACCCACGTCCAATCCGGGCCGACCTGCACGCAGCTGCTGGCCTGGTTTGGCGCTGACGTGATCAAGGTGGAAAAAGCCGGCGAAGGTGACGCCACCCGTGGCCAGTTGCGCGACATCCCCGGCGTGGACAGCCTGTACTTCACCATGCTGAACCACAACAAGCGCTCGATCACGGTGAACACCAAAGATCCCAAGGGCAAAGAGGTGCTGGACCGGCTGATCAAGACCTGCGACGTACTGGTCGAGAACTTCGCGCCCGGCGCATTGGACCGCATGGGCTTCACCTGGGAACGCATCCAGGAACTGAACCCACGCATGATCGTGGCCTCGGTCAAAGGCTTTGGCCCGGGCAAATACGAAGACTGCAAGGTCTATGAAAACGTGGCGCAGTGCGCAGGCGGCGCGGCCTCGACTACCGGCTTTGACGACGGCCCACCCCTGGTGACCGGCGCGCAAATCGGCGACTCGGGCACCGGCTTGCACCTGGCCTTGGGCATTGTGGCGGCGCTCTACCAGCGCAACAGCAGCGGGCGCGGCCAGAAGGTGCTGGCGCCTATGCAGGACGCGGTGCTGAATTTATGCCGCGTCAAGTTGCGTGACCAGCAACGCCTGGAACGCACCGGGACCATGAACGAGTACCCTCAGTACCCGGACACGCCGTTTGGCGATTCGGTGCCGCGTGCGGGCAATGCGTCGGGTGGCGGCCAACCCGGCTCCATTCTGAAGTGCAAGGGCTGGGAAACCGATCCCAATGCCTATATTTATTTCATCACCCAGGCTGCGGTATGGCCTGCGGTTTGCAAAGTCATAGGGCAGGAAGACTGGATCACCCACCCCGACTACGCCACGCCACCCAAGCGTTTGCCGCACCTGAAGCAAATTTTTGCGCGCATCGAGGAATGGACCATGACCAAGACCAAGTTCGAGGCCATGGACATCCTGAACCAGTTCGACATTCCCTGCGGCCCGATTTTGTCCATGAAGGAAATCGCCGAGGAGCCTTCGCTGCGTGCCACCGGCACCGTGGTCGAAGTGGACCATCCCGAGCGCGGCAAATACCTCACGGTGGGCAACCCGATCAAGATGTCTGACAGCATTACCGAGGTCAAGCGTTCGCCGCTGCTGGGTGAACATACCGAAGAAGTGCTGGCGCAACTGGGTTATTCGAGCGTGGAAATCGGCAGTCTGCGCGAAGCCAAAGTCATCTAAAACAGACAAGGCACGCCAACACCATGAAAATCGTTTTGATCGGTCAGCAGGATTTCGGCAAGGCCGCGCTCGAAGCCTTTCTGGCGCGCGGTGACGAGGTGGTGGGCGTGTTCTGCCGCCCGGAAAAACCGGGTACCAAACCCGATGCGCTGCGTGTAGAGGCGCAGGCGCGCGGCCTCAACGTGTTGCAACTGGACAAGCTCACCGACCAGGCCGCGCACGACGCCATGCACAGTCTGCAGCCGGACATCGGCGTGATGGCCTATGTGGTGCAATTTGCGCCGCAGTCGCTGCTGAATATCCCCAAGCATGGCACCATCCAGTATCACCCTTCCCTGCTGCCCAAGTACCGTGGGCCTTCGGCCATCAACTGGGCAATGGCGCGCGGCGAAAAGCAGACCGGTCTGACCATCTTCCGCCCTAGTGACGGTTTGGATGAAGGCTTGGTGATTCTGCAAAAAACCTGTGACATCGGTCCCGACGAAACCCTGGGCGAGTTGTATTTCAACAAGCTGTTTCCCATGGGTGTGGCGGCTTTGCTGGAGGCGGCCGACGCGGTGGTGGCGGGACGCTACCAGACCGTGGAGCAGGATGAGTCGCAAGCCAGCTACGAGGGTTGGTTCCAGGCAGCGGAGTCGCAAATTCACTGGGCCAACCACGTGGACGTGGTCTATGACCTGGTACGCGCCTGCAACCCGGCACCCGGCGCATGGACCAAGCTGAATGGCAGCAAGGTCTTTGTGTTTGACTGCCGCAAACACCGCATTGGCCGTTATGGTGACAGCAAGGGTAAACCCGGCGAGATCACCCATATTGGTGAGCATTCGATTTTTGTCACATCGCAAAGCGGGCAAATTGAAATACTGAAATTGCGCGCCGAAGATGGCAAAAAAATGGGTGCTGCCGACTTTGCGCGCGCCCATGGATTGGCCGTAGGCGGCAAACTGGAATAGGTACTGGGCCTTGTAGCAACGGAATCATTCACCACAAAGGAGACAGCATGAAACTGGCATCAATGGTTCGCGCCGCCCAAGGCGCTGTAGCACTGGCCTTGGCTGCGGTGGTCGCACCGGCTGTGGCGTGGGAACCAAGCAAACCGATTGAATTTGTGGTGCCCGCGGGAACCGGTGGCGGTGCCGACCAGATGGCGCGTTTTATCCAAGGCGTTGCCGCCAAAAACAAGCTCACCGCGCAGCCCATCATCGTGGTGAACAAATCCGGCGGCGCAGGCGCTGAAGGCTTTCTCGATGTCAAGGGTGACAAGGGCAACCCCCACAAAATCATCATCACACTCTCCAACCTGTTCACCACGCCCCTGGCCACCGGCGTGCCTTTTTCCTGGCGTGACCTGACGCCCGTGTCCATGCTGGCGCTGGACCAGTTTGTGCTGTGGGTCCACGCCGACACACCGTACAAAACCACGGCGGATTACGTGGCAGCAATCAAAGCCTCACCCGACAAGACCTTCAAAATGGGCGGAACCGGCTCCAAGCAGGAAGACCAGATCATCACCGTGCTACTGGAAAAAAGCATAGGCAAAAAATTGATTTACATCCCGCTCAAAGGCGGAGGCGATGTGGCGGTGCAGCTGGTGGGCAAGCACATTGATTCCACGGTGAACAACCCGATTGAGGCCGATAACCACTGGCGTTCGGGTGCCCTGCGTCCGCTGTGTGTGTTCGACAAAGAACGCCTGCCCTACAAGAACAAGATAACGGCCAGCCAGGCCTGGAGTGACATTCCGACCTGCGAGTCCGCAGGACTGCCGGTGGACTACCTCATGCTGCGCGGCATTTTTATGCCACCCGGCGCTACCGAAGACCAGGTTAAGTACTACCTCGACCTGTTCCAGAAAGTGCGCGCTTTGCCGGAGTGGAAGGCGTTTATGGAAGAAGGCGCGTTCAAGCAGACCAATTTGTCAGGCAAAGAGTTTGTGGACTGGTTGGGCAAAACAGAACAACAGCACCGCGACCTGATGAAGGAAGCCGGTTTCCTGGCCAATTGATCCGCCACCCACAGGCGCTCACACCATGACAAGTCCAAACCACCAGGAGGGGGGCGACCGCGAAGGCTCCCCTGTCACCCTGACACGCGGCCCTGAACTCGTTGTCGGCTTGATCATCATGGGGCTTGCCGCTCTGGTGATCAGCGACAGCATGCGCGTGGGCACGGGTTGGGGCGACGAAGGCCCGCAAGCAGGCTATTTCCCCTTCTACGTCGGCCTGATCCTGCTAGCGAGCAGCGGCCTGATCGTGTTGCGTACGCTGCTGAAATGGGGCGCTGCAAAAGCCGTGTTCGCGACCCGCGAGGAACTGGTACCGGTGTTTCAGATGCTGGTGCCCATGGTGATTTACGTTGTCGCCATGGTCTACCTGGGCATTTACCTGCCATCGGCACTGCTAATCGGCTATTTCATGCGGCGCCATGGTGGCTTTGCATGGCCTTTGACCCTCGGTGTTTCGATCGGGGTTCCGCTGGTGTTTTTCCTGGTCTTCGAGAAATGGTTTCTGGTGCCCCTGCCCAAAGGCCCGATTGAAAACTTGCTGGGGTTCTAATGGAAGAAGTCAACAACCTATTCGGCGGCTTTGCCGTCGCGCTGACGCTGCCCAACATTCTGTACATGCTGATCGGCATCACGCTGGGCGTCCTGATTGGCGTCTTACCCGGTTTGGGCGGGGCCAATGGCATTGCGATTTTGCTGCCGCTGACCTTCTCGATGGACCCGACATCGGCCATCATCATGCTGTCCTGTATTTACTGGGGTGCATTGTTCGGCGGTGCCATCACCTCGATTTTGTTCAACATTCCGGGGGAACCCTGGTCGGTTGCCACGACTTTTGACGGCTACCCCATGGCCCAACAGGGCAAGGCGGCTCAGGCGCTGACAGCGGCTTTCACTTCATCGTTTATCGGCGCGTTTTTCGCGGTCGCGCTCATCACCTTTCTGGCACCGGTGCTGGCCAAGTTTGCGCTGAACTTCGGGCCAGCCGAGTACTTCGCAGTTCAGCTGCTGACTTTTTGCAGTTTTGTGGGCATGAGCAAGGAGCCGCCGACCAAGGTCATTGTGGCCATGATGCTGGGCTTTGCGCTGGCAGCCGTGGGTATGGATACGGTCACTGGGCAACTCCGAATGACTTACGGTTTTCCGGTGCTGCTCAAAGGCTTTGACTTCCTCATCGCCGTGATTGGACTGTTCGGCATCGGTGAAATCCTCCTCACCATGGAAGAGGGCCTGGCCTTTAAGGGCAAGTCGGCCAAACTCAACCCCAAAGTGGTGTGGGAAACCTGGAAGACGCTGCCGCAGTACTGGTTGACTTTTTTACGCTCCACCGCCATCGGCTGCTGGATGGGCATCACGCCCGGCGGTGCAACGCCCGCATCCTTCATGAGCTACGGTATCGCCCAGCGCATGTCCAAAGAGCCGGAGTCATTCGGCAAGGGTCAGATAGAAGGCGTGCTGGCGCCAGAAACCGCCGCGCATGCGGCCGGCACTTCGGCGCTGTTGCCCATGTTGACCCTGGGTATTCCGGGCTCGCCCACTGCGGCGGTGCTATTGGGCGGACTGATGATCTGGGGCTTGCAGCCCGGCCCCATGTTGTTCGTGGAGCACAAGGATTTCGTCTGGGGGCTGATTGCGTC